>CAZDAM010000075.1:0-17331 GCA_964503595.1 uncultured bacterium
CTCCGGAAGGCCCTGTCTATCAGGCTGGCACTCTAAGCGGCAATCCAGTCGGAATGGCGTGTGGTCTTGCAACTTTAAAGCGCCTGGATGAGCTGAATCCATGGGTTCATATGGAAAAGTTCTGTCGGGATCTGGTGGACAGAATTCTGGGTGAGGCCGCAAAATTGCACATAGCGATGCAGGCAAATGTCTGCGGAAGTATGTTCACCTTGTTTTTCAGCAATACGGAGGTTGTCTCTAAAGCGGATGTGGACCAATGCGATATGGAAGGGTTCAGAGCATTCTTTCACGGTATGTTCCGGCAGGGAATCTACCTTCCTCCTTCCCAGTACGAGGCATGCTTCGTTTCGGCCTGTCATCAGGACAGGGAATTGGAAATGACGGTTCAGGCTGCAAGTCATTCTCTGGCTCAACAGGTTTGAGGAAAGATAATCCATGCTGGTATTGCCTGTAGAAAAACTGAACCCGGGAATGATTCTCGCAGAGGATCTGATGCAGGGAAGTTCTGTGGTGGTGCCCCGCGGAGTACCACTGACCGAAAGCCACATCAGGCATCTGAATAAATTCGGTATCGAAACGGCGATGATCGATGATTCGGCCGAAAGGGAAGCCAAAGCCCAGGCTGCCGGACCCAAAGCAGTTTCCAGCCTTTTGAAGCGGGTGTATTCGCCAGGTGAGTTCATTTGTGTTCAGGGCGAGCCATCGGGAGAGCTGTTTATTCTAGTGGATGGTGAGCTGGATGTGATCTATACGGATGAAGACCTGTTTCAGCCAAATACGTATATGATGGACAAGATCGAAATTATCAAGCAGCAGGGGAAGAGAATTACCAGTATCAAGGGAAAAATGGTAAATTTCGGAGAGCTTGGAGCTCTTCTGGCCCAGCCCAGAACAGCCACTATTGTCGCCAAGGTTGAATCGATTGTGGCTGCAATTCCAGCTTTGGAGGCCAGTTTTAATAACACGATTCTCAAGAATGCCCGGCTGGGTCTGAATATCTCGATTACAATAGCCAAGCGCCTGAAGGACATCAATATCTTTATCTCGCGCTATAACAGCATTCTGAGTCAAGTGGACAATATGGTGAAGGAGTTCTCCACCATCTATGTTTCTCTGGCCAGCAGGATTCTGAAGAAATCCATTACTACAAGAGATCAGCAACTGGCCAAGATTCACGAGCAGTTCAAGAATTCTCCTCTGTACAACCGGCTGCTCAAATATCAGAAACAGGCGATTGATTCCAAGTCCTATGTACAGGAGTCGGCTCTTGATGATCTCAATGACAGTCTGTTCAATTCCGGAAATCTGGTTGTAAAGAAGGCCGGAGAAATTGTCTGTTACAACGGCGAAGTCGGGGATCGGATGTATGTTCTGGTCACAGGCAAGCTTGGAGTTTTTGTCGGCGATAAAATGGTCGCTTGTTATGAAAGAAAGGGCGACATCATTGGTGAAATTTCTGTTTTGCTAGGTTATGCCTCCAGAAACAAGGGTTTTGATAAAAGGACGGCCACAGTCAAGTCCCTGACCCGCGCAAGACTGATGTGCATTGAGAGTGCGGAGATCGATCAGCTCGTCAAAGACAATCCGGAATTGATTTTGCACGTGACTCGCTCCCTGGCCGAACGTCTTAAAATTTCCAATCAGGTTTTTATCGGTGCTCAGAAAGGAGTTGAGGACTACATGGCCAGACTGGCAGTTGAGGAAGGGTCCTGTGGCTATGAAATCGATCGTGTCCTGAAAGCCTTCTCTGATAATGTCAATTCAATTGAGCACTGCATGCATGAAGTGAAGGTTTTGCAGAAGATGTCAGAAGCGATTCATGAAAAGTACAACTTTCTGCAGGAGAGACTAGGCTCCATGTCGGCCTGATATGACGTGATTCCGGATCGGATCCTTGAACTTGAAGAAGTTGATTCCACTCTGGACTGGGTGCGCGTTCATTTTCAGAAAATGACTCCCAATTCTTCTGTGGTTTTTTCCCGTGTGCAGACAAAGGGTAGAGGCCAGTACGGTCGAAACTGGTATTCCGTACCTGGGGGGCTTTACTTTTCCATGCGGATTTGTCCAGTTGTTGAGGAGGATTGGGAACTCAAACTGATTCAATCCCTGTCCCTAAATGTTGTTTCCTGGCTTCAGACCAAAGGAATTGACGCCCGTCTGAAATTTCCCAATGATGTCTATGTCGGTTCCCGTAAACTCATGGGTGTACTGGTAGAGAATGTCTTTTCCGGCAATTCTTTGAGCCTCTCCATTCTTGGCTGTGGTCTGAATGTTTTTCAGGATTTTGAAGAAGGAGGGCAGGATTTTTCGGCGGTATCCTTAAAACAGCTTGGGCTTTATTTTTCTGATCTTCAGGAAGTTCTTCATGAGGTTTTAAGAGGTTGGGAGCCGATAAAAGAAGGGATACTGTGGAATCCCTGAGTCTTTGTGAACTTTTCTGTTCCCAGATCGTAAGCGAGGTTCCGGTGGATGTCTGTATTCTGTCGGCACAAAGTCCTGCAATTGTTGCTCCAAACTTCCCCAAATCTGTTCTTCTGGGAAATCTTCAGCATCTTTTCTGGTGGGATTTATGGGAGTCTCTTAGAAGTCAGGCTGGCCTGGAGCCGCTTTTGGGAGAAGAGGACTGGCTCCCTTTGAGTTATCGGCCGGTTCCGCCTAAATTTCTCGAGTCCATTGAAATCAGTGCCCGTAGAGGGAAACTGTCCCGCTCCAGATACCGCTGGAAGCGTTCTCTTGAGCATTATCAGGTTCTGGAGTTTTTATTCTCAGAGCTTTTGCACCTGGATGCGGGGAATTCATGGATTGAATTCAAGCGTCATTTTCGTATGGTTTTTCGGGATCAGGATCGCCTGCAGGCATCTGAAATGGAGGAACTCTTCTGCGACCAGGAGGGAATGCTCCTTCTAAAGAAAGTTTCTCATCGACTGTGGGGAAAGCGACCTTTACTGAAAGGTCCTCCTTTATTCACCCGACAATCTCTGGATGAAATGGGTATCTCTTTTCCGATGGGCTGCATCTATGAAGGTAATGGCTATGATCTGTCCTGGTGGTATCTTCCGGATGTGGATTTGGGGATTGTCATCCGGTACAAGGGGGAGTTTTCGCACCATTTTTTTGTTCTGATCGAGCTCCTGGCTGAGCTTGAATATTTTGAGAGTTTTCCCTCAAAGGCATTGAAAAGTCTGGAAGAGCAGTGTCGAACATATCCTTGGCTGAATCTTGAATTGAGAACGGGTGAAAGAGCTTGAAAAAATGGCTTCAGAAATCTCTGCTCCTGGCCGGCTTTTTTCTTTTGTACCGGGTTCTTACCCGAGTGAACTGGCCTGAATTCGAAAAGGCGGTGGTGTCGCTGAGCCCCGTTCTGCTGATCGGTGCTGGCTTGAGCGCGGCTATGGGTCTTTGGGTGAAATCCCTGCGTTGGCATCTTTGCTTCCAGAACGAAAAAATTGTCCTTCGTGATACCCTGTCCGTTTTTTTTGCATCCAACTTCTTTGGACTGGTGACCCCGGGCCGGGTGGGTGAACTCTTGAGAATCCAGTTCTTGCGGCGGCATCAAATCGATGCTAGACGTGGACTGGCTCTTCTAATTCACGATCGTTTCTTTGATTTTCTGATTCTCTTCGGTGGCTTTTTATGGGCCTTTGCTCCGACATTACACGCCTGGATACCCCTTCTTTTTCTTTTAAGTCCCTGGATTCACTACCGTATCGTGCAGAAATTCCGGATCAGTCATGCCGGATTGAAGATCCACTATCTTCAGTATGGGCTGAGTTTTTTGTCCTATGCTATTTTTGCTTTCGGCTTTCATGCCCTGCTTCGTTCTTCTTTTGGGGAATTGTCCTTTCTCAGTAGTTTTCCGGCGGTTTTAAGCGCCAATCTGGCGGCGTGGCTGCCGATTTCCTGGAATGGTCTTGGGGTGAAGGAGCAGGTTTATCTGAGTCTTTTGTCGGATCTTTCGGTCAGCTCGGTTGTTGCGGTTTCCCTGACCCATTTTGTACTGACTCTGATATTCAGTCTTTTGGGAAGTCTGCTTCCTCTGCTGATTCTGGGTTTCCCGCAAATGGAAAAAGCCCCCCCTCCAAAAGCTGGAGAGGGGGTCTCTTAAATCTCTTAGCCACCCAGAAGCTGGAGTGCCTGCTGGGGAAGGGCATTGGCCTGGGCAAGTTGAGCGGTACCGGCCTGAATCAGAATCTGGTTTCGGGTGAAGGCTACGGTTTCCATAGCAACATCCACATCCCGGATCCGGCTTTCGGCAGCCTGAAGGTTTGTGGAGGTCACAGTAAGGTTATTGACCGTTGAAGTGAGGCGGTTTTGCAGGGAGCCGAGCTTGGATCGCTCGGAGCTGACCTGGTTGACAGCCCTGTCAATGGCTCCCAAGGCTTTTGTCGCACTGCGAAAACTGGTGACATCCAGGCCATCAAGCCCAAGAGAGCGTGAAGTGAAGTTCGCGATGCTCGATTCCAGAATCTGGTTTTCATTGGCTCCGATTTGAAGAATGAAGGAGCGATCAGAAACATGGACGGTGTATTTAGTGCGTCCTGCACCGGTTGCAACCTGAGAGCCGTCGATTCCAAAACTGGAAAGCACGGTTGTCTGAGAAGTCGAAGGACTGAACAGTGAGACATTGCCGACTCCTCCAGATGCACTGATTCCGGGAATACTTAGAGGAGAGCGGGACTGCATCAGAATCCTGGCATCCTGACCGACAGATTTGGATTTGAACCGGAGACGTCCGGCGGCATCAAAATCAAAACCGATATCTGTTGTCTTCAGATCCGAGGCATTGAGAACGGCGGCAATCGAAGTCTGGGACATGGTGATATTATTGCTGGTAGCTACAAAAGTAGAGGCATTGGCAGCGGTAATACTGACATCAGAACCAAATACGACCAGGCCGGAACGGGCTCCATACTGATCCGATAGTTCAAATGCCAGGGTATTGTCAAAAGTATAGCCAAGTTCTGAGAATGATGTATTGGTTTTTCCGATGAAATTCGCCGGAATTCCTCCTCTTCCATTGGCGGAAGCCCCATTGACCACGCCCAGATCATTGATGTTTCCGGAGACGGCATTAAGTTTAATCGAGGTATCCTCACCGTCCTCAAGAGATTGAATGACAAGGTTGCCATTGGCATCTAAATGGCTCTCGACCTTGATGTTGGCAGCTCTCAGACTGTTATTGATGGTGGAGGTCAATGAGATGGTGGACACATTGCTGTTAGCCTGAAAGAAGATGTTATTGACGACTCTTCCATCAGGTCCGGTGATCGAAATCTGCAGATTGGTGCTTCCGATATTGGTGCCATTGCCGATATCCTTGGTGCCGATAATGCGGGCATTTTCACCCCGCTCTCCATTGAATGTCCCATTTTGAACGCCCAGAACATTCACTGCGGCAGAATTGGCATTAAAGATGGAAATCTTTGCGGAGGATCCGTTCATTCCGGAAGTCAGAACAAGATTGTCTCCCTGAAAAGAAGCCCGGATCGAGGGGGCCGTATAGGTGTTGTCACTGCCCCCGTAGCTATAGATACTGACATTGGCCCCACGGGTCAAAACATTGTATCCGACCCGTACGCTGTCATTGATGATGGTCTGAATGGAAGTGAGGGTGAACGAACGGTTGGCTGGCAGACTGACCCGGACAATATCGGATCGTCGGGACTCTGTGACTTCAGCATCGGTATCGGCGAATTCAAAAATGATCGGGGAATCCCCGGTCCGTATGATCTTTTCCGGAGAAAACTTGGCTTCAATCTGGGCTGATGTTGGAGGGGAGAACTGCAGATCGATACCGGGAATGACCCCACTGAAGCGATCTGTCGTGGTAGAAGCAGTTGCCTGAATTGGCGTAGAAACTCCCTGCTGAATGGCAGTTGCCCGGTAGGCAGGATCGGCTGAAGGAAAAACCTGTTGAAAGCCGAAGGCTTTGATCAGATCTTCATCTGTGGAAAATGAGATTTCTCCAGAAGTTCCTTCTTTACCCGATTTGATGTAAATCTGGCCTTTGTCGGCATCAAAGGAAACATCTGTTCCTTCAATATTCAGACCACCCTGATTTTTGGGGCGGCGAATCAGGGTTTCGATGTTTTCCACAAGTTCATTGATACTGACATCAGAAGAAATCGTCAGACTGGCAGCAGAACTATTGCCTCTTAGAGTTAGCTGGACAGGATCCCGCAGGATATTGTTGCCTTCGTTGTCATAGAAAGAGTCGATGTTTCCAAGCTTGGAATCCAGAGTGACCAGTTCGCCACCTTCTTTAAGACGCAGAATATTGGAAGCCTGCTCTTCCCGGGCTCCCGGTGTAGACAGATTGATTTCTACGACATAATCGCCGGCAGAAGCTCTTGTAGAACCGACCTGAAGTCCACGGATACCTTCTTCATTTGAGGTGACAATTGCTGTTGCTGTTCCATCCAGAAGCTTTTTGGTGTTGAATTCCGTAGTCAGAGCGATCCTGTCAATTTCATCCACAAGCTGATCGATTTCCTTCTGGATTTCAAGGCGATCGTTGGTGGTCAGGGTGTCGTTGGAGGACTGGACTGCCAGTTCACGCATCCGGTTCAGGATGGAGGCATTCTCATTCAGGGCACCTTCGGCTGTCTGAATCAGCGATATGCCATCCTGAGCATTTAACATGGCGCGGTTCAGACCCCGGATCTGACCTCTGAGTTTTTCCGAAATGGTCAGACCGGCGGCATCATCTGCTCCGCGATTGATTCTGAGACCGGATGAAAGGCGTTCGATAGATGTGGTCAGGGAGTTCTGATTTTTTTGCAGATTTCCCTGAGCAATCAGGGCAGTGATATTGTTGTTGATACGGAATCCCACGGATGTCTCCTCGAATCACCCTTCCCTGGGTGAACGATTTCCTGCATCCATGCAAGGTTTGTGTTGGCCGGTTTTGCGAAGTCTTGGCAAAGTCTATCCGGTGTTCTTATCGGCAAAAATACGGTCTGATTTTAGAGAAAAAGTCCATAAAAAAGGGAGCAGAAGTAAAAACAGCGGTACCAGCAGGAGCAGCCATAAACCAAATCGGCACAGGTGGCGCAAGCCTTCAGAAGTTTTAAGAGTACGAGCCATAGCTGGGGAGAGGTGATAGTAAAGGCGCATCAGAGCGATACCCCAGCAGGTTTTCAGAAGAAACCCGTCCCGTAGGGCGGTAAAGATCCGCACTTCTGGGCTGTGGACTCCAAAAGAGGCGGTTACGATAAAGCAGTTTTTGGGTTTTCCGTCGAGAACGGCATCGCTTAACTCGCTGGGTTTGACCCCGGTGTATGGATTGGGTTCAATGCCAGGATAATTGCTTTCCTGAGGAAGAATATCGACGCGTACATACGATGGAGCCGAAAATTCCTTGCCATCATAAACGGTCAGTTCAAAGATATAGCTCCCCGATTCGGTCGATTGGAAACTGGCAATCTGACTGGTGGTATTGGACAAAGAGACGGATGGTCCTGAAATCTGGCGCCAGGAATAGCTTAAAACATCATTTCGATCCGGATCGGTTGATGTGTAGCCGTTGAGTTCCACTCTGGCACCGATGGAGGCAATTTTATTGTTGCCGGCATTTGCCACAGGGGGATTCTGGGAGTCGGAAGTCACCTGCACGTAGCTGTAACCAGGATTGGAGAAGAGGCCGGTGCTGTCTCCGACAATGAGTTCAAACAGATAATAACCTCCGTTTTTCAGACTGTAGGTAAGAGTGTCGGAGGGTTCCACTACCAGGGAAAGGGGGGATGGCCCGGATTTCAGGTTCCAGAATTTGCTGAGAACAGGGTTACAGATTTGTTCGAAGGTATTTTCCGCAGTCTGGACCTGGAGGGAACTACAATCCTGAGGTCTTGACTGAAAGGCGTGGAGCTCGGCAATACGTCCGGCATTGGCAGAATCAGGCCCTGTGATGGTTGCCACAGGAATGAATGTGTTTTCGGGTAAAACCAGAGTGGAGACTTTGAAAGGCAGGGAGCGGGCTCCTGTTGTATCCATGACGGTCAGCTCAAAAGAGTAGTGTCCGGGCCAGATGGGGCGAAACCGAAGGATTGAGCCAAGGGTTTCCGGAAAGACAGTGGGGCCTTCAGTCTGGTGCCACTCGTAAAGAAATACTGATGATGAAGTATTGGCATTCAGAGGTGACGGATCTCGTGAGTCGGAAGCGTCGTATTCGATCAGCCGGTTTTCATAGATCGCGTCAGGACCGAAGACCTGGGCGATCGGAGCCCGGTTGCTGTTGGCATTGACTACGGTTCCAAGAGACTTGGGATCCGTGGGGTAACCGTTTGCATCATAACCGGTGACTTTGATAATCAGGGCACCAACAGCACTTCCCTCCAGCTGGATACTGGAACCTGTGGCACAGCGATTGGTTGGCGTTCCCCCTGGCCAGCAGGGGGAAATCTGGACAGCTCCGGATGTGTTCAGCAGACGAGCTGTTCCCGTAGTAATTTCCCAGTACACGGTCGAAACCGATGAGCTGGGTCTTGCTGTGACAGGCTGGGGAGTACCAAGAAGGATTGAGGATGGAGAGGTCGGGTCGACCCAGGGCAGTTCTCTGGTATTGCCAATCACGCTGATGGCAAGCTCCTGGGAGGAGATCGACTGGCGTCCTGTACTGTCGGTCAGTTTGACACGGTATCGGCAGACATAGCTGTCATTTTTCAGAGGCAGAAGGGGATTGGAGTCTGTGGCATCAGGCAGAATACAATTGGGATTGCCACTTTGTTCCAGCCATTCTGTCAGGACAATTGAGCCCCCGTTGGGTTCGATATGGGTCATGGGGATATTGACTCCACCAGACAGAAAATGAGGGCCGTCAGCAACGGCTATGGTCATCCGATCCGGGGGAACCTGGGCACTTGGAGGGGAATCTAAAATGATCACTGTGGTGACGGCCCGATCTGTTGCCAGAGAAGGAACATTGGTCAGAGGCGTCCCGGTAAAACCCAGAATCTGGTCCAGGGCGATGGTATAGGTTCCCGGTTCGCGCAGGGTTACCAGAAGATCTGTATCCGAAGCATCGAATTCAAGCTTTCTTAAGGAGGCTTCCAGGTTTCGCTGCTCGATGATTTGAGTGGAAGTCAGACAGGGGTTGAAGGTTCGACCGGGAATGCCACAAAGAAGCCACAGATTTTTGGGTGTGCGACTCTCTTTTTCCTTGCCCAGAAATTTTAGGCGGGAGGGAGGAGCCGTATCGGTAGGTTTGATAATCAGAGGTTTGGGCACGGCCTGAAGGATGATCCGGGAATCGTCTACAGTTGGATTGGACCCAATGGCATATTCGATACTGTCGGAAAAACCGTCCTGATCCGAGTCGGCTGGGTCCTGGCAGCTTGTTGTCGCAGGAGACTGGAGCGAAGCTGTGATACAGGTTCCGGTTTCCTTGATTTCAATTCCGTTGTTCAGGCCGTCGCCATCAGAATCCAGAAAGATATCATTGGCATCATTGGGGTTCATGACTCCGGAATAATAGGGTTCCTTTTCCATCAGGTTGGGAATGCCATCTCCATCGGTATCTGTAATGGCCTGTTCCAGAGCCCCCATATCGATGACACCATTCAGGCCTGGTGTGACGGTGACGGGAACAATCGGCAGACTGGATAGCTCAAATTCTCTTAGGATCGGGGTTCCTGGCCGGTAGGATGGATTCCCTGCATTCAGGGCGCTTGAGATTGCGGTCACTCCATTATCCATCAGCTGGGCTGAAGGAATGGGATTCAGATTGAAGGTGGCAGGATCGGTACTTCGCAGTTGAGGGTGAAGCCCGTAAAGATTTCCATTTCCCCCGAACAGAGCCTGGGAAGTGGTCGTAGTCTCCCGGCAGAGAGAATATTCAATCAGGGGATCGATGAGGGAGCTTCCGCCAAGCAGGGAAAGACAATGGTTCTGAGCCCACAGAATGCTGTTTTTGAGTTGAAATCCGGCAGCGACCCCGGAAAGAATTGGATTGTTCAGACTTGCCAGGGTGATCTTGTCCAGATGAAGGGCGTGGGGAGGAATGGCATCCCCGAAAGGAGTATTACGTGTTGTCAGCTGCTCAATCCCGGTCTGTCCTGCTCCCAGAATGGAGGAGGTGACTTTCAGAGCGGAGGAGGAAGCCAGCCGGATCGCAGTAGTGTTCCCGACCAGCTGAACCGAGGTCAGTTCTACATGGCGGGAGTTATGAAGGTCGACGCCATAGGTGGCGCAGGTGTCGTTTGGCGCTCCTGCGATAATCCTGTCCCCGATTCTTAAATCCTTGAAAGTGACATAGGGGATGTCTTCCAGAACAACTGCACTGGTGGCTGGAGACGAGCAGGTAATGGCGACCCCGTTTCGACCTTCCAGAAGAATGCGACCCCAGCCAGGAGCAGTTTTCCCTTTCAGACGGGAAAAGTCAGCAACAAAAATTCCATCCTGTATCCGGATGATTGAACCGGGAGCAGCTTTGTCCATAGCGTTATCGAGGCTGCTGCACGGATTGTCGATATCTCCGCAGTTGGCTGAAAGGGAACCGCTGTTCTGGTTCACGACGATAACGGGACCTGAGGTGATATTCATACCTGCACCCTGGTAGGAGCCGATATTGGCTCCTCCAAGTCCTTTGCCAATTGCAGGGGAATTGAGCCTCAGGCTCAGGTCTCCCGCTTCCGGGTTGACCATCAGGGGGTCTTCCACTGTCCAGATGGTACTGCCGTCGATAATGGCAAACTGCTGATCCCTTTCAGGCATCACATTGGAGAAGGACATGAAACGTTCGATCTGGTGATTGCCGATTTTTTCGGCCCAGAAGTCCTTGATATTATTTACAAAAAGAAGGTCTGTCAGTCGGTTGTCCCGCCCATCATCCTGAAGGTCGAGATCAAAGGCAAAACTGAGGGCACCATGCCGGATTTTGGTGCCATTGGGTACGGGTTCAAACAGGAAAAGGGAACCATTATCGTAGAAGGTACAGAAGGCAATACGGTTCTGTTCGGTAACATGCAGAATGCCTGAAGAGGGTTCGACATAGATCCCATGATCACTCTGGGACAGAAACTGGCTCAGGAGGATCTGAACTGAAGTTGTAGCCCCCATCTGGATGCCGGACCGGTTTCTCAGAAAGGTGGAATTGGAAATTGTGGAATTGGTGACCCGGTTCAGATAGATCCCGGTATTGCCCTGAGTAAAACGAAGCGAATCTACCTGGATATTGCTGGAGTCCTGAAGAACGAGGGCGTGCTGCTGTATGAATCCATGGAAATCAAGCTGACTGAGCTGAACGTGAGCGATGTTTTGCAGTCGGAGTCCAAACAGGGCATTTCCCTGCGGTCTGAGCTCTACGAGACCGGCATCCTGTGGGCGGATCAGAATCGGTTGCTCTGCTGTTCCGCTGACTTCGGTTGCCTGATCACCCCAGATCAGATTGTCCAGAAAAAAGGTTGTGGGGCTGGTGGGACTGGCTCCGGGACCACTTTGTAAAAGAATGGTATCTCCTGGTTCCACCAGTTCAATAGCTCTGGCAAGACTACCCAGAGGAAAAGAAGGATCTGTTCCTGGATTGGTGGCAGCATCACTTCCTGTATTAGAAACATAGAGATTACGGTTCAGAAAAGCATTGATCGGGACGCTGGCTATCGTTTTTGTAGTCGGATCGGCATCCTGGTCATCGACTTCCACGCTTAGTACGTAGGGTCCTCGTGTTGTAGGCAGGAATGTACCGTCGGAACGGAAGAGATTGATTCGCGCTTCTGAAACCTGAGGGGTATTGCCATCCGGGCTTGAGGTGATCTGCCAGAAAAAGGAGAGAGCATTGCTTTCCGGATCTGAAGCCACGGCACTGACGGTTACGGGCACTCCAACCTGTGCATTGATCGGTCCCTGCGGGTTTAGGGTTACGACAGGAGGGAGAGCAGAAAGATTCCTTATTGACAGACAAAAAAAGATGGGAAAGAAGCAGATTAGAAATCTCATATCTACCATTGTATCGTCAGGCCTGCTACAGTTTGGAAGTTGAAAGTGGTAAAATGCCCCGAGGTTTTCGATGAGTACAGGACAGTTTGCCTTCATTCTGGTTGTTTTCGCTCTTGGTCTTGGATTCGCCATTTATCATTTTGTATTGCGCGAATTCGCAGTGGCGACCGGTTTTCCTCCTGAATCCACTGAAGAAGAAGTTTCAGGGGAGTCTTCCTTGCTCGATGAGTTTTCCCAGATTTCCGGCTATCTAGATGATCTGGAAAGCGCCTTGAAGCAGAGTGGGGCCCTGGATGAGGAAAGTCGCGCTTTTTTTGAGGAAAGGCGTCGCAGACTGGGACGTCTGGAGATCAGATTTGCTTCTTTTACTTTAAGAGATGAAGATCCGGAAATTCGCAAAGTTATGCGATCAGTACTGGAAGAATTGGAATCCTTTCAACTAAGATTCATAAGCAATTGAATTTGATCTGGCGGAGTCCGCCTGACGAGGAGAGATTATGGGCCTTTGGGACAGAATCAAACGTATTTTTTCAAGCAACCTCAACAGTCTGCTCGACTCGGCAGAGGATCCTGAAAAAATGCTGGATCAGGTCATTCGGGACATGAGTGAGCAGCTTAAAACAACGAAGAAGCATGTAGCTTCTGCGATTGCTTCCCAGAAAAAGCTGGAGCGCGATTATCAGAATGAAGTCAATGCCGCCAACAACTATCTGGCAAAAGCCAAAGCTATTCTGAACGACGGAGATGAAAGCAACGATCATCTTGCTAAAGAGGCTTTGCAGCGCAAAAAGCACCATGAAACTCTTGCCGTTCAAATCAAGGCAACTCACGATCAGCAGAAGGCCATGGTCGAAAAGCTGAAAGGAAATCTGCGCAAGCTGGAGCAGAAGGTTCGGGAGTCAGAGGCCAAGAAGAACAGCCTCAAGGCCAAGCATGCCACGGCCAAGACGCAGAAGCAGATTGCGGAGCAGATGGCTAATCTGGACGATAATTCCAGCTTTGAAGCCTTTGAGCGTCTTGAGGCTAAGATCAACCATATTGAAGACAGTGCTGTAGCCCAGCTTGAGCTCAATTCCGAAAGCGTGACCAACCAGCTTGAGGACGTCAGTTTTGATGCCGGGGTTGAGCAGGAGTTTCTGGCCCTGAAAGGGGAGTCTCAGCACATTGAGGACAAATCCACCCAGTCATCTGGAGCGTCGGCATCGTCGATGGATACGGATGATGAGTTTGAAAAACTCAAAGCCGAGCTGAAGAAATAATCGAATTCTGTTTTGAGGATAAAAAGGCTACATGGGAATACATGTGGCCTTTTTTTTGGAGAAAGTACTGGATTCTGTTCCTTATCAAGAGAGGGTTGAAGACTCTTTGCTTAGAGTTCCCGGCTGATTTCCAGTTCAATCGTTGTGCCGTCGTCGGATTCCTTGACACCTGTGATGTTGATGCTGCCACGTCCTGAGGCCTTTGAAACGACTTCCTTGATGCGATCCATGTCTTTTTGCATTTCGCTGGGCTGAAATGTGAACATTTTGATTTGACGCTGCAGTTCATCAATCAGCTCTTTCATGTCTTCCAGATCTTCAGGGCGTATATTGTGAGCTCTCAGACGGCTGTTTTTTTCCAGCTGCAAAAGAGCCCGATAGACCCGGATGACAACTCTTGCTGCTGGTTCAATCAGGGGACTGGAGGCAGAGTTGATAATCCTGCGATCATAGGAAGAAGGTATCAGACCTTTTGAGATCATGCCCTGCATGATTTCGCGATAACGGGATTTTGAGGAAATCCGTTTGAAAGGGTTGGAGTTAAAATCAAACTTTTTGCCGATGGTTTTGCGGTTCTCCAGATCCTGGGCTTCTTTGGATGGCTGAATTTTATTGGGCAGCTGAATGGTCAGACGCATGGATTCTTCCGGATAGTCGATATTATTGGGAAGATTCAAAATCAGATTGGATGGGGTTTGGGTGTCCTGAGCCAGTAAGTGGACAAAGGACAGGGAAAACAGAATCAGTTTAAGCAAGAGCTTTCGCATAGCGGGATCTCCTTATCGCTGCCAGGAAAGTTTTTTTGGAACCGGGGCCCACACCTATGATGGTAGGTACAGGCGCAAAAAGGGTACGGGCTGTTTGAAGAATTTCTTCCGGCCTTACCTGATGAACCAGATCCATGAGTTCCTGAGCGGAATGAACCCGCCCGAAATGCATTTCACCAACGGCAATCCGGTTCATCCGAAAAGAGGTTTTTTCCAGTCCTAGAAGCAGGCTTCCCGTGAGTTGGGATTTGAGCTGTTCCAGTTTTAGGGAGGGGATTCCCTCCTGAATCAGGCGTTCAATGATTTCGGCAATGGCGTTTAAGACCTCTTCCTGGGTCTCTGGAGCCTGGGCCGAGGCAATGCCGATGGATCCTCCGTCGCTATAGGCGCGGACATAGGAATAGATGGAGTAGGCCAGGCCGCGGATTTCACGGATTTCCTGAAAGAGAGTGGAGGACATACCCCCTCCAAGCCAGCTCGAAATCAGATGGAGAGCATAGCGGGAAGGATGGGTCATGGAAAGGGCATGCCAGCCAAGGTTCAGATGAAGCTGTTCGATTTTTTTGCTTCTGAAGACAACTTCCTGGTGTTTCTCTTCTTCGGGATAGTCAGGTAAATCAGGCCCGGAAGGCAGTTCTTCGAACCATTTTCGGATTTCGTTTTCGGGATTCATGGCCGAGAAATTTCCCACCATGGTGACGAGGATCTGGTTTGGAGCATAGGATTTCTGGTGAAACCCGAGCACTTCATCCCGCTTAAAGCCTAAAACCTGTTCCGGCGTGCCAACAACCGGATGCCCAAGTGCTTCTGAATACATGGACTGAACAATCAGATCATGACTGAGTTCCTCGGGACTGTCCTCATACATGTCAATTTCCTGGCAGATCACCTTTTTTTCCCGCTCTATTTCCAGGGAGTCGAAGACACTTTGAAACATCAGATCGGTCAGAATGTCAAAAACCAGAGGATAGTGGTGAATGACGGCTTTGGCGTAGTAGCAGCAGTTTTCTCTGGATGTGAAGGCATTGAGCTCTCCTCCTACAGTTTCAAGAGACTCGGCGATTTGCAGAGAACTTCGTTTTTGCGTGCCCTTAAAGAGCATGTGCTCCAGAAAGTGGGATATGCCAAAGAGGCTCTGAGGTTCGTGACGGGAGCCACGGCAGACCCAGACTCCTAAAAGCAGGCTGTGGATATGGGGAATGTTTTCCCAGGAAGCCTTAAGTCCATTGGAAAGTTTCAGGGATTGAATCTCACTCACGAACTCTTTATCGACCAAAACTCAGGGTATCTTTGGGAAAATTGTCGATTCCATAAATCGAGTTGTTCAGCCTATTCAGTGCAAACAGTGCTTGTGATAAATTGAGCTTCTTATGTCTCCTGTTAAAGAAAAGCCGATCATCTGGACTAAGAGCGAGAAATGCCCTCTGTGCGAGACTGAGTTTGAGGTTGAGAATGTCTGGACCAACCGGGTAAAGTTTTCCGAGACTTACACGGATATGGCCAAGAAATATATCGATATCAATCCCCTGATCTATGAAATCTGGGTTTGCCCTGAATGTCTCTATGCGGCTTATCGCAAGGAATCATTTCTGGATTCTTCGGGGATTACCAGAAATAATTTTATCAAGAATGTGGATTTGTGCAGGAAGCTGGCTCGCGGCTGCGATTTTCATCAGCCCCGTACTTATGAGCTTGGGATTGTCAGTTTCAAGCTGGGACTCCTGACCCTTCAGGAAAAGCCTCAGGTTTCAGCAGCTCGTTATGCCATGTTCTTTACCCGGCTAGCCTGGCTTTATCGCTGGAAAGATAACAAGGAAGAGGAAATGCGCTACCTCAAGCTGGCTTTGTCCCGCTATGAGGATGCCTATACCAAGGAGCTTTCCCCGGAAATCGGCAGCATAGGAGAAACCGGACTGGTTTATACCATTGCAGAAATGTATCGGCGCCTGGGGCATACCCAAAAAGCCTGTGAATATTTCATGAAGGTGATTACCGACAAGAAAATGACTGGAGACCCTCAGTATATCCGTATGGCTCGTGACATGCTTTCCTTTGCGAAGGAAGGGGAGCACGTGGAGTTTTTGAAATAGCTTCTTATTGATTTGTGGAGAATGAAAAAAATCCCCCGGCAAAACCAGGGGGATTTTTTGGTGTCCTGCTTAGTATCGCAGCCAGTCTACAAAAGCTGCCACTGTAGCCAGTCCGAAAAGGGAGGAGTTATACAGGCGGCAGGTCCGGTTATAGCGGGGATAATAGTAATTCTGATAATAGTACTGGTTGTAAGGACGGGCATTCCAGGAATACGTGTTTCCAGTGTAGTAGGGAGAGTAATAGTTGTAGGTATTGTAGTAAGGATAGCTCCCCATCTGGGAATAATTGTAGAAATAGTTATACCCGTAGTAGTTGTAATAGCTCGAAGAAACGGGACGATACCAGGGGGCAGAAGGGTTTCCGTCCTGACCGGCTGTTTCTGCTTCGGCATGTTTGACTTCCGCTTCCCGGCGGAACTCCTGATCCATTGCCATGGTTTTACTCAGATCGGATTTCAGCTCTTCGACAGTCCGGCCTTGCATCTTAAGCCAGATATCCCGAGCCATTTCTTTTTGGCGAGCAACAATGGCGCGCATGAGGCGGGTCCGAACCATTTCAGGCTCCTTTGCTGCTGCCGGCCCGGAAATGGTTTCCTGAGGAGCCATACGGCCAAAGTGTTCCATGACTTCCTGCTCACTCCAGCCACGAATTGTACCCATCAGGCGTTCCTGATTGGCTTTCATATCTTCCAGAAGGTTGCGGAAAACCTTGTCCTTGACTTCCTTTTCTGTGCCCGATTGGTTCAGAAGGAGCTTATATTCATTCAGTGGTTCCTGGGCGTTGGCCAGAACCGTCAGACTCAAAAATATCAGAAAGCTTCGAAACATTTTCACCCTCACAAAAAATCGATTCAATATCCGCTTGTACTCAGATACGGATTATCATTCTGAAAAATAACCTGCTGAACTCCGGTTCCGCTGCCTGTGCTGCTGGATGGAGACATGGGTGCCGTGTTGGACGTTCCCGTTGCCGTCTGACCCGCAGGAGAGTAAGGAGCAATTACCGAAGGATCGTAATTGGTGTATCCGCCAGTGGTGGGGTAGGTCGTGGACGGATTCGTCGTTGGGTATTGGGTGGTCGGGTAGCCTGTTGTGGGGTATCCGGTTGTCGGATAACCCGTATTGTATCCATACCCATTGGAAGGTGTGGATCCTGGGTAGGCTCCCGGCATCTGGGTACTGTAATCATATCCAGGCATAGGAGCCGAACCAGGATACGAGCCTCCTGGCATTGTTCCTGGATAGGAGCCAGGGAAATAGGGCTGCTGGTAGGTCATCCCGCTC
>CAZDAM010000076.1:0-9083 GCA_964503595.1 uncultured bacterium
ACCTTCGCGGCTGGTACCTCCCAGGATCTTTTTTCCTCCTCTTCCCTTTTAAGTATTTTTGGCCTCCAGGCTTTTCAGGATTCCATCACTGCCGAGTCGCACAACTCCGACACCACAGTTTTAAAGTCCTCAAGCCCGGCAGGAGGAACAAAAGCCTTTGCCCGCATCCTTCCCCTTCCCATAACCCTGGTGAAAGAAACCCGCTCCGAGGAAATGAATCTTCAGCTTTCCGATGGCACAATCATTGAAATCTCCCTGACCAAACCCCTGCCACCCGATGGTGCCGTTGTGGGTCTGACAATGACAGAACTTCAGGACAGGCTGGAAAAAAAACTCACGGGTTCCGGTTTGACCTTTGAACTCGACCCCAAAACCCAGGAAGTCAGATTCCGCACCACTGAACTTGGAAAACACGCCGGATTCTCTCTTTCTCTTGCCATTGATAAGGACGGCAATCCACTTGATTTCAAACACTATTCCGGATACGGCGATAGTGAATTTGATCTGAGCATGAAGCAGAACAGGCAGGTCTTTCAGACCGGTGCCAACCAGAATCAACACCTGATTTTTGGCATCAGCAACCTGGGTTCGGCCGCCCTGGGCATCCAGGGACTGGATCTCACCTCCATTCGCTTTGCCACTCAGGCTCTTGGCCGTATTGATCGTGCCATGGAAACTGCCTCTGGACTCCGCTCCAAGCTAGGAGCCCTGCAAAATCGTCTGGATAGCTCCATCAACAATCTGCAAACCACAAAAATCAATCTCACAGATGGAATGTCCCGAATCAGAGACGCTGATGTTGCTCAGGAAACTCTGGAACTTTCCAAAGCCCAACTCAAACAACAAAGCTCAACAAAGATGCTGCGCCAACTTCCCGATATGACCAAAAAATTGTGGGAAAAACTGCTGAACCGATAGACATATCTGCTTTTTTACTCCCGGCTCAATTCATGCGCCCATGCGTGATGCCTGGAACAAAGCGTCATCAGGTTTTCCACCGTGTTTTTTCCGCCTTTTGCAACCGGAATTCTGTGATGGATGTGCAAAAACCGCCTTCCTTCACAGCGCTTTCCTTTGACGTGGAAGGTGCACTGACCCTGATCGCGTAAATTTACGGTATGTTTCACAACTGCCGGGATCGGTTTTCTTTTCTGACTTGGACGTTTTTGACTTTCCTGTTCCGTGACAGGTGCAATTTCAGGTTCAATCTTTTCTGCCTGTTCTGTGACAGGTACTTCCAGCGCGAGTTTCCCTGCTTGAGCCAGAGTCGGCTCTTCAACTTGTCTTGTGACAGATGCTTCCAGCACAGTGTTCTTCTGGGTCACCCGCTCAGCCTTCTTCAAAGGACAATGATGCTTGAGATAAAAATCCACCATGGTTTCCAGAGTATCGGCCAGAGGCTTTCCCGTGATTTCCATGGCCCGCTCCATTTTCTGGGAAGTTTCTTCCCCCGTATCAACCAAAACCCGGTGATTGCCTTTCCCCAAAGGTTTGATAAAGGACTTGCGGGTGGCCTCTGGTCTTAATTCGGCAACCTGTTTTTCCAGCTCACGGGCACTTTGGGTTTTGGCCTTCTGAATCCATTCCAGGGCGTTTTCCCTGGTCATGACCGGAGCCACCTTGCGAAGTTTACTGATGGAGACTTTTTGCTTTTCAACAGCCGTGGCCACTTCCGGGATTTTTTGAGCGAGCCTGCCAACCCGGATAAAATCACTGGTGACGGCCTCACTGAGTTCATAGTAGCGGGTCATGAAAGAGAACAGACTGGAATAGCCCTCCTTAAGATACACCCGTTTCCGATCGGCCTGGATGACATCTTTCAAGAGCACCCCCAAAGCCCGTTTGTAGTTTCTGACGGAACTGTCCATTTGAAGAAGAAATGCGTTTTTCATGCATTGATTATAAGCCCTGATTTTTTGACCTTCAAAGAGCCCCAACAAAGAGAAAACCCCCAAAAGGAGGAGGGAAAAGATCAGAAATCAGAGAAATTGAATACAAGCGATATTTCTGTCCTCCATACAGTTTGTTTTTCATGAATCCATCATAAGGAAAAAATCTTCCTGAAAAAAGCTGTCAAGGATGTTCCATAAGAAAATCCGTCCTGTGACAGATAGAGCTCGGGTTTTTCAGCTCTGCCCGTGACAGCCCACAAGCTTTCAACCAGGCCTGTGACAGACTCCAAACCGCAAGTTCCCAGACTGTTCTGAGAAAAAACTCGTTCTGATTCGGCCACACCGAATTCCAGAACCCCCTATTTCCGAACACTCCTTGATGGCACGAAACTCGCAGGAGTAGATTTGAGCCAAAACAGGAGGTTTCATCATGAAAAAACAGATTTTTGTGACGCTCTTGACAGCCGGTATCCTGACCTGTGTCCCATCGGCTGATTCTTCACAGCCTGATTTCAACTGGAAGGAAGAACCGAAAGCCCCGAACCCTCCGAAAATTTCCGGATCGGTTCCTGCTCCACCAGCTCCTTCCAGCGCCATTGCTGATCCATTTTCCCGCTTTGAGGCCATGCGCCAGAGAATGGAAGCCTTCCGCAACCGTTTCTTCCAGGCATCCGATCCGTTTACCGATGATGATTTCTTCCCCATGAGCACTCCACCGGTGGCTCCTGCAATCGGAAGTGCCCTTCAATCCCAGTCCACTGGACTCCCACCAGTCTCTCAGGTGGAGTTCAGGGAAACCAGCCGCTTCCTGATTGTGGAAATTCCAGCCACGAAATCCAGGGATTCCGAGCTGAAATTTGAAGTCAAGGGGCAGTATCTGAAAATGCAGTCCCAGAAGAAGGTCGAAAAACACGAGGAATCAGAAGGACGTCAGTCCAGAATGTATTCTTTTTCCTCGGCATCCTCGGCCATTGGTCTTCCTGTTCCAGTCAAACCGGAATTCACCCAGCAGATTCACGGTGATAAAATCGTTCTGACTTTTGAAAAACTCTGATAGTGGACAGGAAAACCCGCTTTTAAGGGGCTTTCGTAAAAGCACACTATCTTCTGATTCGCCGGTTCGGTTTTGGAGTGCTACGATGAAGAAATGCAGCCAGAACAATTCTTCGCCAAACCACCCAGAAACAGAGCCGGTGTTTTACACCTAAGAGCCCTTTGTCTGTTTGCAGCCGGAATCCTTCTTCTGCTTCTGACCCATTCCACTTCCGAGGGAGTGGATGGTCTGGAAAAATGGATGTACACAGACCGACCCGCAAATTTTGGACGGGCCCCCGAACCCGTTTTCAAGGATTCACGACTTGGTGGCTGTTTTCAGAAGCGCTGGAAACCGGATCGCAAAGGCTACTATCAGGCTGTTGTCGTTCAGGTTTCCTGCCCGGGTAAATTCAACACATGGAAACCGGTTGCCTTGAATGACCCTTCTAAAGAATTTCAGATCAAAGAAAAACCACATCGCTCTCTTCTGGAAAACATGCTTCTGCAAAAACCTTTTGAAATCGGGATTCAACTTTTAAAAGCCCCCTGGGGAGAAACCCGCGCGAAGCGTGAACAATACCCTGATGGCCCTGATAGGGGGTTTTACGATGAGTGAATCCAGTCAGCAGAATCTGCTGCTCTGGTCCAAGAATCTGGTCCTCTCCGGCGATAAATTCAATGCCATGGCCGGGGCGGTCAATTTTGTGCTGGAGAAAATCGAAGGTCTGAAAGACTCCAAAGTCCGTATGGCCTATAAGGATGTCGACCCCTTCGGCTCCTTTTCCTTTGTTCACTTTGAACTGGTTCCAGGTATTCGGGACGGTGTTCCCTTTGTTGAGCTTGGAGGAGAGACCCAGCTCATCAATCATTTCAGCTCCTCCGACACTCCCGCACTCTCCAGAAGTGGACAGGCTGTTGGAACCCGCATTGATCTTCATGAGGACTGCCTCGAAATCATTGTCTGTGATTATCAGGACGTTGTTGCCTGGATTCGCTTTGAGGACAGCAGAGCCCTTCCGGATCAGGAGCATAAATTCAGCCTGGTGGAGGATTTCGTTCAGCTTCTGGGCGTCACCCTCAGAAATATTACCAATGATTTCCAGCTCCTTCTTACCAAGAAGCAGATCGAGAAGCAGAAACGTGATCTGGAAAAGTCCCAGAAACAGATCTCCCGCCAGAACCAGATTTTTCGGGCTCTGATGGAAACCATGGCCCGCTTTCATCAGGCTGACATGAAGGCGATGGTTCTCACCGTTCTGGAAAAACTCGGGGAGATCTTTTTGGATCGAGGCTTTGGCATGATCATTCAGGGGGAACGCCCGGAAATCATGGACAGGGCCGATTTTATCCGGATTGACTCCGAACTTCAGGATCGGATCGTTCAAGCCGCCATTCACAATCCAAAATCCGATGAAAAGGATGTTTTCCGCTTCTATCCCTTAAGTGGCCTGGAGCGACCTGTTCTTGGCAAGCTGGTCCAGACCGGCACTTCCCTGACAGAAGAAGATGAAGGAATCATCCGGTTATTTATCGATCAGGTGGCCTCCTTCATGGAAAACAAGATCCTGATGAAAGAACTCGAACGGCTGGCCTCCACAGACGGGTTGACCGGAGCCTACAGCCGCTCCTTTTTTGACAAAGAGCTGGAGCAGGCTATTGAGAACAGCCGCAAATTCAGGAATCTGCATTTTTCTCTCTTTGTGGTTGATCTCAACGGACTCAAACGTATCAATGATGTTTTTGGGCACCAGCGGGGAGATGCCATGCTCATCCGCTCTGCCGAAGCTCTTCTGAAATGCAGCCGCAAAAGTGATATAGTCAGCCGGCTCGGGGGAGATGAGTTTATCCTGCTGGCGCCGGCTACTTCTCTCGAACAGGCCAATCCCCTGCTGGATCGGATCCGTGAGGTAGAGGCGAAACTGCGTGTGGTCTGCCGGGATTCCAGTGGTAATCTGGAAGAGATACCTATCCGCTTTTCCATTGGTATTGCCTCCACTTCCGAGGGGATATCCCCGGAAGAAGTCATGCAAAAAGCCGATGAGCGGATGTACCAGGACAAGGAGGCCTTCTACCAGAACGAGAAGCGCTACCGCTGAGATGAGTTCAGGCCTCAGTCTGAACCATGCATGATCTTCCCGAAACACCAGAGAGAACCCTGGAAAACTCTTTTGGTTTCCTCAGAAATACCCCGGCTGTGAAAAAGCAGCCGGGCTTCTCTCAGGCCACTCAGGGGATCCCGAAAAATCCGGCTTCATTTCGCGTTATCAGGCTCAACCGGTTGCACTATATCCCCTACACCCGGTTTCTTCCCTGAGAGGCAAGAAAACTCTGGATATTCATCCTCGTTTCTTCAATGACCCGGTTGCGGGCTTCAATCGATGCCCAGGCAATGTGCGGACTCAAGAGGAGCCGTCCATGAAAGTCTGACTTGAGTAACAGAGATTCTTCTTTAAGTGGCTCTCTTGAAAAGACATCGAGGCCTGCCAGAATGTTTTTCCTGTGCATGGCTGCTACCAGGGCTTTTACATCCACCACGGCACCACGGGCCACATTGACCAGAATTCCCCTATCCTTCATCGCACCCAATGCTTTTTCGTCGACATACCCCTGGGATTTTTCCGTCAAAGGGCAATGAAGACTGATCACATCCGAAGTTGAAAAAAGTTCTTCCTTAACGACTTGAGGATAACCCTCTTCTCTTGAATTCCCCGATACCGAACACCACTGGACACGGCACCCGAAGGCCTCGGCCAGCTTTGCTACAGCCCGGCCGATTCTTCCCATACCGACAAGACCCCAGGTTTTTCCCTTCAGTTCGAAAAACGGATGCTGATGCGTAGTGAACAGCCCGGAACGGGACCATTCCCCGGAAAGGATATATTCGTGATGCTTCTGCCCCTGATGCAAAAGGCTTAAAACCATGAAGAGCGTATGCTGGGCAACACTGTCCGTGCTGTAGCCCGATACATTGCAGACACCGATGCCCGCATTTCTTAAGGAGACCAGATCCACATTGTCCGTTCCGGTTGCAAACAGACAGATCAAACGGGTTCTGACTGAATCCGGAAGCGGCCTTTTGATCTGAACCTTGTTCAGACAGAGGACATCAAATTTCTGAAGCCTGGTTTCTATCTCCTCAGACTCAGTCCGCCGGAAAACAGACAACTCACCGAATTCCTCAAGAGGACTTAAATCAATGTCATCACCAATGGTATCCGCATCAAGAACTGCAATCTTCATGACAGCAATCTATCACAGGAATTGCGGGCTCAGACATCATCCCTTAGACTGCTTTTCATGGATGATCTTCTCAATTCCCTCGCCCACAGTCTGGACCATTTCCTCAGTGCCCTGAATGAGCCCTTTCTGCATGAGCCCGCACTCAGTGAAGAAGAAGGCCGGAAACAGATTCTTACCGATCTGCTCTGGCTGGCTTTTTACATCGCCTCAAGTGATGAAGAGCTTCACCGATTGGAATATGAACATATCCGCCAATGGGTTCAGACCATCCTTCAGGCATCCCAGGCTGAAGCATCCCAAACAGTCCGGGAATTTGTGAGTCAACATCATCCCATGGAAAAAAAGGACCATCTGAAAGTCGTGGCCGCCTCCCTGAAGACGGCCCACCGCCTTGATGCCTGGGATCAGGCCAATGGTGGCAGCCTCGCCCGTCACTACCGCCTGATTCTGATTCGTTCCATCAATGAAATCGCCAAATCCGATCGTAAAGTGGACACGGAAGAAATCCGCAGGATCCGTCAGATTACAGATCTGCTTCTGGGCAAGAATGAACCTCTGGAAGCTCATGCTGAAGTCATTGATCGGCCAAAGCTCTCCCGCAGCGGCGAACCAATGGAAGAGCTGGAAAATCTGGTTGGCCTGAATTCCGTGAAAGAGGCCGTCCGCAATCTGGTGAATTTTCTGAAAGTCCAGAAAGCCCGAAGGGATCAGGGGCTGAGTGTTCTGCCTGTTTCCCATCACATGGTTTTCACCGGAAACCCCGGTACAGGCAAGACTACAGTGGGCCGAATTCTGGCCAGCATCTACAAGGATGTCGGACTGTTGAGCAAAGGTCATCTGATTGAAACCGACCGCTCTGGCCTCGTGGTTGGCTATGTCGGTCAGACCGCAACCAGAACCCGTGAAGTCGTGGAATCCGCATTGGGAGGAGTCCTTTTCATTGATGAAGCCTACACCCTCGCCGGCAAGGACAATGACTTCGGCCAGGAAGCCATTGATACCCTGATGAAATTCATGGAAGACCACAGAGACAATCTGGTCGTCATTGTTGCCGGCTACGCCGATCGGATGAAGACCTTCATTGATTCCAATCCAGGGCTTCGCTCCCGCTTTACAGAATATCTCGATTTTCCGGACTATGCCGACAACGAACTGGAACTGATATTTCGCCGCCTTTGTGAAAAGCACCAGTACACTCTGGGAGAAGGTGCATCCGATGCCCTGAAGCAGATCCTGCATGGAATTGAACGGGGAGAAGGCTTTGGCAATGGTCGTTTCGTACGCAATCTGTTTGAAGATGCCATTCGGGCCCAGGCCAACCGGATTGCCGGACTCAAAGCTGCCGATCTTCTGACCCTGACAACTCTGGTCGGAGAAGACATCCGAAAGTCCTTCTGAATCCATGAAAATCCTGAGCATTTTCGGAACCCGCCCAGAAGCTGTCAAAATGGCTCCTGTTGTCCACGCCCTCAATCAGTCGAAGCGAATTTCCCACAAGGTCTGCGTAACAGCCCAGCACCGGGAAATGCTGGATTCCGTTCTGAAAATCTTTGATATTCAGCCCGATTTTGACCTGAATATCATGAAAACAGCCCAAAGCCTGGAACAGATTACGGCTTCCATTCTTCACGAACTCAGCGCCGTCTTAAAACAGGAAAAGCCGGATCGAATTCTGGTCCACGGAGATACAGCCACAACCTTCACCGCTTCCCTGGCAGCTTTTTACCAGAAAATCCCCATCGGACACGTTGAAGCCGGACTTCGCACGCAAAACCTTTATTCACCATGGCCTGAGGAAGGCAATCGAAAGCTGACATCGGCTCTTGCTGATCTTCACTTTGCTCCTACGGACACAACCCGGCAGAACCTGCTTTTGGAAAATATCGCCAAAGACAGAATTCATGTCACCGGGAATACAGTGATTGATGCCATTTTATGGGCCCGCCAGAAAATTGACACCAGCCCAGATTTGAAAACCCGGCTCAATCAGTCTCTGCCCCCTCTTTCAACCGGCAAACGCCAGATTCTGATTACCGGACATCGCCGGGAAAACTTCGGAGGAGGGCTTCAGCAGATCTGTGAGGCCATCAGGACTCTGGCCCAGGATTCATCCCTTCAGATTATCTACCCTGTTCATCTCAACCCCCAGGTTCAAAAGCCGGTATATTCCCTGCTTGATGGACTTGATAACGTCCACCTTCTCCCCCCTCAGGATTATCTCCCCTTTGTCGAGCTTCTTGGGCGAACCCATATCCTGCTCACCGATTCCGGGGGACTTCAGGAAGAGGCTCCGGCCCTGGGAATTCCAACGCTTTTGATGCGGGAAACCACAGAAAGACCTGAAGCCATTGAAGCCGGGACAGTCAAAATGGTTGGAACCGATGCCGGACGTCTGGTTTCCGAGACCCGCCACCTTCTGGAAAACCCGGATGCCTGGCAGAAAATGGCCGATAGCATCAACCCTTACGGCAATGGTGATTCCTCCCAAAAAATCCTTCTGGCTCTGGAGAACGAGTAGGGATGGAATGGCAGTTCCTTCTGGAAATTAGGCTAACTCTATTTTCAACTCCCGGCCAACTACTTTTGCCGCCTTAATCATTGTATCAAGCTGGATACGAGGGTTTTCTGGATCAAGGATCCGATCCAATTGTGCCCTGCTTGTATTCATCTGCCTGGCCATCTGACTTTTGCTCAAGCGCTTCTGATTCATCGCTTCCATAAGCTGCCAGGCAAGCACACGTTTTATTGCAATCGCTATAGTTTCCTGATAGCAGTTTTCTTCTTTGAGAAAGTCCTCAAAAGAAGATCCTACATGTCCTTTTTCTTCTCTCATAAAAGCCCTGCTTTTCGTTTTCGTGCCGTCTCCAGCTCTGATTTTGGGGTTTTCTGGCTCTTCTTGATAAAACCATGCAACAG
>CAZDAM010000076.1:9183-17050 GCA_964503595.1 uncultured bacterium
TCAATCCGGGGCCATCATCACACCCCCTGCAACTTCTCCCTGATTTTTCCGTAGTGTCTGCAACGTCGGATCTTTTCTTCCTGCCCGGAATTTTTATGAAAATCACAAAATCCTTCTTCCGCTCCCTAGCCCTGGCAAGCATTCTGCTTCCCTCCAGTTTCCTTCAGGCTGGCCCTGTTGCTGAAAAATGGTCCGAGCTGAAAAATTCGCTTGAGCCAGCCAAAATTGAACAGAAAATCAAAGACAAGATCACTTCCCTTGATATTGGCTTTGATCTCGATCTGATCGATCTGGATCTGTTTGATGGAGCCGGACTTGCTGCCAAATACCGTTACGAAGTTGAGCCCGGCTATCACGGCGACTGGTATACCAGAGTGGACAAATGGAAGGTCAGGGCCAAACTCAGCCCTGGTGATTTTCTGTCCGAGCATGACCTGCCGATTGGCTTCTCTGTTGAGAACAACGCCGAGTTTGTTTTTGTCCGCCAGTTCAAATCGCAGAAGGAAGCCCTGACTGCCAGACCTTACCATCCGGGAAGAACCCCGGTAAATGCAGAGCGCGCCCTTGAAAAACTGAATCCTGGAGACTTCGTAGCCATCCCCGCCCGCCTGAATCTTCTGATTTCCGCCAACCTCGGCGCCCAGTCCGGGGTCTTTCATGCCGGTCTTGGCACTCATTATCTTCTGAGTGGCGAATTTCAGGTCCAGGTATTCCGCCTTCCCGAAGACAAGGTCCGTCTCAAGCTGATTGCCCTAAGAAAACGTCAGCACGGAGCTTCCGGGAACGCCAAAATGGATTTTGAAATCTTTGGTGTTTCGATTGTCGACAAGCAGATCAAGAAATTCCTTGGACTGGATTTTGCCCAGGTTGGACTGGATAAGGAACAGGGCAATCTGTTTCTGATGGATTATGTTCTTGATCTGAAAACTGAAGAAGGTCGCGAAGCCTATAACCAGGTTTTAAACGGCAGCATCAGATTCAAGCAGGCCGAAGTCCTCAATCCCTTTCTTCAGAACAAGGAAGTGGAAGAAACCGTGCTGGCCAACCTGAGTATGGCCGAGGCCCTGCATGAGGAAGATCTGGAAAAACCCTCTGAGGAAAGGCGTGTAGAGCGTATCTTCAAAGGTCTGAATGATTATGACCGGGTGTCTTCCCGCCTCAAACTGGGCCTGAGTCTGGCTCGCTTTGAAAACAAGAAAGCCTATACCCGAAACCGTATGGCCTGGTATGACCAGAACGATCAGCGCCATGATTTTCTCTATCCGATTTACTCCCACGAGAAAAAACGAAGCTTCCTGTTTGGCGTCTTCAAGGCTCAGGAGCTTGAATCCTTCTCTGCTCTTTTCCCGACAGATTCAAATGGTTCCATTACCGGATTTTCTGATTACGGATACAGCTACGAACTGAAAGACAAGGCCTTTTTCGGTCACGAGCAGGAAGAGCTGAAGGAAAAGCTTTCCATTCTGCTTCCCAAAAATCACCCCATTGAATTTGGCGAATGGACGGAAGAAACCAAACGGGAAAATGCCCGGGTCAAAGTGGAAGTTTTCCTGCATGAAAACGCCCTGCCCCATTTGAACGGATTAAGCGAAGATGATCTTTATCTTGGACTGGCAAGCCTCCTTCCCCGTCTTCAGAAACTGACTCTGAACAATCAGGGGGGCAAACCAGGAAGTCACCAGGCACGCCCCGGAGCCGGCTGGAAGGCATCCGATGCCAGAAAAACCGCCCATAAGGCCATGCTGAAACAAAACTACGACCGCTTCTGGCGCTCCATGTGCAAAATGGTGGAAAGGCTGGCGGAAATCCTTCAGGATCAGCGTTTTGGTTCAGAGGAAAAAGTCGAGCAGCTCTTTGAACTCAGAAAGAACAGTGCGTTTGAAAAGCTCGGATTTGCCCTCCTGATTCGGATGCTTCCTGAAACCGAGCTGAAGCAACTGGTCTACGTTTCTTCTGACTGGGTGGCCTCAGGCACAAAAGGCTTTCACCTTCGCTTTGGGGAACACAGAAACAGCGCCCTTTATGAAGAACTCAAATGGGTAGAGTCCATTCTGAATGACAGAAGAACCGACCTGAACACTCTCCCCCCTCAAAACCCTGCTCAAGAAGAGCGTGATGAGGCCAGACGCCAGCTGTTTGAAGAACTCTATGATGAACAATGAGTCTTCAGGCTCTGACATCTTTTCTACCTGAAAAACTCGGCTTTAGTCCAAAGACGCTTCTTCGTGAATCCGAATGGACCCACGTCCAGGATGGCCAGTGATACCGATTTTATCAGTTCTGTGGCCGAACAGGCTCAGAAAGAGGATGAAATCTGTACCAGAAAGATGTTTTGAAAGCAGTTTCAACACTGGCTGACCGGGAATTCCAAGCCTCTGAACCACGACCTAAAAAAAATGTCTGAAGACCCACCACAGACTCAGAGATCATATCAGACCTAATCTTTTTCGCTGAGCAGAAGACGAATTTTATCTTCAAATTCCAAAGGCGTCTCTGTCGGCCCAAAACGATACCGAATCTCACCATTACGGCTAATCAGGA
Organism: uncultured bacterium; assembly: GCA_964503595.1. Taxonomy (GTDB): domain Bacteria; phylum Muiribacteriota; class UBA6191; order UBA6191; family UBA6191; genus CAZDAM01. The sequence continues at coordinate 11,725 of CAZDAM010000076.1, forward strand.
ATTTGGTGAAATTCCATTTGATGAATCCCTGGACTTCTTCAGGCTGTTCTTCGGAAGTCATCCAGGCAAAGAGAGGGTTCATATCCGGCCAGAGCATGGAAGACTTTTCCGCCATGGGAAAATCAATCATGAACATGTCTTCATAAGAGCAGAGAATCGTTTCTGAATCTCCCGGTTCCTGAAACAGAAAGCTGTTGGAAGGAAAGCCAAGCACCTGAAGTCCTTCATCCATGTACTTCTCCCAGAGCTTCTGCAGATCCGTCATCTGGGGAGTAAATCCGCATTTGCGGGCAATGTTTGCAATCAGAAGAACTTTTCCCCGGTAATCCGCAAGATTCAGTTTAGTTCCCTGAAGAGTCCGAAAAGAGAAATCATAGATGGATGACATGCTTCCATTATGAAACATCCCGGCAAGACCTGCAAACTCAGTTCCCCTTTGAGGGCTGAAATTCCGGCAAATCCTGGCCGCTTGGGAGCTGATTGGGGTCTGCCAGCTGAATTTTCCAGTGACCGTCACGATCAAGTTCTGCCAGCATGATCTGTTCCCCCTGCTCACTTTGAAACACAATGCGGACAAGCTGATGGCGACGAATGGGCTCCACACGCAAAAATCTGGGTTTGACCCGGGCTGTATCTTCTCTGAAACGCTTTAAACCATTTTCAACGCTGCCGTGTCTGGTGATGAATTCCTGCTTCAGTTCTTCAAAACTTCGGGAATCCAGACACGCCTGAAGACGTGCCAGATCTCCTTTTTGGGATGCTTCCACAAAAGAGCGGAAAGTTTTTTCAGGAGTACTGTCCTTCTTGCAGCCAACCGTAAAAAATGAGGCCAGAGAAAAAAAGAAGAAAAACATCAAAGGTTTCAAATCAATTCCCCTTCTGCTGCTGTTCCCGAAGTTCTTTTCTTTTCAGCAGATTTTCATACCACTGAAGCCAGTAGAATCTTTGGGGATAACGCAGGTTATGTTCTTCAATACGGGGAAGAATCCGAATCTTCCATTCAAGATAGGAGCCATTTTTGGTTTCATCTGCCAGAAAATCCAGAAACTGCATCAGGCGGGCATGCTCGCGGACAAAATAGAGCGGGTACTGATACATCATGGGGTTTTCTGCAATCGTCTTTAAGGGAGCATCACAGAAAAGCTCTTTTTCAGGATCATAGAAGGCCTTCACAAAAGCTGTGAACAGGGTTTCCATCTGTTCAAAGAATTTTCTGTTATCCGTTTTTTCCACACTTTGCATCAGCTGAAGCAAGGCGAAGAACTCAATCTGGGTTTCAAAATTGGTGAATTTTCTCTCGGTGGTAAAATAAATCAGACCATCTTCACGGCGGTAGCGTTCAATCAGACGGGCAAACCGGGCCATCCTCTGCTTTGGGTCTGCCTCTTCACCCAGAAAATCCAGATCCTCTTCACGCATAAGCTCCCGATCCACCAGAAGCTGAATCTTGTAGAGGATCTTCAGAAAGAGAATCTGGGAAATTGCCAGATCAAAGCGCCTTGGAGAAGGAGGAAAATGTTGCAGACGCTCCCGAAACTCCATCTTGAAATAGCGTTTGCTGGCATAGCCCGTTGAATAGGCCGAAGCCTTTTCAAGCTCCAGATCGCGATGGATATAACGCATGCTCTTCAAAAAGGCCAGAAGAAACTCAGGCTGTCTGGTCTGGTAGTAAAAATCCAGAAGCATTTCCAGAAGCTTGAAATTGAAAAAAGTGTACTTGCTTTCAGCAAACCAGGTGGAGAACCCCCGTGGCATGAAAAAGCTTCCTTCCACAAAATCATAGTTTTCCGAACGAACCCACAAAAGAAACTGGTCCACATAATCCTTGAACCAGGGATGATCTCTTGGAAGGCTCAGAATATAGCGCCCCAGATCCAGGGACAGATGGTTGGGGTGGTTCATGGTGGCATCCAGGATGGACTGAACATTTTCAAAATTCAGCCTGGATTCACTCTGCCTTCCCTGAAAATCATTCAGCTCCTGCCGAAGCTGCTCGCGGGCATTCTTCCAGTTAAAGACCAACTGTTTGAGAACAGGCAGGGCCTCGTCCCGATTGGGCTTGGTGGCTCCAAGGTAAATCCGCCCCTCCCAGTCCAGTACAAAAAAACCCGGAATGGTCGGAAGAGAATAACGCACCGCAAGACTGGGATTCAGATCGTAATCCAGAAGCCCGATGATCATCTCATCCCGAAAAAGCTTCAGATACTCATCATCCCTGGAAACCGCCTGCAAAAAGTCCCGGGTTTCCAGATCCACATCGGATCCGATGAACAGGAAAATCAGCTTGTCTTCAGCCTTGGCCTTTTGAAAAGTCTCTTCCGAAAAACCAAGAGAAAACGCAGCCGGCCGGGCCAGCACAAATAGAACTGTGAAAATCAGACGCCAAATCATCGCTTGAAATTATATCACCTGCCAGGAAGTCAGGCCGCTTTCAAAGAAACGGGGACTGCCACCTGTTCCAGAATTTCCTCAAAATTGTTCAGCCTTTGAAAGAGTTCCTGCACCCGCCCCTGCCCGGGAATCAGAAGCCTGGGATTCAGATCCATCAAGGGATGAAGAACAAAAACCCTTTCGTGGATCCGAGGGTGCGGAAGGCTCAGTTCTTCACATTCATGCACATCATCACCCATGACCAGCAAGTCCAGATCGAGGGTTCTTGGACCATAGCGAACCTCTCGCTGCCGCCCGAATTCTGTTTCCAGTTTCCTTAAATGATGCAGAAGCTCAAGCCCATTCAGATCGCATGCAATCTCAAGAACTCCATTCAGATAATCCGGCTGGGGAACCGGGCCCCACGGAGCTGTCCGATAGATACCGGACAGGCGCCCGCCACCAAAGCTTCGGGCAAGTTTCAAGGCAGCATTCTGAATCTGCTCAAGCGGATTTCCCAGATTAGACCCAAGTGCGATATAGGCTGCTTTCTTTGGCATGGTCAGCTTTCACAACCAAGAACGATATCTTCCACCTGAAGGGTTTTGGCATACCTTGGCTTATGGACCCGAAGGACCAGACTTTGGCAGGGAAAGAGGGCCATCAGTTCTGCTTTCAGATTGCGGGCAAAACTCTCAAGAGTCCGGGAAGACTGATGGGCACAGAAATCACGTACAGCATCGCAGACCTTCACGTAATCGACACCGTTTTCCAAAGAATCGCAATCAGAAACATGTGGAAAAAGCCCGATCTTCAAATCCAGATGCAAGGTCTGGGGATTCAGCATTTCCTCTTCCAAAACCCCGATCACGGTACTGACATGAAGCCCGTTCAGTTCAAGGTACTGACGGGAGTGCTCAGAAATGGCCAAAGCCTCCCTCACTACAAGGGCATGCTTTAGCCCCAGGACATCGTGCACCCTCAAGACATCCACACCCATATCAGATAGGCACAGATGAGCTGCCAGGCTTGCCGAGTCCCGATCCGATGGCTCCAGGACCGAATCCCCTAAAAGAGCCCGAATCCAGGATTTGCGGGAAACGCCCATCAGAATTCTTTCATTCCCCTGGGCAAAACGCATGCACTCGCGCATAAGCCTGAGGTTCTGCGTCAGGGTCTTGCCAAAACCAATTCCCGGATCCAGATAGACCGGAACCCGGTACTTCTGCCACCAGGGCCGACGATGGGAAAACCAGTCCTTCAGATCCTCCATAACGTCCTGGTAGTCCGTATGATTCTGCATCGTTTTGGGAGGAGCCGGAGAATGCATGATACAAACACTGGCCTGGGCTTTTTCCGCCCAGGAGAAGAGTTCTTCACTACCCCCGGAAACATCGTTGATCATGAAGACGCCCATCTCAAGGGCTTTTTTCTGAATCCGGGGTTTGGTCGTATCAACCGATACCCGGACTTTTTTCAGATCCAGTCCCTCAAGCACTGGTTTTAAGCGGGCCCACTCTTCTTCCTCACTGACAGGATCCGATCCGGGACGGGTCGATTCCGCTCCCAGATCCAATATGTCTGCTCCATCCCCAAGAAGCTTGTCACAATGAGCTAGTGCAGCTTGTGTCTGAAGGAATTTCCCTCCGTCACTGAAGGAATCCGGAGTGATATTTACAATCCCCATAATCAGGGGGCGATGGATCTTCTTACTCATGCCGGGAATGGTACACAGGCTCATTCCAGATTGCATTAAGCCGTTCAAACCAATGGGTCGAACGGCAGGAAAAAGCCGTATTTTCAATCCCTCTCAGGCGCATGACCCCCTGGACAGCATTGGTCAGAAGAATTTCCTCAAAATCACCCAGGTTTTCAGGCCTTATTTCTTCTTCACTCCAAAAGGTTCCCGCCAGTTTTTCCTGAAAGAACCGGATTCCCAGTCCATGTAGTTTTGGCCCTTTTGGAAGCACAGGCTTCTGATTTCGAATCAGAATCAGATTCGTTGTAGCCCCTTCAAGAAGCTTTTGCCTGTCCTGAAAAATCGGCTCCCGTTCAGATCCTGCATGTCGAATTTCCGCCAGAACATCGAGGTAGTCAAGAGATTTGATCTGAGGATTCCTGCGCTCATGTTGCACCAGATAGCCCTGAATTTCCCGAGTCCGGGGGAGATGCTTGAAGACAAACAGATCCCATCCCAGATCCGAGACCATGATTCTCACCCGAATCGGGCCGGGGAAACTTAGCAGAGCATTTTGGGCGAAGTCTTCCAGCTTTCCTAAATCCGTATCAAGCCCAAGCAAAGCCGCCTGAATCACCAGACGATTCAGATGCTCCTTTAAAGAAACTGGAGAGGGATAAAGCAGGGTAGTAAAAACCCCTTTTCTGCCAAAAGTCTCAAGGGGCTTGCGATCCTGATTGGTAAAACTGGCTAGAACCATCGGGCCAGGTTTTCCAGAAGCCTGGGCGATGAAGTGCACAAAAAGCTTTCCGGATGATATTGAACGGCACAGGTCTTCTGGTTTTGGATGAAAACTCCCATGGCAGTTCCAAGGGAATCTTCCACACTCAGTTCCAGTCCGGCTGGAAGGTCCTTTGAGGCAATTCCCAACGAGTGATAGCGGGCTCCCACAACTTCTTTCATGCCCCGGTGAAGCCCGTCTTCATTGACCACCCTGAAGCTTTCCTTCAGACCATGGTGAGGGCGATTCAAACGTTTAATGCTACCCCCATGAAGCTCAATGAGCATCTGCATTCCAAGGCAAATCCCCAATATCGGCTTCTTCCCCTGCCAACCCTTAAGCTTCTGCATTGAAAGCGGATAGTCCCGAGGATGACCCGGCCCCGGAGAAAACACCAGAAGCCTGGCCTCATTCTCAAGGCTTCCGGAAGATTCCTCAGAAGGTACAACTCTCACCTCATCCAGTGGAGAAAGCCAGTGAGCCAGATTCCAGGTAAA
>CAZDAM010000077.1:0-9025 GCA_964503595.1 uncultured bacterium
GGCCACCCGTGGCTTCCCTGGCTCCAACATGAATCGGCATTGTGTACCAGGTGACCGCCACTTCCGCACGAACGGAATCAGGATTATCCAGAAAAGTCAGTCCATCCGCATCAAACCTGAGACCACCAAACATAAGGGTAATTTCATAATCACCCGGATCATTGGGTTTAAAAGTCAGTTCCCCCGGTACCATGGAGTGGCCATCCGGACCTTTCTGGGTCAAATCCTGCCAGCAGGAGTCATACATCACTCCAGCTCCATTGGCATGCGGCCAGTCCCGGCGGACTTTAGGATCACTATCTGGGTCCGGGCTCTCTCCCTTTTTGAGCGGTTCGCAGTTAGGGGCATTGAAATTCTTCAGGGACTGGGGCGGAGTTTTCGCCTCCACCCGCCAGCGCCAGCGCAGAGTTTTTATGGAATCTTTTACACCTGCATTTACCTGGGTGGCGCTCACTCCCGATGCACTTCCTCCACCCTCTCCTCCAACTTTTGTATGCAAGAGGTTTCCGCTCAACAGATCCGCACTCACAAAGCTGGGCAGGAGTTTCCCAACGCGACCATCATTATCAAACCATTTGCGGCAGCCGGATAACGCGGCTCCGCTTGATCCAGGCTCGACTAAAGGGCTGTTTCCGCAGATAAAGTCCTTCAGGCGTTCAATTCCAGTGACATCGTAATTGGAAATCATATGGATATTGCCATACACACTCAATTCCGCATCCGGAACCAGACCCAGCTGAGCCATCGTTCCATCAAAAACCGGAGGATTCTCCATCTCAAAACGGTATTCCGTATCTTCCATGTAATCCTGGGTCGCACTGGTGGCGTTGACAATATCAAGTTTCATATCTCCACCCGTCGCCGGAGGATTGGCCACATTGATAATCGCCATTTCGAATTTATATTTCGCCAAAGCCTCCCCGGCACTTCCCGCCATACAGCTCCAGCGCTCGCCTCCAGGAAAAGGAACCAGCGTGAAGTCTGAGTCGGTCGGTGCTGCAAAACGCATGATGGCCGTACAGGTCTGTCCGGTTTCTTTCAGTGGGATCACTCCGATACGAAGAGGCTTTGAGCCCGGAAGAGGTGCAATCTTTTCTACAATCGGGCCAGCAAAGACCTTGATCTCAGCACTGACATTACAGGGACCTGCCGGGGTATCACATAAATCCAATGCAATCGGAAGGGCCGGAACGGGACTAACCAGCCTCCCCGAATCTTTCAGAGCCTGAAGATTGGCCCGCGTCTTGGGGCTGATCAGAGCTTCCATGGTGGATGGGCCATCCACTCCACCCTTATTATCCGTTCCCTTCCCTGCATGCAGAATGTAGACAAAATTGTCTCCGTCCGCCCCGATTGCATATAGACTCTCAACATTTTCCGCCTTGACCGGACTCCCGTCTGAAGAACGGATTCTGGTTCCTTTCTGGTGGTTATACTGCTCGTAATTCAGTTCGAGCTGATTCCCTCCAAGCTCCTTCGCCCACCAGACGACCCCTCCCGTACCCCAGAAAGAACTGGATACATTGAAATGGGAGGGAGGCATATTGGTCACATACAGATAGTCCTTGGTGTCATCTTGATCCTGAAAACGCTTGGAAGTCTGAACCGTACGGATAATGTCAGGCTCACCGGGAAAATCATAAATCAGGATTCTTTTATTCCCAATCCCAGCACCCTGAGAAGTACTCAGGACACCATCACCCGCTACCTCACCCGGCCCAAGTTCTGCAACGCCACCTTCCCACTTCACAATATTTTTCTGGGCATATTCCTGCTTGACGGCATCATAGGTCAGTCCAACAACCCAGGTCGTCAGATCCTTGCCGTTATTTGCGGAACGGGTTTTCACCATGTAAGAACGCTGCTGAAGCTGGGATGCCCCTCCTGAGGAAAATTTGGCCCTGGCCTTATTGATGACAATGGGTGGAGCTGCGGATGGAGTTCCTGCCTGCCCGCACATATCTCCACATTTGTTGTACTGAAGAAAGCTCTGGGTAAAGGCAAGAGAGGTATTCAGAGCGCTATCGGCCTCATCATAATATTCCCCCTCGCCCCCATTGAAAAAATCAACTCCCGCTGTAATCGAACCGAATTTAGGCTCATCCTTGGCTTTGGAAAGGGAAAGATTATCTTCTGATGTCAGGTAAGTATCCAGATAAAGAGCCGTAACCGCTTTCTCAACTTTATCAATACGTCGACCGGCCTGATGGATTCCGGCAGAGACCATCCAGAAACAGTTGATCGGAGGAAAGAAAAGTCCATTGGTATTGGGCTGAAAGGCATAGGAGCCGCGGTTACAGTCCGAACGCCAAAACCCTCCATGCTGGCCGGCAATATTGGTAACCGGCCCCCCGTTTTCCACTTTAGGGATAAATTCTGTCCCCTCAGGAAAAGCCCCCAGATTAGGAGCATCATACTTGTAACCCTGCATTCCACCACTGTTGCCAGGAAGTCCCACCCGAACCCAGTTATAAAGCTTGTACCAGCCGTATTTTCCATTGGGCTCAACCACATAAACCCATCCGGGGGGACTCGCATTCACAAAAGTATCCGGCGCTGCTGCTCCGCCCTTGTCATAGAAACTGATGGGCTCCCAGCCGGGCCAGGCTGCCGGACTGTTAGGATGAACCCTGGTTTCAGTCAAAAGGTTGACCGGATTCTCATCCCCTTTATTCCGAAACAGTTTGACGTGGCCAAACTTATCCACGGCCAGACCTTCGTAGTACTGCATATTGGTCTGCATCGTGGCATTTCCGGGGGCCAGCTTCTCGGCCTTGCCATATCCCGTTACCCGGGTAAATTTGTAAACTCCAACCTCGGACGTCGTCATTTTGTCCTTACGGGTCACAAGAACATAGACATCCCCGTTTCTCTCCAGAATTTTCTCGGCGAAATCTGCAAACAGGCTCCCTGTCAGAAGGAGCCCTATAAGGATGAAATTGCTGAATTTCATAATCTTTCTCCTTGAAGAGAGCCGGCCAGCCGCACAACCCTTCGCATGACATCAGCGCGAATATCATGCTTCAGATAAACTTTCTCCAGAACGGCCCCTGTCAGATCCCGGGTATCACTTAAAATCACCCCCATGGGCTCAAAGGCCTGAACCAGCATTTTTTCCCTCTGCTGAAGCCAGGGTTTGAGCATGGCTACCACACCGGCATCACTCACGGATGCATGACCATCTCCCAGAAAAAACGCCCCGCCAAGAAACTGATCCAGCTGCTGGGGTGCATCCTGAACCAGATCCTCGATACTCCCACCTCTTGGATTCGTCCCGGGTTTTCCCTGAGCATTGAGAATCAGGTCCAGATTCTCTTCCTGACGAAAAGCCTCAATGGTCTCTCGGACTTCTTTGACAATGTTTGAAAATGTCATGTGACGATCTTTTGCTCCCATGAAAATACCCGGGTAGGCTCTTGCCAGGAGATCACCCTCAAGCTCTTCCTGAAGCTTTTCCATCTTCTGCTGCAAGGCTGCTCTTTCAGACCAGAATTTCTCTTCTTCTTCCGGACGTTCCGAAGAAGCTGTCTGGGCAATTCGCAATTCCAGAGCAGCGATATGACTCCTGGCCTCGGCCAGTTCACTCTTCACCCCATCCAGGCGACTGCGATACTGCCGGATCCTGCGGGAACCGTTTTCCACAAGCTTTTTGCGCTCTGAAGAAGGCATCCGCGCAACTTCCTGAGCCCAGAATGTACCCGCTTCGGAATTCCAGAACTGCATGGCAGGGTGCAGGAGGACAAGAAGGGTAAAATCCACTTTCCCGACCTTGAGAGGAGCGTGAACACCAGTCACCAGAGCGGGCTCAGGCTTTTTTTCTCCATTTCCCCCGGTAACCCGCCGAAAGATATCATCGTACTGGGAAATCAGATCCGGATTGGAAGCCGCGTGAATGGGGAGGACAATCATTAAAAATGCGAACAAATAGCCCATGATCTTGATTATAAGGGGTTTACGTCAAGTGGCAAGTACCATACAAATCAATCTGGACCAGGAAAAATCTCTTTAAGAATTTTCGACTATCTGCATCTTGTCGAAGCATAACAAATGGACTAAAATCCACTGATATGCACATGGTGGACTGCCTTGAAGATTGCTTCTATCGTGCCCGTGAATGCTTAAGTAGCCCGCATGCCGTTTCTCCGAAAACTGATTTTCCTTTTCTTTCTGGCCGGTGTCCTCCGGCATCTTGGTGCTGTCGAGCTGACTCCATCCCAGACCCTGGAAATTATCAAAATCCTGCTTTCCCGTTCCAGCTGTCCCGAAGACTCCCTTCAAATCGGCCTTCTCAGTGAAAGCCCGGAAGAGTTCCGGGCATGGCAGAAAGCCATTGACGAACTCAGTCCTTTCCGGATTCGGGGGCACGACACCCGTATTCGCTGGCACGTCAACCCGGAAGCCTTGCAAGAACTTGACGTTCTGATTCTCCTGCCGCAGGGAACTGCCCCGCAGTATCCGAAAAATATGACAATCGGGACAAAAAAGGCTCATTTGCGGCAGGGAGCAGGAATTGCTGTCATAATGGAGGAATTGCGCCCCAAAATTTACATTAATGAGAACGCCCTGGAAAGAAGCAATACAGTCCTTGATCTTTATATTGTGCGTCTGGCGGTGAAGTGGAATGAGTAAGCAGATGCTCTACAGTCTTCTGAAGCTTGGCTTCGGACTGCTCTGCTCTTCTTACGGATGGGCGGCGGACAATACCGAACTCAATACGGTACTCCAGCGCATTGAGACCGAGACCCAGCGACGGGCCACCATAGGGGCCACAACCAGAGATCAGGAAGTTCTCAAGGCACCCTCCATCGTCAAATCCTACACCCGGGAAGATCTGGCCCAATTTGATAGCCTCTATGACTTCCTGAGTCATGTTCCCGGCATCCTGATTACTGAGGATCGCTTTGCCCAGCGCTTTGTTCAGGTCCGCGGCATCAACCAGCAGGTCTACAATAACCGGGTTCTGGTCCTGATCAATGGCCACAGAGCCGCCTTTGAACTGGCACCGGAAACCAGTCTGGACATCGTCCCGATTCGGGCCATTCGTCGCCTGGAAGTCATCCGGGGACCCGGAGCAGTACTCCATGGCTCCTCAGCCTATTCCGCCGTCATCCATATCATCACCCATGATGGCGGTGGCTATGACAGCAATACTCTGGAAACGGGCCTTGGAACAGATGGACGGCGCCATACAGACATCACCATCCACGAAAAAATCGGGGATCACGAAAGCATGTTTGTCGCCGCCCGCTACTTCAGACAGAACGGTGCCAACCGTCCGGGCTGGGAAACAGCCCTGGTCAATGGTGCCGGGCTGAACATACCGACCCAGCTCAACTACGCCCAGTTTCTGGATTATGAACTGGAGGAGCGCTCCCGAAGCCTTCTTGCCTCATTCAAAGGCAAAAACCTGAAAGTCACGGCCGGAGCCTTCTCGGATATCCGCACCCTGGATTATACAAGGCGCTTCATCAACCCCGCCAACCCGGGGCAATATGGTCTGGAAATCCCCTTCAATTCGGATCGGATCAATGAAATCCGTTTCTTTGGCGGAGAATGGGAAGAAAAGCTCAATGCCAGAACCGATCTCTCCTTAAGAGCCAAATATGCTGAAGCCAGCCAGGAAACCAGAGACAACGGTCTTCCTTATCTGAAATTCCTGGGGCACTCTCATGATACCGAACTTGAAATGCGCCTGACCCACAGAAGCTCGGACCGGGTCAAATGGGTGGCCGGATTCCATCGCCAGGACATTACTTTCGGTCAGAGGCTGCATCTGGGAGCTCCAGGCTTTGACATGGTTGCGCCTACAAAACTGCATATCGGAGGAATCTATCTTCAGGGTCAGTTTCAGCTCGATCGAAGACTGGATCTTCTTCTCGCCTACCGGGACAACAACAATTCCACCTATGACGGCAAAAACGGAACTCCAAAAGCCGCTTTGACCTGGCTTCTTGATGAAGATGAATCCCTCAAGCTGATTTATGGCGAGGCCTTCCGCTATCCATCCGGCTATGAACGCTACGGCATCATTCCGCTTGGTAGCCTCAATCCCAATCTCAATCTGAATGAAGAAACCATCAAATCCTGGGAACTCAGCTGGATGAAGCTCTGGCACCAGGGAAGAAAAAGCCTTGAAATCACACTTTTTGACATTCAAATGGACGATTTCATCACCCGTATCAGTACATCGCGGGATCACCGCAATCTTGGAAGCTTCAGCTCCAAAGGCCTTGAAATCGAATGGGAAAAGCGCTTGAGCATGCGTGAGCGGCTCTGGGCCAACATCAGTCTGATGGAATTTGAGAACCGTCAGGGTCCGGGCCTTCAGATCGGGCAATATCATCATAGTACGCTTGAGACCAAGGCTTCCTTTGGTCTGGATCATAAAATCAATTCCCATCTTGATTTCAGTTCCCGGACTCTCTGGATTGGTCCTCAGGAAATGCCCCGTCTGATAGCAGGGATCATCAGCCCGGCCGAGCAGGGCAGTGTCTTCGTATCTGACTGGGTTTTCACCTATCACCACAGCAAAACCCACAATCTGGAAATCCGGCTGGAAAACGTCTTTGATAAGCGCTATGTCTACCCGGATTACGATGTCCACTATTCCCGCCAGGTAACCTATCCTGAAGGTCGCCAGATCAGTGCAGTCTACAAGATTCAGTTTTGAAGGAGTTCAAGCCGGAAGAAACTTCCCTGATTCAGATCACCGCACAGAAGGTCACACCAACTGGAGATTCTGGAAACAAACAGGCAATGCCCATTTCTGAGAACCGTTCAAAAAAAACATGCTGCCAGCCTGCATTCGGTCTATTAGCGGCTACGGGACCCCAACGCGGCATAAGTGGCGTATTTGTACAAATCGCCAAGGGTGGGATAGTTGAAACAGGTCTGAATGAACAGATCTGCACCAGCTTTTTGCTGAATTGCCATCAGGCCGATATGCACAAGCTCCGATGCCTGCTCACCAATGACATGCACTCCCAAAAGTCGCATGTCCTCGCGCTCAAAGATCAGTTTGAGAAAACCCCGGCTGTCCCCGATGATCATGCCCCGGGGATTCTGGGAATAGTGAGCATGCCCGACAACATAGTCAACCCCCTGAGCCTTGAGCTCCTGCTCGGACATTCCTGCCATGCCGATTTCAGGAATCGTGTAGATCCCGTAGGGAAGGATGGGAGCCAGGCTGGATTTGTAGCGCAGGTCAAAAGCATGAACCATAGCCAGCCGACCCTGCTCCATCGAAGTTGAAGCCAGAGCCGGAAACCCGATCACATCTCCAACAGCATAAATATGCTCCACCGCAGTCTGGTAGTGCTCATTCACGCAGAGCTGACCCCGCTTACCGGCTTCAAGGCCGGCAGCCGCAAGATTCAGCTCTGAAGTATTCCCAAAGCGACCGGAAGAAACCAGTACAGATTCTGTCAGAAGGGACGTCCCATCCGAAAGGGTCAGGCGAACATCTCCACCATCTGGAGTCAGACAGGAATCCACTTTGACTCCGAAACGGACATGAATACCCAGATCCTGCATAGATTGAATCAGGGTTCGGGTAATTTCCTCATCCAGAAAACCCAGCATGGTGTCTCTGGGCTCAAGAATAATGACCCGAATTCCAAGAGCCGCAAAGGTACAGGCATATTCACAACCAATGACCCCTGCACCAATCACAACCATGGTTTTAGGCATGAAAGTCAGATTCAGAATCTGATCCGAGTCAAAAATGCCAGGATGCTCAAATGGAAAACCCTCCGGCTGATGAGGACTGGAGCCGGTCGCAATCAGAACTTTTTTGGCCCGAAAAACGTTCTTTACCTGCTCTCTGGAGCCCAGAACCTCAACGGTATGGGCATCACGAAAACGTCCGACACCTTCAAACAGATCGATATTGTGACGGTTGAGATTTCTCTCCACTCTCTTCTGATCGGCCTGGACCACTGCTTTTTCCCGAAACAGAAAATCGGCTACTGTGGCCTGCCTGCCAATGGAAAGATCGACCCCGTAAAGATTTCTGGCCCGAAGACCAGAGAGCATCAGAGAAGTTTCTCGTAGTGTCTTACTTGGGAGGGTCCCGGTATTTGTGCCGGTCCCTCCAACCTGAGAGCGTTTTTCAATCATCGCAACCCGATGACCAAAATAGGCCGCCTGAGCAGCTCCCTTTTCTCCTCCAGGGCCCGAACCAATCACAATCAGATCGTATTCCATTGCGGACATACTCAGGAATCTAGCACAATTAGACTCGGGATCCGATAGATATTCATATGTTGATTTCCGGTACCCCCCAGATTCTTGTTCTCGCCTTTTTACTCTGTGCTGTCAGTGCCACAGGAGCCACCCTGAAAAATCGTCTTTCACGGGGAACCTGCCTGCTCGTATCCGCCCTCGCCTCCCTGGCACTGATTCCCTCTCTGCAAAAACTGGATCACAACCCGGCCATGCTGCTTCTCCCCCTGACCCTGAGCCTGACGCTTTACATGATCTTCAGCGGCTATCGCCAGAGCATGGAAAAAGAACAGGAAAGTCTTCGAGGAAAGTTGCAGAAGCTCCAGCAGGATTCCCTGTCAATCCAGGCCCAGGCGGAAGAACTCAAATATCGCAATCAGGCTCTTTTGCGCCTGACCTCCCGCAAGGTTTCCGATGAAGACCTCAATCATGCCGTTGAGCACCTTCTGAAAGCCTCCAGCCGGGAGATCTTTCTCAATGAGCTGGCTCGCGTGGCCGTTCTGGTCTGCCGTGTGCCCTATGCTGCCTGTTTTGTTCTGGAAAAGGAACAGCTGATTCGAACCGGTGGCATTGCCGCCGATCTGCCTTCCATCCTCAATCCCGAAGAGCCCTCGGTTCAAAGGGCCCTTCTGACCCATCAGGCGGCTTTGGTCGATCTGGCCAACCCCAAAGGCTGGCAGATTGCCTGCGGAATTCCCGAGCAGGTTTCCACCCGTCTGCTTCTGGCCATCGGCGGACTTAATTTTCAGGAAGTCGAGGCCGTACGCTCAGAGACTCTGGAAACACTGTGCATTCTGGCAGG
>CAZDAM010000077.1:9125-16728 GCA_964503595.1 uncultured bacterium
AAATCCCCTCCAAGCTGCCTGGCTGGCTCCCACCAGGCATGCACGGCCAAACAGTCTTTCAGGACCGCACGATTGGCCGGCAGCATTCCGGACTGAACCTCAATCCCCAGATTCAGCTCCCGCTCAATTTCCTGGCGACTGCTTTCACCCTGCATGATCCGGCACTTCTCAAGTATCACGAATTCGACGTTTCCTGCAATTCAGGAAAAGCCATACAAAAACCCCCTGTAACAAGCAACAAATCAACACCCTTCAAACTCCGTTCTTCAATCAGCTACCCAATTACAGCTCAGAAGTCGAAAGCCTTCAAAAACGGAGTTTCCATGTTCTTAAGAATTCTTTATCGCCTGCTTCTGGGGCCTGCATCCACATGGCTTGGTTCTGCTGATTCTCCCGGAGCTCCCGTGCAAAAGTCTTCTGCTCCCCTCAAGGCTTTCTCTCAGGAAGACAAAATCACCCAAAATTTGGAACAGCTTGCCTGCAACACAGATATCACCCTTCAGGAAAGGCTTTTGAAAACCTCCCGCCTTCATTTTCTGCTGGCACGTCATCACCGGAAAATTGCCCTTCGTTCCCAGGCAGAATCCCGGGCACTGCTGACTCTGAAAAAGCTTTTTTTAGCCGAGGGAGTCCATGAGGAAGGTCTGAAAATGGTACTTCAGTATTCCCTTCAGAAGAAACGTCCGGAAATCGCCCAGTGGTTTGTGGAAAGGGCCCATGTCCAGTGCCCGGGAAATGATGCCCTGATTCTGGCCCTTGCGGAATGGCACTTTAACTGCGGGCAGACCGCCTTAACTCAGAGCCTGATCAACCAGCTCAGCCTGAAATCACTCAGCAGGAGCCCTCGACTCGCCTGCATGTGGCTTCTCTGGAATGAAAAGGCTGCCTGATGAATACCTTCTGGGCTTCATGCCTTCTGATTGGATTTGCCTCCCTCCTCAGCCAGTTCTTCCTGCCTTCCCTTGCCCCTGTCCTGCAGAGCCAGATTTTTCTTCCTCTTCTGATGGTATTGCCTCTTGGTCTGAAACGCTTTCATGCCGAAAACATCCGTCTGAAAATAAACGGCATTTTCTGTGTTCTTTTCAGTCTTCTGCAAAGTCCACTGGAGCTTCACGATCTGCCGATTTCCTGGATCGCAACAACTCTGGGGATTCTGATGCTGAAAAGGCTTCAGGCAAGCAGGCAGGATTCAAGCGGAAGTCTCTTTCTCTATCTCACGCCGGCACTGATCCTTGTCGGAACACTCAGCCGCTTTTCTCCCCTTCCAGCTTCACTTTGTCAGGAAATCATTCTGATTCTGACCTGTGCCCCAGTTCTGGGGATTGTGCCCCTGTTTCTGGAAAAGAACTGGGGAGCCAGTCCTGTGCA
Organism: uncultured bacterium; assembly: GCA_964503595.1. Classification (GTDB taxonomy): domain Bacteria; phylum Muiribacteriota; class UBA6191; order UBA6191; family UBA6191; genus CAZDAM01. The sequence goes on from CAZDAM010000077.1 coordinate 10,494, forward strand.
TCAGTGCTTCGCCTTTCTCGGCCTGAATCTGGCGGCAGCCCCTTTCCTCCATGAGCTTCCCGGCTTTATCTGGCTGAAAACCTTTGGTAGCGTCAGCATGATGCTCTCAGGGATCTTTCTGGCATCCATTCCCCTGATTCAGCTAAGAGTCGAATCAGGCTCCCGAATGACGCCCGCCCTGGTCAGTGCCGCCTGCCTGTTCCTGCTGACCGGCTCTTCTTCCCTGGCCCACACTCTGGCCCACTGGCCCGCCGCCATGACCGCCACTCTGGCAGGTTTTGTCGCCGTACTCTACCTGAGCCCTCCGAATGAAGGAGCCGGGTTCTCCAGCTGGATCTCCCGCCGCTATCACGAGATTTAAGGGTTGAATTTCACATTCAGGAAACAGGGTCATCAACGGCTTGACTCCTGGGACTCTTGCCGGCAGCAGAGCCTGAGGACTCCCTGCCCTGGCCGGTATTCTTCACCTGAACCCGGTCAGGAGTTGAGAGTTTTATCCGACAACTCCTCGCCCTTCTGGAAAACAACCCTCCCTGGTCGGGAAGCAAGGTGGAGAATCCCATCCTGTTAGCAATTTCAGAGGAGCCCGCCCATCCTTCTCTCAAAAAGAGAAAGTGAAACCTCCAGATCGGCCAAACTGCATTTGGATTGACCAAAAACGGAGCCAGAAAAAAGAAGAAGTATCACAAATGAGGCGAAAGTGCGCATAACAGCACTGAAAATCCAGTTGATACAGAATCAACTTATCATTTTCAGCACCTTCGATCGAGAACTTATGCTTCCAGAAGCCAGCGCAAAAAGCCGTTCTGAATGCCCTGGAGCTTTGGTCGAATGAAGGCCTGAAGCTCTACAATTCCACCGCCAAGGAACATCAGGGCGACATATCCATACAGGTACATGAAGGCAAGCTCCTTTTTCTGCCAGGGATCGGAACCATGAACAACAAAGGCTGCGACCAGCATGGTGAAAATCAGGGGAAGGGTTGCAGCCCGGGTAAAGAGGCCCAATACCAGAAGCAGAGAGCAGACGGCCTCAGCTCCAACCGCCCCGTAAAAACTGAAAGCATTTCCGATTCCCAGTGGATCGGGAAAGTTACCCGGCTCGGCACCGAATTTGACAATTTTCGGGTATCCGTGGGCAATCAGCATGGTCAGCCCCAAAGACACACGTAAAATCAGGGTTCCTATGGATTTCATAAACTTCTCCTTAAAATTTCCACTCCGGCAGAGTATCATCAGAATCGACAAAGCGATTCAGTTGCTCCAGACTGATGTCCGCCAATGAAGACAATCATGCCGATTTTTCTCCTGCTTCTGCTCTCCTCCCTGACGATTTCCTCCGAGCTGAATTTGGCCCGCCTGATTCGCGGAGTGGAAACCCAGCACATGGCCCAGACTTCCAGGGCCCGCTCAAAAATGATCATCCGGCGTGATGGCTGGAGTCGGGAACTGAAGATGTCCATGACGGGAGAAGGCCGGGACCGTTTTCTGGCCATCATCGAATCCCCTCCCAGGGACAAAGGAGTCTCAAGTCTGAAAATCGGAGATGAAATGTGGAATTACATGCCCGCAATCGACCGGGTCATGAAAATCCCTTCCAGCCTGATGGGAGATGCCTGGATGGGTTCCCATTTCACCAATGATGATCTGGTCAAGGGGAATAAGATTGAAGAACTCTGTACCTTAAGTGTTATGGAGGAATCCGCAACCTCAGCCATTGTTGATGCCATTCCCCGCCCGGAGGCGCCCATTGTCTGGGGTCGCATCCGCTATTTCCTGGATCTCACACGAGAAGTCGCCACTCAGGTCATTTATTTCGATGAGGAAGAAACACCGGTCCGGGAAATGGTTTTTGATCAGTTTGAACTTTTTGAGAATCGCCATATTCCCATGCAAATGAAAATGGCTCCTCTGGATGCAGAAGGAGAAAGTACTGAAGTCATTTACGAGTCCCTGATTTTCAATGAACCTGTCGATTCTTCCCTATTTTCTGTTCGAAGCCTCAGGCGACGGCGCTAGCATCCGATGCTTCTGAAAACTGCCTGTCGCAATCTCCTTCGCAGCCCGGCACGCACCGGACTGACTTTTCTGGCCATGGGAACCGCCTGCCTTCTTTTGACTCTGACCCTCTGTCTGAACGATGGGATTCTCTGGAACATGCTGGAAGCTGCTGCGAATACCTGGAAAGGTCATATTCATCTGCTTCCCGAAGAGGAAAAAGAAAGCCAGGATCTCCACCACACCTTTTTCCTGAAGGAATTTTCCCCACAGATTCCGGATCTGGCCGACATCACCGGATTCTCCCCCCGTCTGAGCTCCTTTGTGATCGCCAGTGTATCCAAAGACAGAAGCAGTGCGGGACAGCCTGTTGAATTGCATGGGGTGGATCCCAAGGGAGAAGAAAAGGCCAGTCGTCTCAGGGAGTGCCTGATTCAGGGCCAGTGGTTACCTTCCAAAACGGAAGCTTCGATTCGGGGTCCAGCCCTGATTGGATCCGAGCTGGCCCGTCGGCTGAAGCTTCGGATTGGCGATGAAATTGCCGTCATGGGACAAGCCGCCCGAGGCTCATTTGCCAGCGGACTGCTAACGGTTCATGGTCTGATTGATACCGGAGATCAGGCTCAGGATAGTCGACTGATCATTACAACCCTGCCCGTAGCCCAAACCATTTTCAACCTGCCCGATCAGGCCCACTCCTATGTCCTGTCCCTGAAAAGCCCACTTGAGGTTCAGGATGCCCAGAAACTTCTTCAGACCACCAATCACAAAACCTGGATCAGGACCTGGAGGGACGACAAACCCCAAATGGCAGCCGCCGTGGATTTCTGGGCTGTCGGTCAGCTGATTATAATCCTGATTTTCTATTTTGCCGTCGCCCTGATTGCCCTGAATACCATGAGTATGGCTGTTATGGAACGCCAGAAAGAAGCCGCAGTCTTAAGAGCCATGGGACTGTCACGCTATCAGGTGCTCCAGATGTTTCTGGCCGAAGGCCTGGTTCTGGGCCTTTTTTCCGCATTGCTTGGAGGAGTGGGCGGAATTCTGATTGCCAGCTATTTTCAGTCCTATCCCATTGATCTGAGCCCCTTCTTTGGCAAGATGGAATTCGGCAATATGACCGTCAAACCCTCGATTCAGGCCTGGATCACTCCCATGAACTTCCTGCTGCCCACAACCGTCATGCTGCTTTTGGGAATTCTCAGTGCATTCCTGCCTTCTATAAGACTGGTTCTCAGCACTCCTGCCGCTATTCTGGGAGAAAGGGCATGAAACTCTGGCTTCATCTGGCCCTGCGCTCTCTGTTTCGCCACCGCATTCGCTCCCTGATTCAGCTCTGCGGCATGGCTGGAGCCGTATTTTTATGCGTCTTCATTGCCAACCTCCAGCGGGGCTCCTACGACGCAATGCTTTCAAACGGTGTCCGTGCCGGCAGCGGACATGTCTGTCTTGTCCATCCAGAGTGGCTTCCGGATCGCAAAGTCGAAGCCCTGGTACACGAAAGCTCACTGGCACCCCTTTTGACCATAATCCCCGATACGGCTCGCATTTTTACCCGAATTCATGCCCCCGTACTGACCCGCAGCCCTCGTGGATCCCAACCCGCCATGCTTTTAGGGCTGAACCTCAAAGCTGAAGCCACGACTCACCCCTTTCTGAAAGAAGAGTTTTTCAAACCCCAGAAACCCACGCTTGAAGGCAGGCTTGATGCAGCCGTCGGTCAGCGCCTCGCCGAACGCCTGGGACTGAAAATCGGCCAGAAACTGGTCATTCTCTGCCAGGATTCCAATCAGGAAACCAGCTCACGCCTGTTTCGGATCCGGGCCTTCATTCAGACCGGAGTCAGAACTCTGGATGAAAGACTGATCCTCACTTCCGTTGAAAATGCCCAGAAGGCGATTGCCGCAGGGGACCGCTTCCATGAAGTTGCCATTCTCATGGAAAATCCCAAGGAGCATCTGAAACTTCAGAGAACCCTTGCCCGGAGTCTGCCTTCGGATACACCCCTGAAAGTGCTCAGCTGGGAAGAGGCCATGCCTCAACTCGTATCCATGATTCAGCTGGATCGTGCCAATGGTATCCTTCTTGCGACTTTCCTCCTTCTGATTGTGGGAATAGGAACCGTCAATGCCCTGATGATCGGGGTGTTTGAACGCCAAAGAGAGCTGGGAGTCCTAAGGGCTCTGGGACTCAGTTCCCCTCAGATCCATAACCTGATCCTGCTGGAAGGGCTGGTTCTAGGACTCGCTGGCTCCATCACCGGACTGATTCTGGCTCAGGCTCTCTCTTTTTACACCCATACCCACGGCATTGATTTCACCAAGGCCATGGGTGGGAAGATGGAAGCTGCCGGGGCTCTGATTGATCCTGTCATCTATACCGGATGGGACTGGGGAGCAGCCCTCCTCATCCCTCTGATCATGTGCTTCCTGGGTATTGCCGGAGCCATCTGGCCAGCCAGAATTGCATCCCAAATCCAGCCGGCAGAAGCCATGCGCAGCTAGGACATCTTATGAAAACCGTTGCCAGAGCAGAACATGTCACAAAAGTCTATGGAGAGGGAGCAGGCCGGGTCGAAGCCCTTAAAGGTGTTGACCTGAACCTCCCGGAAAACTCCTTTACCGTTCTCGCCGGCCCCTCCGGAAGCGGTAAGACCACCCTGATGAATCTCTTTGGAGCCCTGGATCGCCCAACATCAGGAACGATCTTCTTAGGGGATCACAATCTGGGCAACCTGTCTGAACCGGAACTGGCCCGGCTGAGACTGCACACCCTCGGCTTTGTCTTTCAGGCCTGCAACCTCCTCCCGGTTTTAAGCATTCAGGAAAATGCCGAATTTCTGCTGCAGGTACAGGGAGTCCCTTCCTCGCAGTGGCCTGCACGAATTTCTCCTCTCTTGAAGCAGCTGGGACTTGAGAGCATGGCCCACCGGCGCCCGGGACAACTCAGCGGCGGGCAGCAGCAAAGGGCGGCCATCCTAAGAGCTCTGTGCGGTCACCCGCGTCTGGTACTCGCCGATGAACCAACTGCCAGTCTGGATTCTAAGACTTCCGCCGAGCTTCTGGATCTCATGCTTGAACTCAACCAGAAGCTTAGCATCAGTTTTCTGGTTTCCAGCCATGACCCACTGGTTCTGGAAAGAGCCCGTACCCTGGTGAAAATCCGTGATGGCCTTCTGGAGAGTCCGTGAACAGAATCGGGGCTCTGTTCCTCCTTGTTTTTCTGAACACCGCCTTTTGCTCTGACTGGCGTCATTCCCTCAGAAATGTCACCCAGCGGGGCGAACATCGTGATTTGCGATCGGACACCCGGCTTCGGCATGAATGGATTGCCAGTGAAACTCTGGATGGACTGGATCTGGCCCTGGAATGGAGCCTGAAAACCAGCTCACTCGCCTCCCCTGCCGCCGGATTCCGCCTCCCGGCCTCAGGAGCCTCCAGCGCTTTTGAGCTGCACCATCTGAGCCTGAACCCGATTGATGAAGCCGGGACAAACCTGGATTTGAGACTGGAAAGATTCAGTTACAGCTTTTCCCGTAAGAACTATGATTTCACAATCGGACGACAGCCCCTTACCCTGGGAAGAGGTCGCTGGTTCAGCATTCTGGATATCATCAACCCATTTGCCCCCGGAGCTTTGGACACCACCTACAAGCCGGGAATTGATGCTCTCACCATCAGCCGCTCCCTATCTCCGACCGAAGACCTTCAGCTGATTGCCGCCGCATCACCCCAGAATGATGACGGAGCCTGGCTTGTGCGCTACCGTCAGCTGATCAGAAGCCTCGATCTGGAATGGGTGGCCGGTACCTTCCGGAGCCGCCGTCTGATCGGAGTCGGCTATGAGGGAGAGATTGGCCGACAACCGATCTTCGGTGAACTCGCCCTGTTTGAAGTCCTGCCCCAGAAGGATCTGCTGAATACCGGGGATTCAACCGCTTTTTCCGGCTCCTTGGGCCTTGAGTGGCTTTTGGGGCCCATGGAATTTCTCAGTATCAGCTACTTCTATCAGGACTTCGGAGCCAGATCACCTCAGGATCTTCCCAAAGCCTGGCTCAGTGCCCCCATTGCCCAGAACTGGGGTTTTCTTGGCATGCGCTCCTACCTTCATCTGGGTCACAGCAAGACTCTGGATCTCAAACGTTCCGTAAGCCTGAATGCCATGTTCAACCTTGAAGATGAATCTGCTATCCTTCAGCCTCGCCTGACCTGGATTTTGAACCAGAAAACCGATCTGAC
>CAZDAM010000078.1:0-16497 GCA_964503595.1 uncultured bacterium
GTTCAGCTGGATGGGATTCCCCATAGGGGATGGAAACCATGGCGATTGCACTCTCTGCTTCGGATATCGATTTGTAGGTTCAGCTGGATGGGATTCCCCATAGGGGATGGAAACTTGCGCACAAGGCGATAAAAAAAAGGACCGCATAAACCAGTTCAGCTGGATGGGATTCCCCATAGGGGATGGAAACTTCTAGCAGGAGTCGAACCTGCCGACCGGGAATCGAGTTCAGCTGGATGGGATTCCCCATAGGGGATGGAAACGACGCTTCTAAGCAGTCCGTTGCCACGGAAAATTTGGGGACTACAGGAAAGAGTCTATGCTTCAACCGGCATGGCAGTCGTAAAGAACAGCTGCTTCAGATAGCGGCCTTCCGGGAAGGTCCTGATTTCAGGGTGATCGACATCTGGTTTGAGGTTTCTTTCCAGCTTGACCACGCCCTTGCCAAAATATTCCTTGGCGGCCCGGCCAACGATGGGGATCAGGTCTTCATCGGAAATTCGGGCGGTGCAGCAGCAGGTGAGCCAGGCTCCACCGGGATTCAGAAGGCTCAGGGCTTTTTCGTGGAGTTCCTTGTGCTTCTTCAGAGCCAGGGGAATCTGATCCTGCTTGGAAGCCATGCAGGGGGGATCGATCATGATGAAGTCGAATCTGTCGCCCCGGCTGATGGCATCGGATAGCCAGTGAAAGGCATCCGCGACTACGGTCTCATGCTTTGCTGCATCGCAGCCATTCAATTCAAGATTCCGTTTGACGGACTGAATGGCGGCCGGAGCCTGATCGACGGAAACGATGTGGGAGGCACCCTGCTTTTCGCAAAGAATCGAAAAAGCACCCGTTGAGCAGAAAAGATTCAGGACTTTCTTGCCTTCAAGAGGGAGCTCACGAATCAGGTTGCGGGAAGGGCGCAGATCCAGAAACATGCCGCCCTTCTGGCCTTTCTGCAGATCTACGGCCAGCTTCAGGCCATTTTCTTCGATGATGGCTTCACGGGGGATTTCGCCGCGGGTGACGCGGGCCTTGTGGACCATGTCAGCTCCGGAACGGGTCGCGGGTCGGACCACGATATTTTTGATGTTCAGGGCGGGCTCAACATGGGGAAGCAGAAGAGAAGTCAGCCGGGCCAGCTTCTGCAGACTGGTGGAATAATAAAGAATCACAACCGTGCCGTCATAGAGATCGGCTGTAACCCCGGGCCAGCCGTCTGACTCGCCATGAATCAGGCGAATGCCGTTGGTGGTGGGTAGCAGGTTGAAACGACGGTGGACAATATCTCTTAAGCGCTTGAAGAAAAAGCGGTTTCTGAGCTGGGGGCCGAAATGCAGCATCCGGATTGCCTGGCGATCGGAAGCGGAATAGATGCCAAAGCCCAGAACTTCGTTCTGACCATCAAAGAGTTTGATCCACTCTCCATCCCGAAAGGCCCCTGCGGCAGAGGAGACCTGCCCGGAGTAGACCCAGGGGTGACGGGATTCGACGATGGCAGTTGTACGTTTGTTGAGCTGATAACGACGGAAGGATTCTTGCATTCCGGCAGAATAGGCGATAGTGACCGGCTTTACAAGTCTGGTTCAAAGTCCTATTGTGTCTGGTTGTGTCTGTTCTGATCTGCCTGATTCTTTTGCTCTTTGGATTCTGCCCGGTTCAGGCCGGGGAAACCGAAATTCTGATTCGTTCTCAGGTGCTTGACTATGAAGGGCAGAAGCTTGAGATTGAAGATTTCTATCTGGATCGGACTGAAGTCAGTTTGGGGGCCTACCAGACCGTGGCCGCCTATGAAGGACTTCCTCCTTCCAGATTTGAGCACCATCCGGGCTGGGATCGGCCCGAGCTTCCCGTAACCGGGATTGACTGGCACTCGGCCCGTCGCTATTGCCAGTCCAAAGGACGCAGGCTCCCCAGGGTTCAGGAGTATCTGGCTGCCTGGCAGGGCGATCTGCGTACCATTTTCCCTTTTGGCGATGATTTGCCCACCAAAGCCCCGTTTCATCTTCCTGGCTCGGCTCCCATGACTCCTTATCCCACTGATTCCTTTGAGAATCTGGCCTCGGATGACGGGGTTCTGAATCTGGCTGGAAATGTGGCGGAATGGACGGCGGAGGGCCCTCTGGAGGATTCCCGGTTCCGCTATGTTTTCGGTGGCAGTTTTGCTGATGATCTGGAATCTGTGCGTTGGGGCCATTTCCTGAAAACCATGCCGGCTTCTGAGGGAGAATCCCCCTCGGTAGGGTTTCGCTGCGCCCGTGATGGCCGTATCAGGGATGCCATTGTCCTGACCGAGCGAAGGCTTGAGGAAGAGGCTGCCCGTCTTGGGGAAGAAGCACGGCTTCAGGCTGAGGAACAAAGACGGAAGGAAGAGGCCAACCGTCTGAAGTGGCTGAAGATTTTCAGCTTTGAGGAGATGGAGCGTCGCCAGGCGATTGCCAGGACGCTGGTCACAACAGAAGGCCGTCTTGTGTTTCCTCCTTCGGTTCATATCAGCGCGGAAGACAGTTTTGTCATGACCTCTTTTGCCATTGATTTGAACCCTTCTTCAGAGGCGTTGAACTGGCAGGAAGCCCAGAATGCCTGTACCGCCAGAGGTGGGCGGCTGCCTACGGAGTGGGAATGGGAGAAAGCACTGGCCCATAGGAGCCTTCCTGAGACGCTTGAGATTCCGGTTTCAGGTCTTACGGGTGAGACTGGTTTTGTAGCCGGTTTTTCCGAATGGATGATTCATTCCTATGTTTCCCGCGCAAAGAGTCTGAAAAACCATGTCCCTTACGACCCTTCTGTTGAAGCACCGGTGTTTCCGGCTTTAAGGAGCCGTCCGCCGCGCTATGAAACCACCTGGATGGCGGATCGCCGGCATGGGGCTTTGCCCATCAGCCAGAATTTCTATCGCTGTGTGTATCCGGGTACAATTCATCCGGATTTTGAAATCAGTGTCCAGGACTGGCCCTGGAGGGGTGAAGAATTCTTTGCCCGGCTGAAAAAGCGCATTGAAGCCGGGGAAGACGTGTTTGACATGGACTGGCGCTCGCTTGAGTTCGAGCGCAGGATTCTTAGGCGAGAAGGGCATCAAGGGCCTTAAGGCCGTGCTCTCCCAGATCCAGACTGAAATCATTCACATACAGATCGATATGGCTTTGCATGACTTTGGGATCCATATCCTGGGCATACTTGCGGCAGAACTCAAGGGCCTGGGCATTGTTTTCCCGTGCCCACATCAGGCTTTCCCGGATTGCCGAGGTCATGGTTGTTCTTTCTTCTTCAGAAGTACTGGCAAGTGGCGCGGCAATCAGGCCTAAAGGAACCGGAAGCCCCATTTCCTTTTCCCAGAGTTCACCAAGATCGGCCAGTTTTTCCAGACGAAGCCGATCAAAGCTGAAGCGGGTTTCATGGATGATGATACCCAGATCGGCTTTTCCTGAAATCACCGAGGCTTCGATTTCGCTGAAGAGGGTGGGTAGCAGGGTGGTATCATCCGGAAAATAGCGCTCAAACAGAATCATGGCCGTAGTGTTCAGGCCGGGCGTTGCTACAACCGGTTTTTTGGGCAAAGCTTCGCCTTTACGTTTCAGGACCAATGGCCCGCACCCGTACCCAAGGGCTCCACCAGCAGGAAGAATGGCAAAATCTCCGCGGCAGCGCTTGAGGACTCCGCAGGAAAGTTTGATCATCTGAGGAGGGTTTTCGGACAGGGCCAGTTCGTTCAGGTGCTGAATATCCAGATATGCCACGTCCAGAGCCAGATTCTGAAGGGGGTTTTGAATCCAGGAGCCGAAAATGAAGGTGTCGTTGGGACAGGGGCTGATCGCGGCTTGAATGGTTCTGATACTCATCCCAGGACCTCCAGGCCGGCTGTTTTGAGTGCGTTCAGGGCACCGGGAAAATCCCACTTGCTGCGATCCCTCTCTCCGCAGAGATTGGAAATGGAGCGGATTTCGTGAAAGGGAGTGCCGAACAGATGGCAGATGGAGGCCACGGATGCTCCCTCCATGGATTCACAGGCTATATCCGGAAACTGACTTTGAATCCAGGCCCTTTCCTCATCCCCGGAACAGATTCTCGAAGCTGTACCCATCGCGGCGGAGGGCAGATTTGCCTGCAGGGATTCAGTCTTGAGAATCTGAGGGAGCTCCTGCCCTTCCAGTAAAGGCAGGCGGCTGGCCAGGGACTGGAACTGACCGGCTTCATCCGTCGAACCCAGGTCCAGAAACTGTTCGGATGAGGCCTGAAGTACACTGCCGGAAGGATGGTCCTGAAGGCTTCCGGCCAGACCGGCAAGAATGACGCGCTCCACGGCAAAGGAGCAAAGAGCAAAGCTGGCACAGGCTGCGGCAAGGGAGGGGCCCATGCCACAGACCATGGCAAGGCCATCCCGGTTGGCAAAACGGGTAAAGCGAACCTGCCAGGGGCCCTTCTGGATTTTCATGGATACAGGGGCATGTGCGGTAAGGGCATCAAGCTCCACGGAAGTGGGGGCGAGCACGAGAACTTTCTGAATCATGTTCCTCATCTAGAAGTTTTGCCTATGGGCTGTCAACTGTTTTCCATGTTTTGGGACGGGGCTTTATAGCTGATGAGATGGCGAAAAGGCCGTGCCCCCGGGAGAGTCACAGCCAGCAGTTTTCAAAAATCTGAAGTTTAGATTTCCGGTTCCACGTAGGTGTACTCGCCGCCTTTGTAGTTGCGCAGGGTCCAGGTGCGGCCTTCGCGCTTTACAACATACTCGGGAAGGAGAGGGATTTTTCCACCGCCACCGGGAGCATCCACAACATAGGTCGGGTTGGCCAGGCCGGAAGTATGGCCTCTGAGGTGCTCGATGATATTGATTCCCGTTTCGACCGGAGTCCGGAAGTGGGAAATGCCCTGGGACAGATCACACTGATAGATGTAGTAGGGACGAACCCGCATGGCCAGAAGCTTGTGCATCAGCTCTTTCATGACCATGGGATCGTCGTTGACACCTTTCAGGAGTACGGTCTGGTTTCCAATCACACAACCTGCGTCGGCCAGTTTGCGGCAGGCTTCGTAGGCTTCCCAGGTACATTCCTTGGGATGGTTGAAGTGGGTGTTGACGTAAACCGGATGATGTTTTTTCAGCATTTCTACGAAATCATCCGTGACGCGCTGGGGAAGGGTCACCAGATTGCGTGTACCCAGACGGAAGATTTCGATGTGGGGAATGGAGCGCAGACGGGTCAGAATCTGATCGAGTTTTTTATCTGAAAGGGAAAGGGGATCTCCACCGGAGATCACGATGTCGCGGATTTCAGGATGGGACTCAATGTAGGCGAAGGCATCTTCCATCTGCTTGTTCATGGTTGCCGTCGATGGATCGGCCACTTTACGCTTGCGGGTACAGTGCCGGCAGTAGACCGGACAGTTGTGGGTCACGTAGAACAGAACCCGATCCGGATAGCGGTGGGTAATGGCTGGAGTAGGCATATCGCCCTCTTCATTGAGAGGATCTTCCAGATCATCGGAGAGAATTTTGAGCTCTCCACCGGTTGGAACACTCTGAAGACGAACGGGGCAGTTTGGATCGTCAGGATCCATCAGCCCGGCATAGTAGGGAGTAATTCCAACATGGAACATGTCGGAGGAGTCCTTGAAGGCCTGTCTTTCATCGTCTGTGCAGTTGATGACCTGTTCCAGAGAGTTCAGAGTCTTAACCCTTTGGCTCTGCTGCCACATCCAGTTGTCCCAGCTTGAATCAGGCTCGTCTTTCCAGATTGTACGGTTGCCAGCCCTGAATTCATGGAGGCCTACTTTGACATATTTGTTCTGAACAGTTCGCATTGGATTGCTCCTTTTTTTGATTCCGCCAAATCCATGGCGATTATACATGATGGGAGAAAAGGGATTCGATGAAACAGCTCTAGAATCTTTCTGAGCCGGTAGTTGCACTCATGGGACCCTGATCGTATATTTTGCAGGCTGAGTCACAATTTTGTGTTGAAAGGAGCCCAATATGCCACAAGTTACTTCTCTGGCCCCCGAGTTTACTGCCCAGGCGGTCGTCAATGGTCAAATCAAGGAAGTCAGCCTGAAAGACTACGCTGACAAGTGGAAAATCGTTTTCTTCTATCCTCTGGATTTCACCTTTGTATGTCCTACTGAAATTATTGCTTTCAGTGATCGTCATACGGAATTCGAAGATCTGGGAGCTCAGGTTATCGGCATTTCCGTGGATTCCCACTTCACTCACCTGGCCTGGGTCAACACTCCTCGCAAGCAGGGTGGTTTGGGTGAACTGAATTATCCTCTGGTATCCGATCTGGACAAAAGCATCAGTCGTGACTACGGTGTTCTGCTGGACGCTGGCATGTCTCTGCGCGGCCTGTTCCTGATTGATCCTAAAGGTGTGATTCGTCATTCCACAATCAATGACCTGCCGGTAGGACGTAATGTAGACGAGACTCTGCGCGTTCTGAAGGCTTTCCAATTTACCGACAAGCACGGCGAAGTCTGCCCGGCTAACTGGGACGAAGGCAAGGACTCCATGAAAGCCGATCCAGTCGGCTCCCGTGAGTACTTCGAAAAAGCCAACGGCTGATTGAAGAGATCGTACTCACAAGAAGCCCCGATTCCTTTCTGGAGGCGGGGCTTCTGCTTTATTCTGGTCTGTTGCGCATTTCTTCCAGAATCTGTTTCTGGACCTGAACCAGTTCCTTCAGGCTGGCGGAGATTTCTTCTGAGCTGTAGCGCAACTGCTTGAGGTTGGATGAATCGGACTCCGGGGCACGGGAATTGAACCATTCAGCGTGGGATGTGCCGTTGTAGACCATGGTTCCCATCAAACTTAGTACAATACCTAGGATCAGGCCACGAATTGTTTGTGCCATATCATGCTCCTTTTTGCTGGCGTGCTTCCATCTGTTTTTTCAGCACGCGGATGGATTCGATCAGTTCTTTCTGGGTAAAACGGGCAGAGGGAAGAATGATGCGCTGATCCGCCATTTTGCGGAAGGTATCAATCAGGGCCACTTTCAGATCGGCTTCATCGACAATCTGACGGCTTTCCATTTCCACAAAGGCTTCCGTCGCTTTCCGAAGTTCATCGTGAAATTCTCGGGTCAGTTTTTCGGTCAGGGCCTTGGCTCCCAAGGTCCAGCGTTTTTCAGGCGAGAATGGCATCTTTGAGATCTTCCTTTCGGGGAAGCTCCCCTAAAACCAGGATTTCTCCGTTCAGGACAACGGCGGGGGTCATCATGACTCCGAGTTCAGCGGCCTCGCTACTGTCGAGGGTCAGACGACGATATTCAAATTCCTGTTCCCGACCGGCAATGATTTCCTCAATCACGGCCTCGGCTTTCCGGCAGTTCTTGCAGGAAGCCTTGGGACTTCCAAAGACATAAAGCTGTTTCATGTTTACGGATTTCCTTTGCTGTTTTCAAACCACCAGATTTGCTGTGATTTTAGCATTCCTGCCAGTGTTTCTTCCTGTTCCCGGTTTTGGGCCAGGAGGCTTTTGGGCCAGGATGAAGGGATGTATTCACTGGTTGCCCCATGGTTTTTCAACTCCTGAGACTGAATTTCCCATTCCCTGAGGATGCGGCTGGCCAGATCCTGACGTTCTTCTTCAAGCTTCTCTTCACAAGCCCGCACATGCAGGGCAATCATGTGGCGAAGCATATTCTGGCGCTCCAGAAACCCCCGTTTCAGGACGGGTTCGTAAAGTTCGACCAGCAGGGACTGAAGCTTTACCACACGGGTGTGCCCATCCTGCGGAAGACTTACTTTGGCCAGATCGCGAATGGCGTGGGCAATTTCATCCATTTTCTGATGCCAGTCGTCAGGGCTTGCGGCATAAAAATCAGGTGGACGGGTCCAGAATCTCTGGTAAATTCCCAGCCATACGGAACGAACCATGACCAGTTCCTTTTCTGCCTGCCCGCCATCCCTGTACACTCTGCCTGCTTCTCCCAGGCTGGTGGAGATATCACGAAAGGCCCGATCCAGATCATCTGAACTGTTGCGGGCAAAGATCAGAGATTCCAGTATCGGATCGCAGGAGAACGTCGTTACAATGGACAGACTAAGAAAGAGAAGGGCGTGAACCACAGACTGGAATTTTTTTGGAAAGAGCATGTTTACCAGAATCGCCACCCCTGGCTTGGAATCATTCTTGTACCACTGAGTCTATTGTATCGCAGTGGTACTGCGATCAAAAAGCTGTGTACCCGGTTGCCCGGAATTGGAATCGATCCGGTTACCCCGGTGGTCTGTATTGGCAACCTGAGTGTGGGAGGCAGTGGCAAGACACCACTTTGCCACTATCTGATTGCAGAACTGAGGCAGAGAAATTTATCTGTGCGCCTGGTTTCGCGTGGGTATGGAGCCCGTTTTGAAGGGGCTTTGGCCCGACGGAGGAATCAGAGCTGGGACACAGAAGGTTTTTTCGGCGATGAGGTGGAAATGACGGTCCGCCGTTTTCCGGACCTGGAGATCTCTGTGGGCCGCCAGCGAGCTCTTTTTGCCCGTGAAGCGGATCAGGAAAAATATACCGGAATTCTGCTTTACGATGATGCCCTCCAGTATTGGCGCATGGGACGGAATTTCAATCTGGTAGTCTTTCACTGGGGGCTTCAGCTGGGAAATGGTCGGATATTTCCGGCCGGACCTCTTCGAGAAGGTCCCGGTGCTCTGAAAAGAGCGGGTGGACTGGTGATCACGCATGCTCCCCCGGAACTGAGACCGGAAGAGGTCAGAAGGAAGCTTGCCTATGAAGGACCGGTCTTTTTTCTGGATACTTCCCTCAGTCATTTTGAAGACCTGCATGCAGGCCGGGTTTCTGTGAACGCAGGAACTGCGATTCATGCCCTGGCAGCTATTGCCAATCCTCAAGACTTTTTTGCTGATCTTCAAAATCTGGGTCTTCGGATTCTGAAGCGCTACGCGCTTTCGGATCATGAGGATCAGTCAAGGGTGGAGCAGCAGAGAATTCTGGACACCCTTCCCGGAGACGGTTTTCTGGTGATGACGGAAAAAGACAGACCGCGCTGGAAAATCGAGGACCCCCGGGTCCTGTGTGCCATCCAGAAAGCGGATGTTCGTGAAGGGGCTCAGGATCTGCTGCATTTGATAATTTCTTCGGGAGGCGAAATCAAATCCCGGAGCAGGGAATCCTAAGAATGCCTCTGAGGTCTATATGTCTTCTGAAAACGGGGCATTTTACACGACAGAATCTGTCGCCTAAAAAGGTTGATTTTTTGAGGATTACATCCCAGAAGTGAGAGAGAACCGCTATCGGCGGCTCTCTTGGGAAAACAGAAAAGCCCCCGCCAGAGCAGGGGCTTTTTCTGTAGACTTCAAATTAGAAGTTCCAGCTTACGCCAGTGCGCAAGAGGCCCTCCTTGTTCACGTTTACAGCACCAAAGTCATTGTTTGGCTGGTAAAGCAGGTAGGTAGTGACCCAGACCAGATCATCAGCCAGGTTGGTATTGTAGAATACCTGATGACCTTTGATGTTGGATCCCAGCATTTCGAAGTTCAGACTGGCCATGACGGCATCGGCTTCGATATCGATATAGCTGTAACCGTATTTGATATCGCCCTTTTTGCCGCTGCGACCTTTCCAGATTTCGACCCACATACCGGTGTCGTCTTTGCTCCAGGCTCCGTCGTTGACAACGTAATCAGCCTTGACACCCCATGGATTTTCCTTGTCATCGGTGTTTCTATAGTCCACATAGAGGTTGTAGAGCTCAAAATCACTGAAGAGGCGGTTCTGGCGGGCAGCATTGATTGGGTAGAGGGTGTTTGTGGTAGTTCCCGGGAAAGCCGGATTTGTGTTAGGAGCAATCCGGTTGTACAGGTTGCCATAGCCACCAGCAAAATTGGTGGTGAATGGATTCAGATGAACGAAACGACCATTGGTTACACCACCACCCAGAGCTGTTGGGTGCAGATACTGCTCGCCACTGAAGTTGATGTGGCTGAAACGGAACTTCCAGTCACCGTTCATGCTGTTTTTCTTTTCATACTCCAGCTGATGAGCGAACATGTAGACATCTTCTTCCGGAGCCAGGGCACCCGTAGGGGTGTTGCCTTCCTTCAGGTAGTACTGACCGGCACGGAAAGTCCAGCCTTCACGGAATTTGTACTCCTGAGTAAGACCGAAAGGATGGAAGTCATTATCAAAGATCATCTGAGTGTTCTGGAAGAGATTTGCACCCTTACCGATCAGCACACGGAATTCATCATTCACGGTATGATCGAAGTAGAACTGATCAATCAGGAGCTCGTCGGTTCCCAAGGCCATGCCGGAGCGGAAATTACCGACGCTGTCGTCATTGGAGCCGATATTTTTCCAGGAAGCAGCAGGAAAATCATCGGAACCGGTACGCAGGCCAAGTTTCCACCTGGTTTTTTCATTGACCTGACCGGAAAGGCCGAATTCCACACGCATCTGATAATCAGTGCGATCATTGTCAGAGAGCCCGTCCTGGAAATGGGACTGAAGGCGCATGCCGATATTTCCGTCAATCCTGACCTTACCGTTTCCTTCGACAGGGCCGGAAGTTTCCAGTTTGCTGATGCGGCGCTCATTGCTGGCAGTGCGGGACTCCAGAGCATCTACACGGGCGCCGAGAAGGGCCAGTTCGTTACTGAATTCGTCGACCAGACGTTTCATGGTGGAATCAACTTCAGGGGCCATTTTTACACCGTTCTTGGACACGGAATCCAGGAGGCGGGAAATGATGATGGCGATTTCGTAGCGGCTCAGTTTTTCATCGCCGTGAAATTTTTCACTGTAACCTTTGATGATTCCGCTGTTGGCGACCTTCTCGACAGCCGCATAAGCCCAGTGGTTAGAAGGTATATCGGAGAAAGTACCGGCTTGCAGCGCGCTGCAGCTGATGATGCCGGCGACTGCAAATGCTCTAAATGTTGTCTTCATGACACTCCTTTGAAATGTATATAACTTGGTGTATGAAAAACCATTCGTCGATCAAACGCCGTATCGTATACGATCCACAATGGAATCGCAAACAGATCCATGCGAGTCCTAAACCCTGAGAGCTTTTTTTCCGTAAGTAATTCAGAAACGAAAAAGGAAACTCTGTCATGGCTATCACTTTGCCCAGATATTCTGTCCGGCCGGCTGCCCCCGTCAGCGAAACGCCCCAGGACCGCCCTGCTTCCACTCCCCGGCCTACGACTCCCGCTTATGACCTGCCTCCAGATCATGAGGCGGAGGAAGGCAGTGAGAGCAAACAGTACGGGACAGCTCAGGAAGAAATGTTCAAGATTCTGGCGCGGGCGAACCAGAAAGGAGCCTCGGATATTATTCTTTCTGTAGGCCGCCCCCCGATGTTTCGTGTTGGGGGTGCTCTGGTGCGTGATAGTTTTCCGGTTCTCAATCCGGACATGACCAAGAAGATGATTTTTTCCTTCCTGCGTCAGGATCAGGTGGCCGAGTTTGAAAAGACCTTTGAGCTGGATATGGCTCTTTCGGTTCCCGGAGTGGCCCGTTACCGGGTCAATGTTTTCCGGCAGAAAAAAACCGTGGCGGCGGCCTTTCGCTCGATTACCGAAAGGATTCCCACTTTTGATGAACTGGGACTGACCGAAGTCATCCGCACTCTGGCCATGCTTCCAAGGGGCCTGGTTCTGGTCACCGGGCCAACAGGATCCGGCAAATCGTCCACTCTTGCCGCTATGCTTGATCTGATCAATCAGTGCAAGAATGGCCATATTATCACGATTGAGGATCCGATCGAGTATGTTCATCGCCACAAGAACTGTGTCGTGCAGCAGCGGGAACTCAAAACCGATACAGAGTCCTTTACCATGGCCTTGAGGCAGTCGCTCAGGCAGAACCCGGATACAATTCTGGTGGGAGAGATGCGGGATCTGGAAACCATTCAGGCCGCAATCTCGGCGGCAGAAACCGGTCACCTTGTGATGTCGACTCTCCATACCCAGGACGCAGCCCAGACGGTGGACAGGATCATCGATGTATTCCCGTCTCATCAGCAGGAGCAGGTCAGAGCTCAGCTTTCGACAACTCTAAGAGGCATTGTGTCCCAGCAGCTTCTGCCAAAAAAAAGCGGCGGCCGGGTTGCTTCGCGGGAAATCCTTCTGGTGACTCCGGCCATTGCGAATCTGATTCGGGAGGGCAAGACCTACCAGATCAATTCAGCGATTCAGACCGGTGCCAAGCTGGGCATGATCTCCATGGACATGCATCTGATCGAACTTTATAAGAAAGGTGTCATCAGCTATGAAGATGCCAAGTCCAAAGCCATCTATCCCGAAAACATCAAACCGGACTTCTAGATTCGAGAGACTTTTCTATGCGCATAACTTTACGTGAAATTGTTCAGATACCTTTTTTTGCTCCCTTCAAAGAAACTCCCGGAAAGCTCAAGGCTCTCATGCAGTTTTCCCGGATCCTGAACTATGAGGATCAGGAACTGGTGATTCGGGAAGGGGATGAAGATGACGGAGCCCTGTTTGTCATTCTCAGCGGTGCAGTGGTGATTGCCAAGACCATTGATTGGGAGACGGGTCGGGCCAAGCCACTGGCGATTCTGAGAAAAGGCGAATTCTTTGGGGAAATGTCGCTTTTTGATGCTTCGCCCCGTTCGGCCAATGTATTGGCCAGCGGTAGCTGTTATCTTCTGAAAATTGATCGTGCGGCTTTCATGGAACTGGTTCAGGCCGATGCGGAGCTTTCGATCAATCTGATGAGTTCCGTGATTCATTCGGTATCCAACCGCTTGCGCAGGACGAATATGGAGCTGGTCGTTCTTTATGATACGGGCCGGATCATCAGCCGGGTTCACCGTCTGCATGACATGTGCGGCGGGGTTCTTCAGCGCCTTTGCAGTTCGCTTGGGAGTGCCCATGGAGTGGTTTATCTTTTCAATGACCTTTCCAATTCCTATGACCGGTGCGGGGTGCATGGTGAAATCAGCCTGAATGAAGTTCAGCTTCAGTGGATTCATGGAAATATCTTTGAAAATCATGGTTTAAGGCTCCCGGAGGCCGAAGGGCTGGAGCATGTTCCGTCCTTTGACTGGGAAAACCTGCTGGTGGCCCCACTGACCATCAAGGGCCATATCTATGGATCGATTGTTCTGATGCGTTCTTCCGGTTCCTATACGGACGCCGAGTATAATCTTGCCATGGGTGTGGCGAATCAGGCATCCTTCGCAGTTGAAAATGCACGCAACCGTGAGGAGGAAGCGGCTCGCGAGGCTTATCAGCGCCGGCGCCGCGGCTAAGATGAAAATCGTTCAGGAATTCAGGAAATTTGCTGTCCGCGGCAATGTCGTGGATATGGCTGTGGGTGTGATTGTCGGTGGCGCCTTCAGTAAGATTGTGGCCAGTCTGGTGGATGACATTCTCATGCCGCCGATTGGTCTGACTCTGGCAGGAGTTGACTTTTCCAGCCTGGGGTGGATTCTCAGGGCTGCCAGTGATGGCAAGGCTGAGATCGTTCTGCGTTACGGAAAATTCCTGCAGATCAGTCTGAATTTCGTGATTATTGCCTGGGTCACTTTCCTTCTGGTCAAGGTCATGAACCATCTGCGTGAACAGTTCGAAGAACCGCCAGCTGCCAAAGCACCTTCCAGGCAGGAAGTTCTCTTGGAAGAAATCCGCAATCTTCTGAAGAAATCTCAGAACGGAAATCCGGAAAACCCATAGATCGAACCTGTGAAGACCTGCCACCCCCATTTTCAGAAGAATGGGAGTGGAAGCAGCATCACGGCCCTGTTTAACGGCCAGACCGAATCCCGTTTCGGCGACTTTTTTCAGTCTGACCGGAGCCCAGGCCGGGTAAGCTCTCCGGCGCCGAAAAATGCGGAGAATGACGCATCTATCAAGGTAGGCCACTTCATTGTGACAGAGCTCAAAGACCACGGTTCCGGCACCATTTGAAGGGAAGCCCGTGGCGACGTCGTTCACTTTCAGAGACAGTTCAGTGGGGTTTTCGTCAGGACGGATACTGAGGACAGCCTCATTCAGATCGGCAATCCGAGCGGAAGAGGTCAGAGTCTGATACCATCCGTTTTTTGAAATGGCACAGCTTTTGAAACGGTTCAGAGGAGCATTCACAATGATGCGAATCAGCTGGGATTGGCTGATTTCAGGATACTTTGGAAGGGTCATGGGCTCCCCTGATGCTGTCCCGGTAATTGACAAAGGCGCGCCCGCTCTGGATGATGCTGTTCTTGGTTGCCAAGGCAGGAGAAACGATGTCACTTGATGAAAAGCTGATCATTCAGGGTGCCCGTGAGCACAATCTGAAGAACGTCAATCTGGAACTTCCCAAGAAAAAACTGGTTATATTTACCGGAGTGAGTGGTTCCGGCAAGTCCTCTTTGGCCTTTGATACAATCTATGCCGAGGGGCAACGCCGCTATGTCGAATCTCTCTCGGCCTATGCCCGCCAGTTTCTGGGTCAAATGGAAAAACCTCTGTACGATACGATCCGGGGTCTTTCTCCCACGATTTCCATTGAGCAGAAGGCTGCCAGTAAAAATCCACGGTCCACCGTAGGCACAATTACCGAGATTTACGATTACCTGCGTCTTCTGTACGCGAGGGTCGGTCATCAGCACTGCTACAAATGCGGTCAGGAAGTCAGCGCCCAGAGTGCGGAACAGATGGTCAACACGATTCTGGAAATTCCGGTTCAGACCAGGCTGATGATTCTGGCTCCTCAGGTTGCCAACCGCAAGGGTGAGCATCAGCATGTGTTTGCCGATGCCCTTAAATCCGGTTTCACCCGCGTCAGGGTGGACGGAGAGGTCATGTCTCTTGAGCAGAAAATCGAACTGGAGGACAGGCGTAAGCATAATATCGAGATCATCGTGGACAGGATTGTGATGAAGGAAGGCATTGGTTCACGCCTGACTGATTCGGTGGAAACTGCCCTGAAATACAGCTCTGATGGCACCCTGATCATTCATCGCCTGGATACCGGCGAAGACATTCTGATGAGCGAGAAGCTGGCCTGTCTGGACTGTGGAATAAGTTTTCCCGAGCTTTCTCCCCAGTCGTTTTCCTTCAATTCTCCTTTGGGAATGTGCTCTTCCTGCAATGGTCTGGGAACCCGCATGGAAGTCGATGAGTTCGCTCTGATTGAAGATGATTCCCTGAGCATTTCGGAAGGGGCTGTTATTCCCTGGGCGAATGCCATGAAAAAGGGTTCTGGTTGGACCTATCGGGTGATTCTCTCGATTCTCAGGCAGGGAGGAATCGATCCGGAAGTCCCTTTTGTCAGGCTAAGTGACAAGGATCGGGCCTATATTTTCTACGGGCACGAACGCAAGCCGGTGACGGACTGGCAGAACCTGGGACAGTCGGATGGAACTTTCCGCGGGATTGTCGCCGCCTACATGGCTCGCATGAAATCCGTGGCGGAAGAGCAGAATGAGGTCAAGGAAAGCCATACCAGATTTCTGCGCTCGGTTCCCTGTCCAGCCTGTGAAGGGGTGCGTCTCAGGGCGGAATCAAGATTTGTTCAGGTCGGAAGCTGTACCATCGGTGGCTTCTGTTCCAAGACGGTGGAGAGAGCTCATGAATTTGTCGAAAGCCTGGAACTCAAGGGGAATGAAGCCCGCATTGCCCAGGAAATCCTGAAGGAAATCCGTTCCCGCCTGAAGTTCCTGAATTCCGTGGGCCTGGGCTATCTCAATCTGAACCGTCTGGCCCCGACTCTTTCCGGAGGAGAATCCCAGCGTATCCGTCTGGCTTCCCAGATCGGCTCTGAGCTGACCGGGGTCCTCTATATTCTCGATGAACCCTCCATTGGCCTGCACCAGAGGGACAATGACCGCCTGATAGCAACCCTCAAGCACCTGAGGGATATCGGGAATTCGGTTCTGGTGGTCGAGCACGATAAGGACACCATCATGGCAGCGGATCATCTGGTGGACTTTGGTCCTGAAGCCGGTCGTCACGGTGGAGAAATTGTCTATTCCGGGCCAGTCAGCGGACTCCTCGAACACCCGACCTCCCTGACTTCCATGTATCTGACCGGTCGGCGTCATATCTTTGAGAATCTTGTCCGCAAGGAAGATGACGGACGTTTTCTGACCGTCAAAGGGGCGACGGCCAACAACCTCAAGAATGTCGATGCCAGCTTTCCAGTCGGATGTCTCAGTGTGGTCACCGGGGTCAGTGGTACCGGGAAGTCTTCGCTGATCAACGGCATTCTCTGGCCGGCAGCCCAGAAGTATTTCTATCGTTCCTCTGCCCGTCCCGGTTTTCATGAAGGCATTGAAGGCTTCGAACATTTTGATCATGTGATTGATATCAACCAGCAGCCGATTGGTCGTACACCACGCTCCAATCCGGCGACCTACGTCAAACTCTTCGATCCAATCCGCAACCTTTTTGCCGGACTCGAGGAATCCAGGGTTTACGGGTATCAGGCCGGGCGCTTCAGCTTCAATGTGAAGGGAGGGCGCTGTGAACCCTGTCAGGGAGCCGGAGTGGTCAAGGTCGAGATGCACTTTCTGGCCGATGTCTATGTTCCCTGCGAGGAGT
>CAZDAM010000079.1:0-16172 GCA_964503595.1 uncultured bacterium
TTGGAAGCAGGGAGAGTTGCAGGTGAGATGCCTGTATTTCCAGTTTCTGGCTCAGGTCAATGAGTTCGTCGCTGGCCATTTCCCGAAGTTCGACATCCAGGCTTTCATCTCGTAGGGCCAGTTCGGTTTCCCGGATGGTGGACTCAAGTTTGAGATAAGCTCCAAAAGCCTGGGCGATCGGGGCATGCTGCTTGATTTCACGGGCAACTTCCCGGTACCGGACAGGATCCATGACGACTTCCTGTCGCATGGAACGTTCAATGAGGGCCTGATGGTGCTGCCGCACATTTTCGGCTTTGCGGCGAAGATTAGGGTTAAGGATGTCTTTCATTACCGGCTTAAGAACTCCCGGACCAGACGGACCATGCGAGGGGTCGCCTCATTAGCAGTCTTGACGACATTGTCATGATCTTCCTTGTGAATATCCTCACCGGTTGCCTTGTTGGTGATGCAGGAAATTCCGATAATATTAGGAATCTGGGCATGGCGGGCGGCAATGACTTCCGGAACGGTGGACATGCCGACTGCGTCGGCAAAACGTGAGAAGAGACGCAGTTCGGCTCTGGTTTCATAGCTTGGGCCGGTCACGGCCATGTAGACTCCTTTGTGGATTCTGGTTCCGTGCTCAAGAGCAAGTTTTTGCAGAGTCTTCAGGGATGCCTGGCTGTAAGGTTCGCTCATGTCAGGAAAGCGTGGTCCCATGGATTCATCGTTGGGTCCGATCAGAGGGTTCTGAAACATCATATTGATGTGATCTTCAATCAGCATGAGATCACCGACTTCATAATTACGGTTAAGGCCACCAGCGGCATTGGTGACAATCAGATTTTTCACGCCAAGAGCTGCCATGAGTCTTACGGGAAGCGTGACATCTTCCAGAGAATAGCCTTCGTAATAGTGGAAGCGCCCTTGGAATGCCAGTACCTTTCCTTTGCCAATCTGGCCTGCGATGATCCGGCTTTTATGGCCTTTGACGGAACTTACCGGAAAGCCGGGGATGTCTTCGTAAGAAATGATGATCTGGTTTTCAATTTCTTCGGCAAGAGAGCCCAGCCCGGATCCACAGATAATTCCAGTGTCGGCCTGAAATCGCAGGCGTTCAGAAACCAGTTTGCAGGCAGTTTCAATGCGACTCTTCAGATTCATGTTCCTCTCCGGTTTTCCATCTTTTTACGATGTTTACAGTTTTTTGGGGTGCGGCACCGTCCATAGATTTCCAGACGATGATCATCCAGTTCGAAGCCGTTGTCCTGGGCAATCTCTTCCTGGAGTTTTTCAATTGCCTCGCACTCAAACTCAAGAATGACGCCACACTGAACGCAGATCAGGTGATCGTGGTGCTCCCGATTGAAGTCGCTTTCATAGCGAAGCGTCCCGTCTCCGAAATTGTGCTCTTTGGCAATCTGGCATTCTTTCAACAGTTTGAGGGTTCTGTAAACAGTGGAGTAGCCGATCTTGGGTTGGTGGCTGCGAACGCGGTGGAAGAGTTCTTCGGCATTGATATGTCCCTTGCAGCCAAGAAAGTGGCTGAGAATATCCATGCGTTGAGAGGTCAGTTTCAGATCGTTTTGGCGAAGATAATCTTCAAATATCTGACAGGCCTCGCGCAGTTCTTTGCTGTCATTGTTCATGGGGCGGAATGTTAGCACAGCTTTGGGGTCCACAACAGCAGGATACACCGTAGAATATAAGGAGAAAATGGGCGGCAGCTTTGGGTATGCACAGCTTTAAATAGACAAAAACGGGTCCGGTTTGATAATAATTGTAAACTTCGCGCTTTGAGCCACCGATGATGCGGGTGTGGATTCGGTACTGTTTGAAAAAGCGCGGCAATTCATGCGCAACAGAACTTGGATGTGGATCTCCTGTCTGGCAATTACAGCCGTGTTACAGGGCATAGCGATTTCAAAGGACCAGCAGGTTCCTGCCGCACATCACCCTTCCCTGAGTATCAGCTCAGCTTTTGAACTGGAAACCGAGCTTCTTCTGGAGTCGGAGCGTCTGTTTGAACTTAGCATGGTCGCTGCAGTCACCCCGGAACGCCAGTCCTACGAAAAGTCAGACCTTCTTCCTGAACTGAGCGAGGACTTTTCCTGGGATAGCCATCCGGATGAGGCGATGGAGCAGGAACTTGAAGAGGTTCTGAAGGCCACTGCCCCAACGGAATCCTCTACGGATACGGAACTTGAGACGAGTACAGCCGAGGTTCAGCCCCCCGTAGAAGCCGTATATGCCTGGCATACCGTCAAAACCGGAGAAACTCTTTCCAGTATTGCCAAGCTCTACAACATCACGGTTTCAACTCTGGTGCTTTATAACGGGTTGTCCAATCCGAATGTGATTCGTCCAGGCTTTCGGCTCCAGTTGAATTTTGAGCCGGAGTTCGAGCATACGGTTCATGCCGGTGAAAGCCTGTGGTCGATTGCTCAGAGCTATGGCCTGAGCCTTGAGGATATTCAGGCTCAGAATCCGGGAATTGATTCTTCGATCCGGGTGGGTCAGAAGATTCATATCCGTATTACGGATCTGTCTGAGGAAAATATGCAGAAGGTTCTGATAGCGCGCAATCTTAGCGGGCGCTTCATGTGGCCGGCCAGAGGAAGGGTTTCGGATCAGTTTGGCTGGAGAGTTCATCCGATTACCAGACGCAAGAATTTTCACAAAGGGCTTGATATTGCCGCTCCAACCGGAACTGAAATCAAGGCAGCCCGAAGTGGCCGTGTCGTGTTCGCTGGTGCTCTTAAGGGTTATGGCAATATTGTGATTCTCGATCATGGTGGAGGGCTGAAGTCCCGGTATGCGCACTGCTCAAAGCTCCATGTGAAACGTGGGGAGCACGTACGCCAGGGACAGAGGATTGCTGACATCGGGGCCACAGGAATGGCGACCGGACCCCATCTTCACTTTGAAATTCGTCGACAGGGCGATCCCCTGAACCCCAAAGATTTTTTGTAAACCGGAAGGATGAATGCTTATGCAACGCTTGATGAAACTGGTTTTGATGAGTTCTCTGCTCGCTACTGGCCTTGAAGCTGCCGCGATGAACCTCGGGGTCGTGGATATGGGCAAGGTGCTGTTTTTCTATGATGAGGTTAAAATTCTAAGGATTGAGCTTTCCAATCGCGAAGGCCGCTATCAGGCGGATCTGGATCAGGAAGAAACCGAAATCAAGCAGCTGGCCCAGAAGCTCCAGGACCCCAAGTTGCCTGAAGGGGAAAAGCAGGAACTGGAAAAAGACTATTCCCGTCGGATGTTCAATCTTCAGCGAAAATTTGAGGATTACCGCAAGGAGTTGGACGAACAGAAAGAAGAAGAGCTTGAGAAAATCCGCCAGACTGTCATGAGGGAAATCGAGAGGATGGCCCGAGCCAAGGGCCTTGATTACGTCATGGACAAGAAGCAGGTCTACTTTGGTGATTCTCAGGACTTTACGGATGAGCTGATCGAGAAACTCAACCGCTCCAAAAGCCAGCGCTAGGTGTTAAGGCATGAAAGCCCTTACTGCATCCGAAGCGGCTTCCTTTGCCAATGCCCGTCTGATTGGAAACGGGGATGCTCTGATTCAGGGTGTTGCCGAGATCGAAGAGGCTGGAATGAGGGATCTGGCATATGCTGTCAGCGCCAAATACGTTGAAAAGCTGAAGAATTCCGCGGCTGAGGTCGTTTTGGTTCCTCCCGGTGACTGGGAATTTGAGGGAAAAACCCTTTTGGTTGCGGAAAAACCCTATTTTGCTCTGGCCCGTATTCTCGAGGCCATGGATGATCGGGTTCTGAGTCAGAGAGGGATTTCTCCAGAGGCTCATATTCATCCCGATGCTTCGGTTGCTTCGGATGCCGTCGTTTATCCTGGTGTTTTTGTGGATGCCGGAGCCGTGATCGGAAGTGGCGTGATTCTTCATGCCAATGTGACAGTTTTAAGTGGCTCCGGTATCGGAGAGCAGTCAGTGCTCTATCCCGGAGCTGTGGTGCGCGAGGGCTGCCAGGTCGGGAAACGCTGTGTTTTGCAGCCCAACTGCGTCATTGGAAGCGATGGCTTCGGATTTGTGGAGGTGGCTGGCAGCCATTTCAAGATCCCTCAGATTGGCCGGGTCATTTTAGAGGATGATGTGGAAATTGGGGCGAATACGACCGTTGATCGCGGAACTTTCAGGGATACTGTCATTGGAATGGGCTCCAAGTTGGACAACCTGGTACAGATTGGTCATAATGTCTTAACTGGAAAAGCTTGCCTTTTCGCAGCTCAGTCTGGTATTTCGGGATCAACCAAACTTGGAGACCATGTCACTTTTGCAGGACAGAGCGGCTCGGTGGGACATATTAAAATCGGTTCCAGAACTGTTGTTATGGCCCGTGGTGTTGCGACCAAGGATTTGCCTGGAGGCCAGTTTATCTCCGGTTTCCCTGGGCGGGACCACAGTCGGGATATCCGCGAACAGGCTGCCCTGAAGAGAGTGCCTGAACTGCGTAAAAAATTGATCAGGGTGATGCGGTTTCTTGGATTAGAAACGGGATGAAATGCAAAAACAGAAGACCCTGGCCGGATCGGTAGTCTTTGATGATATAGGTCTGCATCTGGGAAATAAGGTTCGTATGAGTGTCCATCCGGCCGGACCCGGAGAAGGGGTCACCTTCGAACTCAGCCACCATAAAAATCATAAACTCAGAGTGTCTCTGGAAAACGTCAAGGGTGTTGGCCGGGGAACCAATTTAAGCGACGGCAGCCGGACGGTTCATACCATTGAACACTTCATGGCTGCCGTTGGTGCTTTGGGGCTTTCCAATCTCAGGATCGAGATTGATGCGGATGAACCCCCTATTCTGGATGGAAGTGCGGCGCCCTTTGTGGAAAAACTCCAGTCCGCTGGTCTTTCTGAACAGGACTTCTCACGCCCGATTTTCCGAGTGGTGCGCCCCTGTATCTTTGAAGACGCAAACGGCATTTTAATGGCTTATCCATCCGACGGGTTCTCCATCAGCTATACACTGGATTATCCCGATACTTTCATTGGAGTGGCTCACCTTGATGTGGATTTTCACTCCGTGGAGGCAGATGAAAGACTGACCAATGCGAGAACTTTCTGTCTTTTGAATGAGGTAGAGGTGCTCAAGGCCAGAGGTCAGGCTTTGGGAGGCAGTCTTGAAAATGCCATTGTGGTAGATGGACAAAAATGCCTCAATGAGGGCGGACTTCGGTTTGAGAATGAATTCGCCTGGCATAAGGTGCTGGATTTTTTTGGGGATACAAGTATCCTCGGAGGCAGCATTCTTGGTCGTTTCGTCGGGATTCGTTCCGGACATCGCCATAACATAGGACTGTTAAAGAAAATGATGGAAGAGAAAGCCATGATCCAGGACAACCCCTGGGTAAGTAAAAAAGTGCTGGAACTTGAGGATATCAAGCGGGTTATTCCTCACCGTTACCCTTTCCTGCTGGTGGATCGAATCACTGGCCTGAAGGTGGGGGAATCAGCTGTTGGCATCAAGAATGTGACGGGTAATGAGGAGTTTTTCAACGGTCATTTCCCGGATACTCCAGTCATGCCCGGAGTTCTGATTGTTGAGGCCCTTGCCCAGGTTGCCGGTGTCTGCCTTCTTTCCATGACCAATAATCAGGGCAAAACCCCTTTCTTCATGGGACTGGATCAGGTCAAATTCCGCAAGCCGGTTTTTCCTGGGGATCAGCTTGAGCTTTCGATTCAGGTGCTGAAACTTCGCGGAAATACCGGAAAAGTGGAAGCAAGAGCCAGCGTTGATGGTCAGATCCATGTCGAGGGCATTCTGAGCTTTTTTATCAAGTAGGAAGGGGGTTGAATCATGGCCAATATTCATCCGACAGCCCAGATCGGTGAGGGCGTTGAACTTGCTGATGATGTGGTGGTAGGACCGTTTTCCACAATCGAAAACAATGTCAAGGTTGGTGCTGGGACAGTCATCGGCAGCCATGTTCTGATTGGTCAGAACACAACCATTGGAGAGGATAACCAGATCTTTCAGGGGGCCATCGTGGGTTCCTTGACCCAGGATCTGAAATATGATGGTGGCGAGACTTGGCTTGATATCGGAAATCACAACATCATCCGTGAATATGTAACGATCAACCGGGGCACAGCGGATGGCTCCAGAACTGTAGTTGGTAATCACAACGCTTTTCTGGCCTATACCCATATTGCTCATGACTGTATTGTTGGCAATCATGTGGTGATGTCCAACCTCAGTACTCTTGCCGGTCACGTTGAAGTTCAGGATGGGGCTGTCATTGGCGGATATGTCGGAATTCACCAGTTCTGCAAGATTGGCGCAATCGCCATGATTGGCGGAATGAGTAAGGTGACCAAGGATGTTCCTCCTTTCATGAAGGTTCAGGGGAATCCGGCCAAGGTCTTTGGCCTGAATTCCGTTGGACTGGAACGAAATGGGATCAGCCGTGAAGACCGCAGGATTCTGCGCCAGGCCTACGATCTGCTTTATCGCTCCGGCTATAACGTTTCTCAGGCTGTTGATGAGATTGGCTGCGATCTCGAGCCAATCGGGCCCTTGAAACAGTTTCTGGAATTTCTGCAATTGAGTGAACGGGGCATTGTCAAAGCTTAAGGATTTCGTTCAGGCACTGCTTTATCCAAAGCGCTGTCTCCTGTGTGGGAAGATTCAGGAGTCGGCGCTTTGTGTTTCCTGCCAGACAGAGATCAGAAGTGAGGTTTCCTGTCTTCGCTGTGGAGGAGAACTTCGGGATGCGCAGTGTCTTCCCTGTGGTCGTGAACTGGGAGGGGGTGGACTTCTTGTGCTGAGTTCCTATGAAAGATTAAGCCCCCTGATTCAGAAACTGAAGAGGGGACGGGATCAGGAGTGGGACTGGTCCGGGCTTCTGTTTCCACCCCAATCCCTGGACTTATCGGATGAAATTGTCCTGGTTCCGTCGACGGCCAGAAAAAGCTGGATGGAAGCCTGTCTTCCGGTAAAATCAGGGCTTCAGGGAAGGCTTTCTTCACCTTTGGCCCGACATCCGCAGAAATTGTCACAGAAACAGCTTCAAGGAAAACAAAGGGCTTTCAATGCTGTGAATCTCTTTTACCCTGACGACGATTCAGCCACTGTGCCGGGAAAAGTTCATCTGGTGGATGATGTTCTGAGTACGGGCCAGAGTCTTGGAGCTTGCGCTGGGATATTGCGCGACTTAGGATATGAAGTGGCATCTATTCGGGTGCTAAGCTTTCGAACTAGGAAGGCCGGGCTTTAAGCCGGAGGAAAAACTATGTGCGATAAACCAATCAGGCGCTCAGACAAGGACATCGAACGAATCCTCAGAGGGGATGAAGAGAATCATCGCAATCTGGAGCTGTTCCAGCAGGTCAGAGATTATATCCGCAGCCATCCGGGCTGTAATGCTGAAGATATTGCTGTAGCTCTTGGGGTTGACGAGGGAGTCATCATGAAATTTATCCGTGAAGGGCGTCTGGTGCGTCGTTCCTGAAGGGATTTCCCTTGTCCAAGCAGAGCCATCGTCCAATTTATGGGAAATTGGAATGATTTTGTTTACTTTTGTTTGTCTAAGTCTAAAGTAGGCACGACTTTGTGCCGATAATAAATATAGGTCAGTCACTCGCCTGAACAAAAGGTAAAATCATGAAGATCGACAGCAGTAACGGGTTTCGCCCGCTAGAAAAACCGATACGTCGCAACAAGCCCGAAGGAGCAGGACGTTTTACGGATGCGATGAATCAGGTGCCTTCCGGCAAGGAGAACAAGGCGACTGAAATTTCATCCGTGAATACTCTGAATCGTCCTGAAGCTGCTCCTCTGAATCTGGGAAAGCCGGGGGCGGTTTCGAATACCGATGCTCTCGTGCGCCGGGTTCTGGATGCTCCTGAAACAGCTCGGAGTCGGGTCAAGGAAGTTCAGGAACTGATTTCCCGTGGAGGAATTCAGGCATATTTTGACACCGTGGACTCGGAAAAAGTTGCTGAAAGGCTCCTGGATTCGGGTGTTTTAGACGACATGATCTAAGGTTGATAGCGATAAAGGAATTCATGATGTCGCTCCAAAAACAGGTAGAAGTTAATCTGAGTGCCCAGCTGGCGCTGTTTTCGACCCTTTTGGCCACGGCCGAAGAAAAGGGTGGGCTTCTGGTGGATGCAAAGAATGCAGATGAAGCTTCGAGGCTTCGGGAAATGGTTCGTCAGGAATCTCTGGCGCTCTCCCGGATCGAAGAACTGGAAAAAGAGCGTAAAGTGGTTTTCGGCGAGAAGACTCTGAAGGAGCTTTTTGATCTGAATGCTGAGGAAAATGCATCCATTCGGAAACTCCAGGAAGATTTGAGTGATGTCGGAGGCCGCCTTCGCAAACAGAATATGCTTAATCAGGAGGCTTTGAAATTCTCCCAGAGGCTGGTGAATAAACTGCTGAAGGCTGTTCAGGATTTGGGTACAAATACCGATGTGACCTATTCGAGATTGAGGCGCAGACCTGGTAAAAGCTTTGGTCGTAGTTTCAATTTGAGCGTTTGACTTTAGGACAATATTGAAATAAGGCAGCGGACATCCTCGGATGGATGTCAGCAGGGCTAAGGAGAGCCACACCTGAAAAGGCATTTTCGGGTGGGCTCTCCTTTTTTGTTGCCGGAAAAAGCAGGGAAATTATGGGTGTTGGTTCTTTTTTTGGGCTTGAAATCGGGAAAAGAGGAGTTTCTGCTCATCAGCAGGCGTTGCAGGTGACCGGTCATAACATCACCAATGCGGAAACCAAAGGGTACTCTCGTCAGATTGTGAGTCTGAAAGCCCTGGATCCCCTGAAGACAGCTCCAGGAGCCGGTCAGGTTGGTACGGGTGTCACCTTAAGTGAAATTGAGCGTATCCGGGATAATTTTCTGGATGCGGCTTTTCGGGAGCAACAGACTTTTCAGGGTGAGACGGATGCTCTGGCCAAGTCTCTGGAAAGTCTGCAAACCATTTTGAACGAGCCCAGTGACAAAAATATTCGGGCTTCTCTGGATGAGCTTTTTCAGGCTATTGAAGACGTCAACAACCAGCCGGAAAATCAGCCGGTCAGGGTGACTCTGGTAGAGAAGGCCAAATCTTTGGCGACCATGGTCAATGTGACCTATAAGCGTTTGCAGGAAAGCCTGAGTGCTACCAATGCCAAGGTTCAGGACAAGTTCTCCAAAATCAATTCGATCGCCGAATCCATTGCCAATCTGAATCTGGAGATTTCCAAAGCCCGTAATATCGGTCAGAATCCCAATGATGTTCTGGATGAAAGAGATCGCCTTCTGGATGAACTCGCCTCTCTGGCCAATGTAGAAATCCGCGAAGACCTGAATCAGGAACTCTATGTCACCATCGGAGAGCATCTGCTGGTTCAGGGCAAAACGGTCCGCCCTCCTTATCTGGTCAATGATCCGAACCTGAATGGCCTTCAGGTTATTTCCTCGACACCGACTCTGCCAGAACCCTCGGATAACCCCAAAGTCGCGACGGCCTGGGTAGGGGCAGATGCCAAAGAAGGGACTCATACTGTCACCGTATTTCAGACCGCAACCAAGCATTCCCTGCAAAGTGTTGACTTCCGGAGC
Organism: uncultured bacterium; assembly: GCA_964503595.1. Taxonomy (GTDB): domain Bacteria; phylum Muiribacteriota; class UBA6191; order UBA6191; family UBA6191; genus CAZDAM01. The sequence continues at coordinate 9,566 of CAZDAM010000079.1, forward strand.
ATTCAGAATGACCTGACAGAAGATTCCCGCCTGTCCCAGGCCGGGATTCTCAGTGGTTCCTTTTATCTGAACGGGGTACCCATCTATTTTGACAATGCCATGACATTTGGTGAGCTTCGGGACACCATCAATAACTCAGGCCAGGGTTTGGAAGTTGGCTTTGAGCGGGAGAAAATGCTGTTCAGGTCTTCCAGAGCCGGGACAGCCAATCAGATGACTTTGAGTGAAGGGACTTCCAATTTTCTCAGCGTCATGCGCTTTTCGGATGAGCCGGAGTATAACAGTTTTGGTCAGGTGATTTTTGATGGCCGGGTTCAGGATGCCATCTACGCAATTGACGACGAGACCTTAAAATCCAGCAGCAATCATGTGGCGAACCTCATTGAAGGGGTAGATGTCGAATTCAAATCCGTAGGTTCCACGAATATTGTCATCAACCAAGCTGTAGATGGTGGTGAAATTGCCGGGCTTCTGAAATATCAGGACGGCTTCCTGCAGGAGCAGATGCGCTCCTTGGACAAGCTGGCTTATGCCATGACCCGCGAGTTCAACAAACTGCACTATCAGGGTTTTGGACTGGATGGGAAATCCCAGCGTTTGTTCTGGAAGGATTTCAATTCCCCCTTTACCGGAACCTATGAAGAAAAGGGAGCTGCCGCTGCCTTTGGACTGGATAGCAGTCTGGCCAAGAATGTACAGGTGTTTGCTGCAGCCAGTGGGGTCTTTGAAAGAATTGGGGACAGGACCCCGGTTTCTTCCGGAGAGGGAGATGGTTCCAACGCCTCTCAGATGGCTCAGCTCAAGTTTGCCCAGGTTGTTGATAATGCTGAATACGGGCTGAGGACCCGTCTTTCTGTTCTCAACGGCGGAGATGGCGTGGATTTCGGCCGTAAGGAATCCACCTTTGTGGTGTCCAATGGAATCAAGTCGGCAACTGTGAGTCTTGAGGGTCTGGATGATGATTCCACCCTCTATGATTTGCAAGGAAAAATCAATGATGCTCTAACCAAGAACGCGATTGCCAGCCAGGTGGTGATTACGACTCTGGCCGATGGAAGAATCCGCCTGACCAGCAATAATGAAAATCTGACTTACAGTGAAGGGGCAGGTACTGCCGCGAAGGATTTGAAGCTTCTTCCTTCGAATGGAGCCAGTGGGAATGGTTCCCGCACAATTGAAACCTCAGCTCTGAATGCAAAATTCCGGGGTCAGCCCAAATCGGTCACAGATTTTTTTGCCGCTGTAGTCGCTGATATTGGAGCGGAAGCTGAAGAAGTTCTGAGGCTTAAGGAAAATACCCGGGTTATAACCACCCAGATTGAGAACCAGCGTCTTTCCGCCATTGGGGTCTCCATGGATGAGGAACTGACCAATATGATTCAGTTTCAGAAGGGCTATAACGCTTCTGCCCGTATTATCAATGTCATGGACGAGATACTGGATACCATCATCAACCTGGGACGCTGATCCAAGAGGAAACTTATGCGTGTGACTCAACAGCAGCTGATCAACAATTTTCTCAATTCGGTCAACAGTCATAATTCCAAACTGCTCAACCTGAATAATCAGATTTCTTCCGGCAAGGCTGTCCAACGTCCTCAGGACGGTGCAGTTGCTGCGGCCGCGATCACCAGACTTCATGCCAATATCGCAGAAACCAAACAGTTTGAAGAAAACATCAAGCAGTCTCTTTCCCGTATGAATACGGTGGATGCGACTCTTGGCGAGATTTCTTCTATCATCACCCGTGCCCGGGAACTCGCGGTTCAGGGGGCCAACGGAGCCTTGTCCCTGAATGAGAGAGATGCGATTGCCGTTGAAGTCAATCAGCTCTTGGAGTCCATGGTCCAGATCGGCAATACCACAATCGGTGGGAGGGCACTTTTTGGGGGGCACGAAACCGCTGGTAAGCCCTTTGATGTGATTCGAGGATCGGATCTTGGGGAAGTCAACGATCTGATCACCATTGATGGAGTCGTTCGTACGGGCATTAACCTTTCCAACGTGACAAGGGTTATTTACAGCGGGGATACCCAGGATACAACGATTCAGGTCGATCAGGCTCTGGATGTGGTGGACAATCTTCACGGAGTGGATCTGTTCTATTACGATGAACTGATCAGTAATTCAGGGCCGAGCCTTTCCAAAAAAGCGGTCCAGATGACGGGCAGGACTGAACTTTCCACGATCATCAACGGACTTGGAAGTCAGGGCATTGCTGCTGGCCTAATGACGGTAAGAACTACCAGAGCTCCTCATCTTCGGGAAAATACTTCGACCGGGGCAGATAACTCCACTCGTCTGGCACTTCTGAACAACCGCCAGGGAGTGGACACGGCCAATGGCAATCAGATTACGGTCACAGATGCAGCGGGGAGTTCCCTGGCACTGACCATCGGAGCAGGTGCCGGACAGCTCAATATTTCCGGAGCAACGAGAATTGAAGAAGTTGTTACGGCTCTGAATGGAGCGATGACTCCTGAAACGGTTGCCGGACATCCCAGAGTGCGCTTTCGCATTGAAAATGATCAGATTGCCGTTTATGACTTCTCCAATGGAGCGGGCCAGCCATCCATTACGGACAATGTCGGGAATTTCGCCCGCGATTTGAACCTGAACCGGAAAAACCCGGATTTTTCCCGCATTCCTTTTGACGAGGATACCCAGTTAAGAGACTGGCTTGGAGTGGCGGATGGTACCTGGGATAATCCCGGACCCAACCGGCTTCGCATCCAGGATGCTGCCGGAGTGGAAACCTTTTTGGACCTGGCGGATTTCAATGATACGGCAACGGTAGGAGATTTGATCAGTCAGATCAACAATTCGGGGGCACGGGTGAAGGCCCAGGTTTCTCCGAATGGATATGGCCTTCGCTTTATCAATGAGGCTGATGGTTCAGGAAACTTTTTTGTCGAGGACAATACAGGTGCGGTTCTCAAGCAGCTCAATCAGGAGACTCCTGTAAGAGGAGCGAAGGATACATATGATGCGACCAATCAGGTCCTGGTGGATTTGAGTGGAATCGGGACTACAATTCATACGGTGGATGAACTTCTGGCGGAGATCAATGCCCAGACAGAGTCCATCGGAGTGAATGCCCGTCTGGATCAGGCAACTTCCGAAATGGTGTTCCAGGACACCCGGATTCCCGAAGACCGGGGTAAGTTCAGAGTTAACCTTGCCAATGCGATTGGCAAGAGTACTGAACTTGCAACTCTGAATGCAGGTGGCGGAATCAATAATTTCAAGGTTCGGATTACGGACTCCACCGGCATCAGCCAGGTTGTGGATTTTGAAGATGCACAGACTGTTGAAGACGTGATCAATGCCATCAATCTTCGCTATGAACCCATGACCGAACAGACTCGGCTGGGAGAGATTGAGGGACTGAGAATTCCGATGGGTACCCTGCGTTTTACGACCACGGCCGGAACCACGGATGTAGACCTCTCCACTTTGACGACGGTAAGTACGGTGAAGGATCTGGAGAATGCTCTGAGAACAGGCCTTGCTACCAGTCAGGTGGATGTGGCAACCGTTTTCAATCCGGATACCAGAGGCATGCAGCTGAGTTTTTCCGATCTTGCTCTGGGAGATGGTTCGATTTCGATTCAGTCTGTTGGAGCTCCGGCAACAGCAGATCAACTCAAGATTTCCACGATCGCCGGAGGCAGGGAATTCACTGGTGAGTTCATGCTGCACAAGCGGGTTGCGGTCCGGGCCATGCTCAATGATGATCGCACCGGGATCAAGCTTGTGGATGACAACGGGGGGGCCTTCACTGTAGCTGAGGTCGAAGGAAGAACGACGGGCTTCGATCTGGGTCTGATTCCTCAGGGGTCGACAAATTCGACTTCCAATGCTTCGGGAGTCATGATGGGAAGGGATCTGAATGTCTTTTCCAAGGTTGCGGACCAGCTTGGCCTGAGCACTTTTCAGAGTACCAAGGTTTTTGAAGATGAAGATACGATTTCCGCATCAACCATCGGGGCTCTGGAGAACACTTATGTTGAAACCCGTTCGATGCGTCTTCAGACCAGGGAGTTAAGTACCCTGAAGGGTTCTGTGGATCTGAATCCCCAGCTGAACTTTTCCACCCGTCTTGAGCTTCTGAACAATGCCTCACCTAATTCTGACTGGGATGGAGGGCGGATCCGAAACGTCGATCTGACTGGCCAGGTACGGATTGAAATCGTTTCGGATAATGATGCAGACAGCAACTATGATTCCATTGTTCTGGATTTCAATCAGCTTCCGGATAATGCCACCTGGAATGATGTTCAGACCCTGATCAATCAGCAGATTGCGGCAGATGATTCTTTTCAGGGGAAAGTCCGGGTACACCCCACCAATGATGGCAAGATCCGGTTTTCCTCGGATGTGGCCATGCGCTTCTCTGAAGTATCGGCCTTCCAGAATGCGAATACCTTTGAAGACCTGTTTGGAAGCTCTGCCCAGAGCCCATCAGATTTCAGCCTGACGCATGAAACGATTTTTGTGGATGCCAAACTGCCGACAGTGGGCGGCGTGGATGTTGACTCCTTCTATCTGAATGAAATCGGAAGTGGAGCCAGTCTGGAAGTGGATCTGAAGAGGATTGAGAGGCAGTTGGGTTCTTCCCGTCAGGATATTCAGCTTGGAGATGTTCTTCAGTACATTCAAGATTATGCGAAGGTACCGGCAGCTTTGAATGCTTCGACTTCACTGAAGGATATGAATGTCAGTGTGCCGACCATTATTGGGCCTTTCAATCTGACGGAAGGCAGTACTCTTGGGGACTTCATTACTGCTTTCAATGGTTCGGCTATGTTTCCAAATGTATCTTTAGCGATTGCGAGCGAGCAGAATTCTCCGACAGGAAGTGCAGGCAAGCGTCTGGTACTGGCGACAACCAATGGTTCTTCCTATATCTCCATGCAGGGAATCAGTTCTTCCATGGCTAAATTTCTGGAACAGGTCGGGATTGCTCCTGGTGGACAGACCTCGATTCAGGGTCTTGGTGGAGTCCGCGTGATTGTCGGTCGGCAGATCAGCGGTCTTGGGTTTGAGGTCAAGACCTCTGTTGATGAGAACGGTCAGTTCCAGCTGGCTTCTTCCGGAAGAAAGGATACCCGTGGCAATGAGATTGCCAGCAGTGGCAAAATCCAGGTAAGTGAAGGCTCGGGAACAACAGCTCGGGATTTGAAGATTCTTCAGGGGACCGGTTCACTTGGGGACAAAACCCGTTTTGTTTCCAGTGGAGATCTGAATCCTTCCGTGGATCGGCATTCCCTGCTCTCGGAAATGGTCCCCAATGCGGAAGGTAAGCTGACCAGTTTTGACGAACAGCTCAAGAGCCTTTATGTCGAAAATGGCAAGGAATCCGCTTTCATAGATTTGAAGGATTCGGTGCCCATTACGATGGACACTCCACTTAAGGCTTTCAATTCCGGAGCTTATGACGACGAAGACAGGATCTACCGGGGTGGGGTTGATGTCGGCCGCAAGAACAGTGGCTTTGTCATCAGGGATCAGTTTGGCAATCAGGCGATTGTGGATTTATCCAATAATCAGTCGACGAATTCACAGAGCAATCTGGAAAAGGAGTACAGCTCCAAGCCTTTTTATGACCGGAGTTCCACGCTTGAGGATGTTCAGACCGCAATCAATATTGCGATTGACAAGGCTCGCCGTACCAATGCCAATTTTGGAGTGGAGTCGATCAGGATTGAACTGAATGATGCTGGTGGTTACCAGCTGGCCGTATCAGGGCCGAATGGTCCTACCATCTCGATTGAGGAGCTTGATGCCAATGGAGATGGAACGAATGATTCCACGACAGCAGGAGATCTGGGACTTCTGAGAGAAACCGGAGCCAAAGGGAACGGTTCTCCTAAGATCGAAGCCGGTCCGATTGATGTGGCGCCGACACTGACCTATCTCATGGATGCAGTCAATAGGGATCTTTCCCGTGCGGGGGTGACCATGAGCCTGGGGACTTCCGCAACTGGTCCGACTCTGGATCTGACTTCGAATTCTGATTCTTCCTACATGAAGGTCCGGGATACCCGTGAGGGCAATACCGCTTCTCAGGTTGGCCTGACGGCGACCCGGAGCATTTTTCAGACCATGATTGATTTAAGGGATGCCCTGCAAAGGGATGATGCAGACTTTATCTCAGAGGAAATCCTGGCTAGAATCGGTGAGGATGAAGAGAAGGTTCTGAAATACCGTGCCAGGATCGGTTCCGTTGTGAATCGCTTCGAATCTAATGTGGAAAGGCTTGAAACGACAAATATCGAATTGACCAAAAGGCTGTCGGAAAATCAGGACATTGATATAGTTCAGGCCATTATTGATTTGCGACAAGTTGAAAGTGCCCAACAGGCCTCACTGAATATTGGAGCCAGAATTATTCAGGTCAGTCTTCTGGACTTCCTGGGATAATGCTTAAAGCTCTCCCCCTTGCCATTCACGGAGGAAGACGCATAGGGAGAGACATCCAAAGTCCCTTCGGATCACGGAGGAGAAGAGGGGGCTTTTTTGTTGTTTTCTGTCCGTTTCGGGTTGCTATGACTCTTGCAGGTTGGCAGTATTTGGCGCTAGGCTGGGTATATGCTGACCGAGC
>CAZDAM010000080.1:0-16126 GCA_964503595.1 uncultured bacterium
CAAGAATCCCGTTCATGGGAGTGCGGATTTCGTGACTGACGTTGGCCAGAAACTGGCTTTTGGCCTGAATGGCGTTCTTCAGATGTTCTTCTGCCTGACGCCTTTGGGTGATGTCCCGTCCGACGACGAGAAGGCCTTTACGGTTGCTGTCGTGAAAGAAAGTAGGGACTTTGATGACATCAAGAACTGTGCGGAAACCATTGGGGTGGAGGATGATTTCGTCTTCCCGGTTAATCTGTCCTGATTGCCAGGCGGCTTCATCGGATTTTTCGCATGCAAGGAGGGCTTCGCGATAATTTGGAGAGAAGTCAGCCAGTTGCCGATCGGTCAGTCCCCGATAGGCTACCCCCTCCAGTCTGAACAGTCTGAGAGCGTAGGTGTTGGCCTCCAGCCAGCGGCCCAGTCCATCTTTGAAACAGACAATATCCGGCATGGTTTTGAGGAGGGTGCGGAGTCTTTCATCGCTTTTCTGAAGATCCAGAAGGCTGTTTTCCATCCAGCCGAAAAAGGTGATGTTGTGGTTGTCCTTGTCTTTTTTCAAGTGCAGGATATGACTCTCTCCCAGAGTTCCCATGCGAAACTCTTCCTTAAGGGAGCCCTGATGCTGAAGCGTGGTCCATGCCATTTGCCAGCGTTCTCTTTCGTCAGGATGAATCAGAACTTCAAAGCGAGCGCCCTCCAAAGGAAAGTCAGTGTGGAGAAGTTTGTTAAATCCGGGATCCGCAAAAAGAATATGCTGCTGGGAGTTCAGACAAAAAGCCCGAAGAGGAAGGTTCTGCAGAAGTTTTTTGAACATAGAGGCAGACATGCAGTTTTCCCCTTGCCATATCAGTACTTGCGGATAGCCGTGAAGCTCAATCAAGGGTCACAATAATCTACGACTCTCAGGAGGAATTGTTTCCGATTTCAAAAAAATCCGTTTGACGGGAAAGAGAAAGGGTCAATAGACTGCTGAACTTTACAAAAAAGCCTGGTGAAAGGCTTTTTTGTGCGATTTGATTTCGCATCCGGGATACGACACAAACAGGAAAAAACCGATACAATATTCAGGGAATGAAAAAGGTCACTGGCAAACATAAATGGATGAGTATGGGACTGGGTTGGCTTTTGTCATCTGCGGTTTTTCCGGCTTCTCCTTTTGAGGATTTACCGCCTGAGCACTGGGCCTATGAGGCCCTGGAGAAGCTTGAGGCTTCCGGAGTTCTGCATTCTCTTTCCAATCGCCTCACGGAAGAGTCGCGACTGAACCGGTATGAATTTGCTTCTCTGGTGTATGAAGCAATTTCGCGCACTGAAAGTGGCTACTCCCTTCCATCAGATTCGGAAGATGCCTTGAGTCAGCTTCAGGAGGAGTTTGCCCAATCCAGTCGATTTCTCCAGAAGAAAAGTCTTCAGAACGAAAAGGAAATTCTGATTCTGAACCGGAAAGTGCGGGCTGAAGATACTGGGAATCCCAGAGTGCTCCTGTTCGGTCAGGCCATGTTTTCTGTAATTCATGCCAGTGAAGGGAGCCCCTACGCGACTTTTCAGGGAAGCTCCCGGAGTTTTCAGGTGGATAGTTTGAAACTGGGCATTGAAGCTGCCCTGGATGTCAGAACCAGCCTTTATACGACCTTGCAGATGAATCCTTCCGGGGCAGCCCGCCTGGGAGGCAATGCAGGTGAACTTTCTTTGGAAGAAGCTTTCTATCTGAAGTGGGATTCTCTTGAGCTTGATGCTGAAGTCAGAATGGGCAGGCAGTGGCTTCCCTGGGGTAATACACGGGAAGGGGAATTTCATGCTCCCCGAAACTTTGTCAGCCATTCTCTAATCGAAAGTCTGCATTCAGGAATTTTTCAGGGGATTCTTTTTGAAAAGCAGGTGAATGCAGAATGGAGACTGGGTCTTGGTCTTCACGATGGATATTTGAAAACCATGCCGGATCAGACACGGGCCTTCTGGCCGGTAGCTGTCCTTGAGCTGCCGGGTCTGAATACCATGCGCAACAGCCTGAACCAGCCTTTGGTACCAACGGTTCCGGCGGGGACTTTTCAGCAGGGAGATCTGATTGATGACGGGGGGACTCTGGTTTTTGTCAGCAGGGAAACCGAAGATCGTCTCTTCAAATGGCAGGCGGGCTGGTTTCAAGGAGGGGATGGCCTGAAGGCCAGTTCTCCGAATTCGGCTGCCGGGCGGGCAGAAATGAATTTCTATAATTTCGGACTTGCCATGCGTCCCAGCCAGAGTATGGAGTTGAGTGCGGAGTATGTGGAAGGAAGCCGTCAGAACTATATCCGTTCTGACATGCTGGATGCAGCTGGTCGCATGGACAGTTTCCTTTATTTTCCGGGAACGGCTGGCAGTGGACGCGTGGTTGAGGATGATTTCAGAACCTTTTCGGTTCAGGCGGTCATGACTCTTGATGAGGCATCCCGGATTGGTGTGCGCTATGGCTCGCTTGAAGTTTTGCGGGAGGGGACTCAGGCCCCGACTCCTTTGAATGAAGATAATTTTGATGATCTGGCGACAGAAATGACCTTTTCGGTCAGTCGCAAAGTTACGGATTCAGGTACTCTGATTCTGGAGTATTCGACTCTGGAACTTGAGAAATCAGCAGGCCGCCTGCCCTTGGGCCTGCGAAGACCTGGGGTACTGGGGCAGGATAACCAGAGTACGGTCAGGGCTTCTTACCGCATAGAGTTCTGACAGAACTCCTTCTTTTGACGAAAAAAACGTATGGCTTGCCCGAAGAGCAGGCCGCTCCATGAGCTCGTGGGCTGTGTTCGGGAGAGAAACTGGTCGAGGACTGGACGATGAATGATGTCCAAACCGAGGTTTACCATGCGTAGTTTTAAGCTTCTGATTCCATTTTTTCTGGGAACAGGCCTGCTTCACAGTACTGAGGAAATGGCCAAAAAAGAGAATAAATCCTGTATCACCTGCCACAAAACGGCGCGTGGAGGGCGCCCCGGAAACAGCATGCTGAGCCCAAGGGGATTCAACTACCTGAAATCCATCATTCAAAGTGAAGATTATGTCCCGAACCAGAATTATCGCCAGCTTGGTATTCTGGCATCCAAGATTGCCGAAAATCGTCGCAAACGGGACGGAGGGGGAGAGGTTGAGCCCACCCCGGTAAAAACGGAGGAAGCGGCCCCGGAGTCTTCACCAGAGCCGGTTGAAACTCCTCCGGAAGAAGAGACCGTGAATCCCCAGAATGAAGTGGAGCCAGTCCAGCAGGAAGTCCCTGAACCGGCTCCGGTGCCCGAAGTTTCCAGGCCGGAGCCGGTGAAGGAAGACCCAGGACCGGTAACTTTGGAGAACACTCAGGAGAAACCCGCTGGGGAAATCTCTGAAAAACCCGCGGCTGCGAGGGAGGTACCGGCAGTAACAAGCTGGGCTCAACTGACTCGGAAGAAAGTGGTGACTCCGGTTGCATCTGCAGAATCTTCCCAGACGACAACGGGCTCTGGAGTTCAGGAAGTTTCAGTTCAGGAAGTACCCGCGGGGGATGTGATGATTCTGCATCGGGATAAACCTGCAGCAGTGCATCTGCCCATCTGGTTCAATGACTGGGAATATGACGATTATTTTTAGGAGGGGGATATGGTAAAAAGGCGTGGGGCAAAGCCCAAAAACCGGCTCAGAGCCAAACGGTTTGAAGCTGAAATCGTGAAAACGGTGGAATCCATGCTCACCGGTCTGTTCCCTGAGGATGAAGCCAGAAGAGTCGAATGGACACCTCTGATGAAGCAGCAGGTTGGCAGGATGATCAAGCGGCTTCTGGATGCGAAACTTTTGAGGGAACAGGACTTTTATGTCGGGGACTGGGTTTTTCCGGTCGCGGATCAGGGAAACGAGCCGGTTGAGGTGATTGATATCAATTACAGTCTGAAAACGGCGCGCATCAAAGATCCGAAGGAAGGAGAAATCTGGGTTCGGTTTCAGGATCTCATCAAGGACCCTGAAGCCTTCGCTTTTTAGACGCTTTGGAAGTTTTCCGACCCTCTTTATGGCGTGCTATTATTGGCGCCCACCAACACTGCGGAGGATTTTCCATGTTGCGCCTGATTTCTGTGGTTCTGCTTCTGAGTTTTCCCGGTTTTACCAATCCTAAGAATCCTTCTGCCCAGCAGGACGCCCAATTGGCAGAGGTGCTGGGAAGTGATCCGTTCTACCGCTTTCAGAAACTGAGCATGAAGAGTCTGCGTTATCGCCCCCGTACGTTTGATTTTTCGGAGACTTCAGGCTGGCCGGAAGAAATTCAGAACCTGAATACGGAAGTCGCGGGACTGAAGGAAAGGGTGGCGGACCGTATCCGCCTGAAAATGCCTTATGAGCTGATGCTTTGGTGTGCTCAGGAAGATTACCGGTTTGAACTGCACCTGGGAACCACCAGAGAAACTCTTTACTGGCTGACCCGTATGGGAGTGAATGAATCCTGGCTTTTGCATGCCCTGGGACCCTTGCAGACTGAATTTGTTCTGGTTGAACCTTCCGAAGGCAAGCCGGGACGTCTGGTTTTCACGAATCTTTACGGAGATTCCGAGCTTCTGGCCTATGCCCTCATGCTGAAATCCTGGCGTCCCCATGCCAAGGAGCTGAAAGCAGAACAGTTCGGGATTGTGGACTTTCATGTGGTAGGAAGGCAGGAGCATCTGGCTTCCTTCTTCAAGGAGACCTTCACGAGCCTTCCCAAGGATATTGATACGGTAATTCTGGATTCCGGGAACAGCGTTTTTGAGCGCCTTGTCCAAAGAAAATTCGCCGGCATGACCTTGAAATTTCTGAAGGGCATGTACGGGAAGAATTTTCTTCAGGAAATGAAATACGCCATGATTGAGGAAGGCTGTCAGGTGCCGGCGGATTATGACCCTTCTCATTATACCCTGCTTCAGTCCACGGACTCCGGGGTTCTGAATTCCACCGAACTGAATCAGTTTCTGAAATTTCAGGCCGAGACGGTGAGAATCCTTCGGACCTGTAAGGATACCCAACTTGGAAAACTGCTGCTTTTTGGCAACGAGCTTTCTGTAAGCAAGGAGCCCATCATCAAGCAGGATGTGATCCGGGCTTTGAGGATTGCCTCGGTTCATCCGGATTTTCCGGAACTGAGCTTTGAAATTCTTCCGGTCAGCACAGCAGACCGGAAAAAGAGAATTCTGGTGGCAACCGGGATTTTCTCCGAGGCTGTGGAGGTTCTTCCGGATGTATTGAGCCGCGTGGGAGTCAAGAACTTCTGGCTTTTGACCCGTGGTAAATCCATTCATCCTTCCCACAAAGGAGTGGGGCTTGTCATGAAGGCCCTTCGAGGTGGAAAGGATGCCTCTTTGAGCATTCGACAGAGTCTGATCAGCAGTTCCGTGATGCAGAGCCTGCCCCATTTTCAGTCCGCCTTTTCCTTCAGTCCACTTCTGGAGCTGAGAGGTATTCTGGAACAGACAGATACGGAGGCCGATTTTCTGGATGCCTCCAGCTGGTTTTTCGCCCGAAGCCTTCAGAAGCAGCCTGAAATTCAGGGGGCTGTTCTGGCGGCTTTAGAGCCTTCAGAAGCAGATTTCGGCTATCCTCAGCCCGAAGCGGGAATGGTCTCGGAAGCTTTGGCGGGAAGTCTCCTTTTAAGCTCTGAAAAAGCTTTGGGACATCAGGAGGAACTGATCGACTTTCTGATTCCCTACCTGAAGCTTGAGGAGCTTCTGCTTTTTGCAGATCCCAGGAGCTTCGGATTCAAGAATATTGAGGAGAAAGTCCAGGATTATATCTCCCGTAACAATCTGAGCGAAGCCGGGTATAGCTGGTTTCTGGCAAGCCTTCGGGAATATCTGGATGAAGGCCTGAAAACAGATGAAGAAAAGAAAGCCTGGCTGAGTTCACAGGGCATGGAAGTTCCTTCCTTGAAAGGAAAGGCATTTTCCCGCTTTCTGTCTAGTCCTTACCGGAATGAAGATGTTCTACAGCATCTCAAAAGGGTTCAGTACGCTTTGATGGAACTGATTGTTTATCTAAGGCTTCGTGGGGAAAACCCCCAGGAGCTGGTATTTCGGTTGCATGGTTCTTTTGCCAGAGGAATTCTGTCTCCTTTGACCCCCATTGAACTTTCGGTCACCGGAATTTCTCAGGAAACTCTCTTAAGTCTGATGAAGTCACCCTTTGGTAATCTGGATCCAGGACGTCCTCTGCTATTGCAGGTAGTGCCGGCTCCAAAACATGCCGAGCAGGGAGTTTATCTGGCTTTTGACGGGCAGAAAGGTTTTGGGCTTGAGGCCTCCTGGAAGGAAGCCTGGGGCAAGCGTCGCCTGAGTGGCCTGAAAACTCTTAAGCAAAGGGCAGAGGAGTGGATTCTTGGCGCGGAACTTTTTCAGAAGCTTTCCATGGAAAACTTCTTCAATACCAAGAGCCGTATTTTTCGGTATACCTCGGCTCCTGTTGCTCACCCCAACCGGGAAGACAGTTTTGTCCAGAATGGCGTCAGCCAGCTTAAGGACGAAGCGGAACTGATTCTGGGCATGCTCTCGGAGCAGCAGAAAGACCTTCGGCAAAGGGTTATGGAGTCTCTGAATCAGCTTCAGACTTTTCACGAAGTCTGGCTGTCCTGGTGAACCATTAAACAGAACCCGCAAAATTCCGATGATTTCTGTTGGATAGACTGGAATCATCATGTCCTTTCGACAGGCTTTTTTCTTTGACCTCGCTATAATTTTTTTGCCGCTTATCTTTGTGGTGCGTCTGCCTTTCTGGTATTTCGAGCTCAAGGAACGGGCTACGGTTGAGGTAAAGCAGCAGAATCCGTCTGCAGTAGAGGGTGAAAAGCGCAGTGTCGATACACAATCCATTGTTGATGCGGATCACTTCCGCGTGAAGCCTCCGGATAAACCGGTCGCTCCCGCAGTGGTTGAAGAAGTCAAGCCCCCGCCTCCCCCCCCCCCACCACCTCCTCCTCCTCCGACGGTTTCCTTGCCTCTGGAGTTGAAGGGGACTGTGGTGGATGGAGATTTTTCCGTGGCTTTCATCATGAACACAAGAGATCGCCAGACCGGTGTTTATGGACGAGGGGATGAAATCATGCCGGGAGTCCGCCTGATGGAAGTTCATGTCCACCGGGTGGTTCTGGACAACCGCGGGGTGCGCCAGGAGCTGATCGAAGCCGGTTATGAAAACCGTCTCAAAGCTCTTCTGGAGGGTTCTTTGGAATCGGGTTCGGGAACTCCTCCACCCCAAGGGCCGGCCCCGACAGGTGGCATGCCCAAACCCAGTGGGTCCTTTGAGGTCGTGCGCCAGGACAATAATGTCTATGTCACACGGGCCGAGATCAGGCGGCAGGTACAGAATCTGTCTTCTCTTCTGTCCCAGGTCAGAGTGCAGCCCAATATTACGGCATCCGGCAGAGCCAACGGCTTTCGGATTCTACACGTGAATCCAGGTTCTTTCATTGAAGCCGTTGGGGTTCGGGCCGGGGATATCATTCGCCAGATCAACGGAGAAGTGGTGGATTCAATGGCCAGAGGCTATGAGATTTTTAATCGGGTGCGTAATGACACCAGCCTCGATGTGAAAGTGGAGCGGGATGGTCAGCTTCTGGATTTACGCTACGAGATGAGGTATTGAGATGAATCATGGCTTACAGAATCGATACCCTCAGATCCTGATTCTTCTTTTTTGTCTGATTCTGACTCCGGGTTTTTTTGCCAACAATCAGGATAAAAGCCGGATTGTGGAACAGAATGACAGGGTCAGCCTGAATCTGAACAAGGTCAATATCCAGGTTGTGGTGGACTATCTGGCCCGCTTCAGCGATGAACATTACCTGATTGATCCGACGGCTTTGAATGCGGAAGTTTCGATCAAGGCCAATAAAATGGTGACCCGCCAGCAGGCTGTGATCATCATGGAGCAGGCTCTGAACTTCTACGGTTTTGATATTGTTCAGGACGGCCTGGTCAAAAAAGTCATTCCAAACCGTTTTTCCAAGCAGACCGGAATTCCGATCAAGTGGGATTTTGAAAACATTGAAAGGCTTGAGTCCGGTGGTCTGGAAATGCGTTTTATCCGCCTTCAGTACGCCAGTGTCCGCAAGGTCAATATGATTCTGAATACCATGATTGGCCGGGATGGCCAGGTCATCCCCTATGTGGAAGACCGGGTTCTTCAGATCATTGACAGTACGGCAGGCATGCAACGTCAGGTGGAAATGATTCAGCGTCTGGATGTTCCGGATGAGCAGATGGAACTTTATGTGATTCATCTGGAAAACACCACTGCGGATGCCACAATCAATCAGCTCAAGGCGATTTTTACCAAGAATCTGGTTTTCAGCAATTCCCCGAATGAAATTGAGGCGGAAGAAGACAAGATCAATTTCTACAGTGATGCCCGCACCAATACGATTCTGGTGGTCTCTCATCCCAAATATATTGAGCAGATCCGCGAAACGGTCCGTGTTCTGGACCGAGAACTCGGCGAGATCAAGAAAATTCGGGTTTATACGGTCAGGCATGCCGAGCCGGATGCTCTGGCCAAGCAGCTCACCGAAGCTCTTCCCCAGAATGCGGCCAAAATCACTCCGGACAAACGCCTTAATGCCCTGATTCTGATGGCTCAGAATGAAAGAATGCTGGAAACCATCTCAGAGATGGCCAAGAGACTTGATATCAAATCGGATGAATCCCAGTCGGATGTTCAGGTCTATTATCTGGAGCATACGGTTGCCAAGGAAATTGCCGAGACCCTGACCAAGCTCTTTGAGAAGAAGAAGGAAGGCTCCTCGGAAGAGCCGGTTTCGATTGTGCCGGATGAGGCCACCAATGCATTGGTCATCACCGGGACAAGGGCTCAGTATCTGGAAGTTCTGAATGTGATCAAGAAGCTTGATATCTTCCGGGCCCAGGTTCTGGTCGAGGCTGTGATTGTGGAAGTCAGCGATGGCTTTGCCAGAAGCTTCGGGGTCAATCTGGGCGGTCTTGACGGGGGCAATAATTTCTCGGTCTTCGGAGCGGCTTTTGATACGGCCAGCCAGTCGGTCAGTAATGGTTTGAATGTGGCTCTGGTAGACAGTGCAGCCCAGGAAATCGGGGATGTAGCCAATCTGGCCAATGGGACACTGAATTTTGAAAATATCCGTGGCTTCATGCGGGCTATCCAGACTTCATCCTATGCCAATGTTCTATCTGCCCCCCAGCTTCTGACCAAGGACAATCAGGAAGCCAAGATTACCGTGGGTGAGGTTATTTCTCTGCCAACGGGGATCAATACCAATCTGAATAATGCTTCCAACACGACCCCGATCAATTTTTCCCGTGAGGACGTGGGTCTTGAGCTGACGATCAAGCCCAGGATTACCCGGAAGAAAACGATTACACTGGAGTTGACCCTGGATGTAAAAAACCGGGGCAAGGACAATCTGAGTCCTTTTCAGGGGGTATCCATTCCTACGATTACCAAACGTTCACTGGATACCGTGATTTCGACAGTAGATGGCGGAACCATTGCCATTGGCGGGCTTTTGCAGGAAAACCGCAATGAAAGCGAAAACTCCATTCCAATTCTGTCCAAAATTCCGGGAATTGGTCGTTTGTTTCGTAACAGAAGCCGGGATGGGGGAAAGGTCAACCTGTTTATCTTCCTGACTCCCTATATTCTGGCCAATCAGGCTGATACGGATATGGTTTCCGGCAAAATCAATCAGGAGATGGAAAATGCCATGGACAAGGAGAAGGCTGAGCCTTTGTCCTTCTCATCTAAGACCGGAATGCACCAGCTTCAGAAACCGGTCATGGTTGAACGGGTGACTCTGGATGGGCGCCGTGAAGTCGTGGAAGACATGGGCGTGAGTGCGGGTTTAAGCGCTGAGCCTGAAGTTCTTGAGCCCACGGTCATCAAGGCTGTGGAGCCGGGGGTTCAGAAAACCGTGGTGGAAACTGCCGGTTCCGGGGATGACTTTCTTAGGATGCTCAACCTTCTGAGGCAGGATGTTGGCGCTCTTAAGCCTGAAATGAGTCCGAAGCCTTTTGTTAAGCCCCGTCCCCTGAAGGTGGCTGAAAAGCCCAAAGCGATCGGAGCCGGGGCTTCGGGATTTGAAGAGGTTCTGAGTGAGATTGCCCGGGCAGAAGGGGATTTGAACAAGGCGCGGTTTGAGCCTGCCCGCTGGGATGAGTTCATGGGAGAGCTCAAAGCCAAACTGGCGAGAAGTCCCCAGCATAAGAAACTTCTGGATGCGGTGAGCAATCCGGAGAAAACCGCTGGACTGAGCCAGGGGCAGTGGCTTGAAATAGTGGCTGCGGTTGAACCGGGGGTTCAGACAGCCATGGCGGGAGATACCGAATTTTCGCACCTTCTGTCTGAAGTGCGTCAGAGGCTGAATCAGGACAAGTAAGGATTCTCATGCGCAGGCTGATTGGACAGATCCTTCTTGAAGAGGGCTATCTGAATGAAGAACAACTTCAAAAGGCTTTGGAGATTCAGAAATCCGAAGGTTTGGGGCGCAGGCTGGGCTTTGTTCTGATGGAGCTTCGTTTCATCAACGAGGAACAGTTGATGAATGCGCTTTCCCAGCAGTTTCGGATTCCCTTTGTCAAAAAAATTGATCGACTGGATATTGATTCCGCGATTCTCTCCAGGATTCCGATCGACTTTGCCAAGAAGCACCGCTTCATTCCCTGTTATACCGTAGGGGATGAGCTGGTTTTAGCCCTTACGGATCCTTTGAAGGTCCACCTTCTGGATGATCTGAGGCAATTTCTCAAACTCAGGATTCGTCCGGTTCTGACTACAAATGCCGAGGTAGAGCTTGCGATCAACGAGTGCTACGGTTCCCAGAAGGATCTGACATCCCAGGTAATCCGGGATCTGGAGGATTCGGATTACTCCATCTCGCTTGAGGATCTGGAAGGGGCCGAGGATCTTCTGGACATGGCCAACAAGGCCCCGGTGATCCGCTTTGTGAATTCCATTATCTATCATGCCGTCAATGACGCGGCCTCCGATATTCATATCGAGCCCTATGAGAAGGATATCAAGATCCGCTACCGCATCGACGGGGTGCTCTACGATACTCCTTCTCCTCCCAAAGCGGTTCAAAGGGCAATTGCCAGCAGGATCAAGATTGTAGCCAATCTGGATGTGGCGGAAACTCGCCTGCCCCAGGACGGTCGTCTGAAAATCCAGCTTGGGGAAAAAGTTGTCGATTTGCGGGTCTCGGTTTTGCCGACCGCCTTTGGTGAGCGCATTGTAATGCGTCTTCTGGACACCAATGTGGATCTTCTGAATGTGGATGCCCTCAAATTTCCCCCGGAAATTTTCAAGGTTTTTCAGCGCCAGTACAATCGCCCGAACGGAATTCTTCTGGTTACCGGGCCTACGGGTTCAGGAAAATCCACAACTCTTTACTCGGTTCTGAATACCATCAAATCCAGAGAGAGGAATATCATCACGATTGAGGATCCGGTGGAATATCAGCTTGAAGGAGTTTCCCAGATTCAGATCAAACCCAAGATCAACTTCACGTTTGCGGCTGGTCTTCGCTCCATCCTGCGTCAGGATCCGGATGTGGTGATGGTCGGGGAGATTCGTGATCGGGAGACCGCAGAAATTGCCATTCAGGCTTCCCAGACCGGTCACCTCGTGTTTTCCACCTTGCACACCAATGATTCTACCGGGGCTGTGACCCGTCTGATGGATATGGGAGTCGAACCTTACCTGATCGGCTCCTCCCTGATCGGGGTTCTGGCCCAGCGTCTGGTGCGGGTGATCTGTGAAAACTGTCGGGAGATCTACACTCCGGATCCGCTGGCTCTGGAGGCTTTGAGCTGTGATTATCAGGGGCCTTTCTATCGAGGCAAGGGCTGCATGCGCTGCAACCATATCGGCTACAAGGGAAGACAGGGCATCTTTGAGTTTCTGGAAGTAGATGAAAGGGTGAGGGAGCTGATTTCCCACCGGGCAAGTTCTGCCCAGATCCGTAAGGATTTCTTTGAGACTCGGAAAATTGGGGTGCTTTTGAAGGAAGATGGCCTAAGAAGGGTCAAGCAGGGAATAACTACTGTGGATGAAGTTTTAAGGGTGGCCTAGGATGCCGGTTTTTCACTATGTGGCTCTGGATCGGAGGGGCAACCGCCTTCGAGGTGAAGTTCAGGCTCAGGATGAAATTGCGGCTAGCCGGGAAATCAAAAGCCGGGGGCTCTATGTGGAAAGTATGGACCCTGAAGCCTCACGGTTTCGCCTGCGTTTTTCCTTGTTCCGAAAGAATCAGGACAGCCCTTCACAGGTTCGGGTTTCCCAGAAAGAGCTGGTCTTTTTTACCAGGCAGTTTGCGACTCTTCTGAATTCCGGCTTCACCCTGGCTTCTTCCCTGGGGGCGATTGCTGAGCAGGTTCCAACTCCGGCCTTCAAGAAGGCGATTTTAGATATTGATCGTATGATTCGGGAAGGCAAAACCTTGCATGAAAGTCTGCGTATGTATCCCGGCCTTTTCAGTGACATCTACTGCTCACTTGCAAGGGCTGGCGAGGCTTCGGGAGAACTCCCCTCCATTCTGGTCAAGCTTTCGGAGTATTCGGAAAAGCAAAATCAGCTCAAAAACAAGGTTCTGGCAACTCTGGCCTATCCCGCAGTGATGGTTATTGTGGCTGTGGCGGTAGTTTTTATTCTGATGACAAAAGTGGTGCCGGAAATCATCACTGTGGTGCAGGGTTCGGGTCAGGAGCTTCCTGATTCTACCGAGGCCCTGATTGCGATTTCCGGTTTTCTGAGCACCTGGTGGCTGGCAATTCTGGGAGCCGGTCTTGTGATGGCCGTGGTCTTTCAGTTCTGGAAAAAGACGGCGAATGGGCGCAGGATTGTGGATCGTCTGGTTCTGATGATTCCCCTGTTCGGCTCTCTGATTTCCAATATTGCAATTTCGCGCTTTGCTTCAACACTTGCGGTACTGCTGCGCTCCGGAGTAGATATTCTCAAAAGTCTTGGGATTGCCAAGGATGTTGTAGGCAATGTCTGCTACATGGCAGCAATTGAACGGGCTGCGACAAGCCTCGGGGAAGGGGAGAGCATGTCCAAACCCCTCAAGGAATCCGGACTTTTCCCCCCGATTGTGGTCCGCATGCTCGAGTCCGGTCAGAAATCCGGCTCTCTGGAAGTCATGCTGGATGCAATTGCCAGGGATTATGAAAATGAAACCGAGAGCACCCTTCTGGCCATGACTTCAATGCTGGAACCGATTCTTCTTCTGGTCATGGGCAGTGTGGTTGGATTCATTGTCATGGCAGTTCTCACACCACTTCAGAATATGGGGGGCATGGGATGAAGTCCCGGCGCGGACTCACATTGATGGAAGTTCTGCTGGCCATGCTGATCCTGAGCACGGCTATTGTTACGATTCTGCCCCAGCTTCGTCAGGCTGCCCGTATGAGCAGACGGGCGAAGAATATCGTGACTGCTTCGCAGATTGCTTCCAACTTTCTTCAGGAGCTGCAACTGGAGAAAAAAATTGAAGAAGGCAAGGAAAAAGGAACCTTTGATGATTTTGAGGCCTATTCCTGGGAAACAGAAATTGAGAAAGTGAAGATGAAGGAAGCTTTCGGCGAAGGGTTTTTTGCCGAGAAGAACTCCGGAGCCAAGGAGATGTATCTGGAAAGGCTTTATCGCGTGAAGCTCAGGGTCTTCTGGGGGGAGGGCAAGGCCGATGAATCCTATGAGATGCATACCCTGCTTTTTCAGGAGAATCAGTCATGAGGCGGGGTTTCACTCTGATTGAGATTCTGATTGTCATGACGATCACGGCTGTGGCATCCCTCCTTCTTCACAATGCCCTGATTACTTCTGTCCGCGCTGTGAAGACAGTGGATAAAGCCTTTAAGACTCCTCGCCAGGCCCTGATTCTTTCGCGTATGCTTCAAAGAGAACTTCAGGGAATCCTGCATCCGTCCTATCTGGAACCTCCGGCTCCTGAAGAAGGTAAGGAACCCCCTCCCCGCCCCAAGGAAAAGATGGAATTCGGTCTGGTGGGCAAGGAAAAGGAGATTCATTTCACAACTCTTCTTCCGATGACGGATGAACAGATGGAAAAATTCGGCGATGTGATGGAAATCGGATATGAATATGATCTGAAAAGGGGGCGTTTGCTGAAACGTATCGATCCTTTTCCTGATGAGGATGTGGAAAGAGGTGGCGAGCAGATTGAGCTTCCCATGCGGGTTTCTGATGTGGAGTTTGAGTTCTTCGATACCGGGTGGCGGGATAAATGGGACTCCACAAAATCCAATACCCTGCCGAGGGCAATCCGCCTGACTTTGAAAATCCGGATTGAGGAGGAAGAGGCCGAAGATTTGAGTTCGGATGAAGAAGAGGCCCTTGAATTTGATCACCAGATTCTGGTGCTTTTGGTGAATTCCAGTGAGAACAAAAGTCGTTTCTAATCCAAAAAAGGGTTATGCCCTGCTTTTAACCCTTTTTCTGACGACAATGATCGGGGGCCTCTGCTACCAGTCCTTAAACCGCGCCCGTGAGTATATTTTTCTAGCCGGAGGACATGCCCAGAGGGTCCAGGCCCAGTCCCTCGCCCGTGCCGGGGTCAATCTGGCCCGTGCCGGTCTGGTTCTGGACCAGAATGGAAGGGATGATCTGGAAGAGGACTGGGCTCAACTTTCCATATTGTCCCAGATGATGCCCCTTCAGGTCGGAAACGGAGGAGTTTCCGTCAACATCACGGATGAAGAGGGCCGGGTGAATATCAATGCTCTGAATGAGCAGGAGCTTCTGGACTGGCTTTTGGCCCTGAAGCTCAAGCGGGTCAAGAAGGGTGACATCCTGGATCTGGAGTTTGCCGAACAGGACATTCATATGGAACTGACCAATGCTCTTCTGGACTGGCGGGATTTTGATGATGTCGAGCGGCCAGGGGGAGCTGAAAATCGTTATTACAAGCGGGAAGAAGAAAAGCGGATTGCTCACAATCAGCCGCTGGCGACTCCTGGAGAGCTTCTTCTTGTCAAGGGCTTCACCGGGGACATGCTTTTTGGACGTAAGGGAAACCCCCGTCTTTATGACATGATCAGTGTCGTCGGACCGGGTAAGCACAATATCAATACGATTGCCCCCGAGGTCCTGGAGAGCCTGATTGCCATGGATCAGCCCTATCAGGCAGAATTTATTACAAAATCCATTCTGGAGTTTAGGCCTTATCAGTCCCTGGGGGACTTCCAGTCTCTGGCGGGCCGCTACGGACTGTCCAATACCACCATCCAGAAATTTCAGATTGAGTCGACCTTTTTTCGTATCCGGGCGACAGGAAGAGTGGGGAAACAGGAGGCGATTGTTGAGGCAATTGTCAAAAGAAACGCCAAAAAGTGCGATATTGTATGGTGGAAAGAGTCTTTGGATAGTCAGGCACAATGAGTACAGTACTGGGTTTGGATGTTGGGGCCAGCGCGATCAAGGCCGTTTTAGTGGAGGATACTCTCAGAGGGCAGTTCCTTAGAAAGTTCTTTCATTTCCCCTATCCGGGAATGGAAAGAAAAGAGGCAATCCGGGCTTTTTTTAAAAAGCATCAAATCCGGGCGGATCGCCTGGTGGTTTCTCTGAAGGGTTATGAGGGCTCGGTGCGAATCGTGTCCTTTCCCTTCAATGATGAAAAGAAAATCAGTTCTGTACTTCCGTTTGAGCTCGAAAGTGAGTTTGCGGACGGGGTTGGCCAGAGGGTTTTTCGTTTTCATCCTATCTTAAGCCGGCTCAGGCAGAATGAAAAAGAAGCGTGGCGCTTTCTGGTTGTTGGGGTGGAAGAAGATACGGTCGAGGACTTTTCCCAGGAATTCCGGGAGGCCCGTTTTAAGCCCTGGCTTCTGGATTATGATGCCTATGCTAATTTCAACTGTTTTGATGCATCGGCTCAGAAGTCTGATGAAGGCCTATCGCTTCTGATTGATATCGGGGCACGTTCCACAGGCATCAATATCATGAATGCCGATGAGCTCTTATATACCCGCTCCGTATTTTTTGGAGGCAATGACTTTACCCAGGCCATTGCTGATGCCCTGAATCTCTCTTTTGAGGAAGCCGAAGAGTTAAAGCGTGAGTATGGATTGAAAGAGAACCGCTCCCCGAAAATTGATCAGGCCCTGAAAGACTGTCTGGATTACCTGGTCAAAGAGATTCACCTGAC
>CAZDAM010000081.1:0-15646 GCA_964503595.1 uncultured bacterium
AAAGCCTGGTGTCAGATTTTTTTCGCCCTGAACTTTTCCATCTGTCCCGTGACAGGCGCATCCAGCAAGGATTTCACGGCCTGGGCCGGAATTGTGTCTTCCCCTTGTCCCGTGACAGATCCCAACCGGCAAAACGAAAGGAATCGATCCGGCTATGTAATTGTGTAAAGTGCTCTGGCTCAACTGAAACTATTTTGAAGTCAGAATCTCCTTCCCGGGCCCCGGGCGACTCGGATTCCTGCTCTTGTCATGGCAGTCAGTGGGAAAGCATCAGGATCTTTTGGGAGCTCGAGCCAGAAGCTGTCTGTTCAAGCCATTGGAACCTCAGGAAGTCCTCTATAAATTGCAAAGACTTCACGATTGAAATGCAATTTTTCAAGGGATCACTAGTAGCTTTGGTATCCGGGTATTAAGATGGGCTCATGTCGTATGGATTTGCGAAGCAAAGGCAGTTTCCTCTCACCCGGCAGGGCTTTTCTTTTCTTGAAATTTTTGTCGGGCTGATGATATTCATCACCTGTGCCGCCAGCCTGATGATGGTTTCGGATACAACCCGGCGTCACGCCCATTTCAAACAGCGCTATTACTCCCGACAGGTTGCCGAACTTGCTCTGGGGCAGGCCCATGCCCTGGCCCGCGAGGAGAAACCTCTGGATATGGCTTCCCAGCAACCTCTTCTTGCCATGGATCAGCCGGACTCATGGTTTTCTGCCGTCCACAACCCGGCTTTCCCTCTGGAAAATTCCTCGACTCTCAAGCGAACTCTTAAGCCCTATGAGCTGGAAGCCAGGGTGGAAATCGACTCCTCTGTCACATCCACCGGACAACACGTCGAAATCACCGTCTACTATCCCTCTCCCAACCGGAAAACCACCTTGGATTCCTCCCAGTGGTTCACTTTTTCCGGATCCGCAAGGCTTCCCCTCAAATGAGACGCAATCAGGGCTACACCCTCATTGAGATCATGTTTGGCAGCGCCATTTTCATTATCATCTGTGCTGGCTTCTATAATTTCTTTGCCTGGACCTTTCGTCGGGTCGGCCCCCAGCTTTCCGAGATTTACTGCTGGAGTGATGCCAAGGAACTCAGTGTGCGTATCCGTCAGGAAATGACCGATGTTATCCGCATTCTCGCTCCCACCGAAAGCTCTCCTGTCAGTGATTATCTGGCAGTTCAGAAAGCCAGTGGCCATGTCGTCGTCTATCTGGTGGATCCTCTGAAAGGACTCTGGAAAAAGCAGCTGACCGGCAATCTCCCGCCCGAAGAGCTCCGGCCCGGAAGCTGGCCCTACCACATCATGGCCAAACCCGTTGTCTCGGAAGAATGGGTTAAACCGGAAGTTACTGCCGGTCAGTTCTATTTCATCAATCCATCTCATGTAACCCTTTATATGTCCCTGGCACCGATTGCCAAATCCAGTCTGATTCATGAACCCATCCAGATCCTCACATCTCTCTCGATTCCGTAAACAACGGGGTTTTCTCGTCGTTATCCTGGGAGCAGCCCTTCTGATCTGCTTCCTTTTTCTGATGGTTTTTCAGAACATTGTCAGTGCCAGTTCCTACCTTGAACAGAAGCTTTATTACTCCACAAGAGCCCGGGAACTCTCAAGAGCCGGTTACCGCCTGGCCGTCAACCGGATTGCCGCCGGGGGAAGCCTACCCATGAACGGCAACCGCATGGATTTTGGGGAAACCGGGGCCGAGGAAGTCTCCTACATCGTGCTTCAGTCCGCGCCTGTTCAGGAAGGCATTCCCCGGCAGTTTATCCTTTCCCAGGGGCTTTATGGACGTGAAGATCAGGAATCCGGAGCTCTCTACGGCGGTTTTCTGACCACTGTCACCTACCAGGGAGGAGCCGGAGAAAAGTCCTTTCAGGGTCGCTCTCACGCTCTTGATTTCCGTTGGCTGAGCCAATGGGCCCAGACCCCGGCTATCGACAACTGGTTTCAGGCCGAAGGAGTGATTGCCAATCCGGCTTCCTGGAGCACGATCAAGCCGGAAGCCCGACGTGCTCTGGAGCTGAGAAATCTCAGTGAAAACCCGGCCATGATGAAGGCCCTGGCCGAGGTCAGTGCTTCCCTCTACCTTCTGGAAAGACTCAGCTACATGATCGTCACCAAGCACCAGTATGTGGACTGGTTCATGTCCGTCAAGGATGCCAGCATATCTCAGCCCGTCAGCCTCAGCGGCGAAAACCCCCGCTCCAAAATCACTCCGGAAAAAATCGATGGCCTGATTCCAGATCAGTTCAAGGCCGATGAAGCCGCCAAGGGGCTTTCCGATCTGCTGGAGGCCGGCGGTGCTCTTTCTGACACATATCTTTCCACATTCGGCCAGGGAGAAGGGGCCAAGATGCTTCTGGCTGAACTTTACGAAGTCCTCTACCCCATGGAGGGCAGCGTCCTGATTGAAACCGAATCCCGCTACCTCAATCATGTCCAGGGGCGCCCCCAGTTTGAGGGCTGCAAGGACGTCCCCATCCTTGGTGAAGTCTGCAAGGACGTCAAGGAATATGTGGAATCCACAACCGGGATGTCCTACGACGACTTTCTCTACGAGAAGATCAACGGCATGCTCAATGAAAAGGGCTACCCCATCCCGGGCACCCCGATTCCGGTAGCCGATTTTCGCAATACCATGGAAAAAAACCAGAATCGTACCGCACCAGGTATGCTGGGAGACGAACAGGTCATGGGAGCATTGACAACCCTGGTATATTTTCTGAGAATTCTCAGACCCAATTTCCGTATGGAAGACGGCACCTTAAGAATTACCCAGTACCTTCTGGCGGATGGGTATCTACCCCTTCTTTCCGTTCTGATGAAAGACATGAGCATGGAACAGCTGATTCAGGAGGAGATGGTTCCCTGTGAAGAAGTTGTCAAACTGATTCAGGATGTCGGACATATTGATATTCAGGAATTTGAAGCCGAGGGAGCCACAATCACCTTCAAGGGATGCGAATAGGGGGTGTTCAAAACTCTGTGTTATTTCTTAACCTGTATCAAAGAGAGATGACAGATGAGCCGGGAAAGCCCAGCCATGCTTGGTGATGCTTTATGACCATGATTAAAATTTGAGATTGGAGGAGCTTCATTTCCGCAATGAACTGATAGGCATACATTGGCTGAACCTGAACTGGAGGGTGGCTCCGACCATTAATATGACCCTACTTCAGAAACCATCCTGCGAGAAGAGCAGTTGCTGGTGGTAATGGCTAATCCGAAGGAGAGAGAATCTTGAACGGAATTTCAGCCTGCTAATGCCCTCTTAATCAGACCAGGAATCAATAGCGGTGTACGTGCCTGGTAGCATCTGAAACTCTCCAGGTGCCCGTATTTCTTGGCCCAGGAAGCTTGAAGCAGGGGAATCCCACTCACCTTGGTGAGCAAGAAGGTAATCCAAAGCGGTGAGATCATTGCGAGCCAGCCCAAACCACTCAGGTGGGGTACAAAAATCAGCAAAACAGACCACCAGCATATTATCTCACCAAGATAGTTGGGATGCTGGACAATCCTCCAGAGACCGATTCCACAGAATTCATCCGATTTTGCCGACTGTCTGAATTTGAACTTTTGATAATCGGCGATGGACTCCACAAACAAGCCCACCAAAAAAAGTCCGAGTCCGATTATCAAAGTGAGATGATTGACGGTTTTCAGTTGAGAAAAGCCTAGCAGTACCGGCAGCATTATCAAACACACACTACTGGCCTGCAGCAGCCAGAAGCCCCCAAACTTTATGAAGCTTGGGCGCATGTCATCAAAACGGTGATCTTTACCGGTCAGGTGCACCCGATAACCAAGGTAGAGGCCCAGGCGAATGGCCCACAACGTGATGGCGATGCTCACAAACAATGCTGTTGTTGATGGATACAGCCAATAGCTGAGCCAGCCACCCAGAATGAAACTGACACTGTAGGTAAGATCAGTAAAGGCGTCAGTTTGCTTCTTAAATGCCGCAAGAAACATCAGACCATTAAGTATTAAAATTGCTAATGCTGAAATCATGTCAACAGCCTAGAGCAAAATCCAAAGTGGGGTGGGATACGTTCCACAAAAGCGTCGGGACGAGCTGCAAACACAGTTCAAACTCAGACCGTAACTCGGCAGAACCCATACGAAAAGCATCCGTTAGAAGCCAGAAGAAGCTTTGTTTCAGGCATCATACTCTGGTGCACAAAAGAGGCCGGGAGCAGGAAAGCAGCAATCCAGGGTTTTACACTCTTCAGACGCCAGTAGAAAGCCACAAAAAAGGTGGATAAAAATCAAGGGGACAGCAGTTCGCATAAAAATACTCTGACAGGAAAATGCGCTAAAATAAATTCAACAGGAGGTATCATGAAGAAAAAAGACCCAGGTTTTGCAACCAGAGCGATTCATCAGGGATACCGGGCCAGTGAAAACCTGAATGCCCTGACCCCCCCCGTTCATCTGACTTCCACCTTTGTCTTTGATTCCGCGGAAGAGGCATCGCGGATTCTTGAAGGGGAAAAAGACGGATTCCTGTATTCGCGCCTGGGAAACCCAACGCTTAAGATTCTGGAAGAAAGGCTTAGCAGTCTTGAGGGCAGTGAAGACTGTGTGGTCATGGCCTCGGGAATGGGGGCCATTGCCTCCGTGTTCTGGTCTCTTCTGAGTGCCGGAGATGAAATTCTGGTTTCTCCTGTGCTCTATGGATGCACTCACACCCTGCTTTACGAAAACCTCAGCCGTTTTGGAATCACCATCCGTTCCTTTCCCCTAGAGCCCTGCCCCGATCTTAAAAATCTGGTTTCAGAAAAGACCAGACTGGTCTATCTGGAAACTCCGGCCAATCCTACTTTGAGGCTGTTTGACATTGCCGGGATAGCCCATCAGCTTGAGAACACCGGTATTCAACTGGTTGTGGACAGCACCTTCTCCACGCCCTACCTCTGTCGGCCCCTGGAGCATGGAGCTGATCTGATCGTACATTCGGCTACCAAATATCTGGGCGGACATGGGGATCTGCTGGCCGGAGCTGTTCTGGGCCGTCAGGAACAGATTCAGAAAATCAGAAATCAGGGCCTCAAGGACTGCACAGGCTCCGTCCTCTCTCCCTTTGCCGCCAATCTGTTACTCAGAGGGCTGAAGACCCTGCACCTCAGAATGCCCCGCCACTCTGATTCGGCCCTGACTCTGGCGCAGTTTCTGGAAAGTCACCCCAAAGTTTCCAGAGTCTTCTATCCCGGACTGCCCTCTCACCCCGAATACGAACTTGCCCAAAAACAGATGAATTCTTCAGGTGGCATGATCAGTTTTGAACTTTCAATGGATCGCCCTGGGATCATGGAATTTCTGAATCGTCTTCAGCTGATTCAATGTGCCGTAAGCCTGGGAGATGCCGAGTCCCTGATTCAGCATCCCGACAGCATGACCCATATTCACTACTCCGCCGAAGCCAAGCTTGAGGCTCAGATCACCCCCGGCCTGGTGCGCCTTTCCGTAGGTCTTGAGGATGCCCAAGATCTGCTTTCAGATCTGAAGAAGGCTCTGGGATAACTCTCACTGTCAGGACAGCCTCACCTCATAGAGCCGGTTTAATTTGGTCAGAACCAGAGTCTCCTCAACCTGACCGGAGGAAACCAGGAGAGCAAAGGGTTTACCGGTTTTCTTGAGTTTTCGGTGCAGGGTCACAAGACAGGCTACCCCGGCAGAATCCATCAGGGAACATTTCCTCAAGTCGAGTTCAAAGCTCTCGGCAGAATCAAGCACAGCTTCCACTCGACTCCGAAATTCCTGCTGATTGAGTGCTGTGAGTTTCTCCATCTGCTCAATGACCATTACTTCTCTCCTCACTCAAGACCCTTTTCAAAAGAATGAGGGTTCGATCGTCCCTGGTGGACAGCCCTTCTTTCCAGCCTTCAAGAGCAGAATAAACAGCCTGCCGGATTTCCTCCAGACTGCCCCCGCTCCGAAGAAGTTCCAGAAAACCTTCATCTCCCAGCTGCTGCCCCTCTTCATTGCTGGCTTCCGGGATTCCGTCCGTATAAAGACTCAGTAAATCGCCCGGCTCCAGAGTAAGGATTTCCTCTGGAAAATCCGTTTCCGGAATCATACCAAGCAAAGGCCCGCCTTCCTTCAGGAAATCGACAGAGCCGTTTTTCCTGAGTAAAAAAGGATAAGGATGCCCAGCCAGGGAATAGCACAGTTTACCGGTATGCGGAAAATAGTGTGTGACAGCCAGGGAAATAAACGCTTCGGAACGCTCCAGTTCTTCATGCAGAAGCTGGTTCATGCGGCACAAAATCACTCCCGGAGACGGGTTTTCCTGGGCCAGAATCTTTAGAACACTCTGGGCCATGGCCATCAGAAGAGCGGCTCCGATTCCATGCCCGGAAACATCTGCCACCACCAGAAGAAGGCCTCCTTCTTCCGTTTTCAGAAGAAAATAGGCGTCTCCCCCCACCTCCTGGGCTGGTTCCAGAGTCGCACTCAGCTGGAATCCCTCTCCCGTCGGGAGAGCCTCAGGAATCAGAGCCATCTGGATATTGGATGCCAGCTCCATTTCCTTGCGAATTCCTTCCGTTCGGATCAGCTCCTCGCGATAATGAACCAGCGACTGACGCATGGATTCAAGGCTTGCCGCCAGATCCCCGATTTCGGAAGAAGTTCTCACAGATACCGGATGATGAAAATGACCTTCCCCTATTTCACGAGCCGCCAGAGCCAGTCTTCTCAGCGGAGCTGTCAGACCCTGAATCATCGGAAAAGCCAGCAAAAGAACCAGCAGAAAGCAGGTCCCCCCGGTCAGAAGAAGGGCATTTTGAATCGACTGGAGCCACAGGGCACGTGGGGATTGATCGACTTCGATGAGAAGTCTGAAGTCCCCATTTCCCTCTGGAAGCAGAAGGCTTCTTCCCATCCAGTGCTGCCCATCTTCAGATCGGTTGCGGGTGCTCAGGATCTCCTGCGCCTGAAAGAACAGGCTGATCTCGGCCCTGGCTCGGCCAGCCAGATTTTCCAGAAAAGGGAGGTCCACCCGGCGGGCAGACAAAAGCGTGCCTTCCAGAAGACCGTGAAAATCAATCGCCCGGGAAACACCCATGAGGACACTGTTTCCATCTTTGACATAGCTGATGACAAACTCTGCGTCAAAAGCCTTTTCTCCTGCCTCAAGAAGCTCTTCTGGCAGGGATTCCTCCCGTGGAGGAAGAAGGCCAAGAATCTGCGATGAACTGCCCAGAATCTGCAGATAATCCAGATTCAGCATACTCTGAATCTGGTTGGCCGTATCCTGTACCGTGGCTTTATCCTGCAACTGGACAGACATCTTGATGGTTGGCTCTTCAGTCAGGAGCCGAACCTGCCTGCGAATGGAATTCAGTTCCGTTTCCAGAAGGGTTTCCAGAAGCAGGCTTCTAGCGCTCAATTCCCGATCGGCTTCTTCTAAGGCATCTTCCAGATAGCGACTTTTGACAACATAGAGGGCCATACCCAGGGCAAACAGCAGAGCAATGGCCACAAGAAGCAGAATTCTGACCCGAATGGAAAAACGCAAAATCACCTCATCAGTACAATTTTCAGGATTTCCAGCGCCATCTGAGGGTAATCCAGAATCAGTTCATGCAGGAGAACCCGGTTCAGAAAAAGAATTCTGGCCGGAAGAATCACCTTAAGAGTCGCATTGCGGGGGTTCCCGGTAAAAAGTGAAGCCTCTCCCACACATCCACCGGGAGAGATACGGGCCAATTCTTTCATCTCCAGGGAATCGAACTGTTTGAGAACCGCGACTTCCCCACTCAGAACGAGATAGAGCTCCTCGCCCTCATCTCCCTCTTCGCATAGAATTTCATCGGGTTCCAGCTCATCTTCGGTGGTAATCATGGCAATCAGGAGCCGGTCTCTTGGGGACAGTCCTGCAAAAATCGGGACTCCCTTCAAGGCCTCGGCCTTTTCCATCGTACTCAGCATGTTTCCTTCCAAACCACAAGGCAGCGCAAAGCCATTTCCTGGGTATACATATCTTCTGATTTTTCACTGATGCAGGAAACCATTTCCATAAAACGTGGGTGAGGATTGTTCATAAGATGCAGAAGAGCTGCGGCTCTTAGTTGCTCATCTTCCGAGTGAAGGCACTCCTCAAGGCACTGTTCCAGCCCCTGAATTCGCATGATTTTCCCCCAGCTCTTCAGAACCCCCTTGGGTTCAACTCCCTCAAAATACGGTGCCAGCACTCCGGCAAGTTCGCGATAGCCAAGAGAATGCAGAAGCTCCAGGGCTTCAAAGCAGCGGCGGCTTCCCATCCCGAAAAGACCTTCCCGGATGCGGAAACGAAGGCCGGGGCTTTCCGGAATCAGTCCTATGTTCAGATAAAGCCTCAGGCCATGCCTGAGTTCCTCTTCCAGAAGCTCATAAAGAAGCTCCTCTCTGTGTCCATTTCCAGAAAGAGTTCCAAGTCTTTCCAGAAGAATGATGCAGAACTGTTCGGCATCCGGAGCAATCAGCCTGAAATCCTCAAGTGCATCCTGCCCCAGGGCTTCGCAGAGCTCAAAAAGGAAATGCCATTCCTCCAGGCATTTCATCCGAGTGCGAGCTTCTTTCAGAAACCAGCGCCGCAGTGTTCCGTCACCGCGAAGGGCCTCTGCCAGGACTCCCTTCAAAAACTTTCGCATACCCTGAGAACGGCTGCCCAGATAAGGGAACAGTCCCATCAGCCAGTCCCGGCTTGGGATAAGGCTCAAAGCCAGAAAGGCTCTCTCCCTGAGGTTGGGAGAAAAGTGCATGCCCCGGCTCAGGATGATCTGGACACTGTCCGGGCTCAGGGGAAATCTCAGAAGTCGGGTACAGCGGAAAAACAGTTCAGCTTCTTCCTCCGTATACTTTTCCAGATTCGACTCCCAGGATTTCAGAGTCTCACTATCACGTCCCTCAACCACCGCAACAGCTGCAGCAGGACTGATCTCAGCGGGAGAAGACGGCCTCTCGCCCTCAAATATGCTCAAACCTCTCTGCTGGCAGGTTTCATAGACCAGCAGGCGAGCCTTCCCGGAAACCCTCAATCCGAATTCTCTCAGCTCTTCCGCTCCCAGATCTTGCTTGCTCAGAAACACTTTCAGAAGTTCTTCATCCTCCTGCTGGCTGATTTCATCCCATTTTTCGAGCGAAACGGGATTTCTGGACATCACTCCCTGATAGCT
This sequence comes from uncultured bacterium, assembly GCA_964503595.1. Taxonomy (GTDB): domain Bacteria; phylum Muiribacteriota; class UBA6191; order UBA6191; family UBA6191; genus CAZDAM01. The sequence continues at coordinate 9,163 of CAZDAM010000081.1, forward strand.
GGCAAGCAGGATGCTTTCTTCCAGAGAGTACTGAAAAAGTGGCCCCAGAATCTTCACTATCACCAGCTGAAAAGCACCAAACACAAGAATCAGAAGAGCCAGAGCCTGAATCAGAACCTCGGAGTTCCCACCAAAGGCATGGGCTATGACCAAAAGCAGAAGGCCGGAGCCAAAAGCAGAAGCCTGGGGGATGACTCCCTCCAGAAAGCTCAGGGCCTGAGAGCGGATCGAAGCTGGAAGCCCCTGAACCAGAATCAGACGGTTGGGACCATTGAAAACCGGAATCAGATGATCCTTGAGAAGAATCAGGGCTGCAACCAGAGCAAGCGGGATCTGATCCAGAGCCACCAGAGCCGCAGCAATGCCCAGCATGGGACAGACCATCAGAAGATTCAGACTCCCCAGCTTTCTTTGCAGAAAAGACATCAGAAAAGCCTGAAAGAAAAGCATCAGAAGATGGGCCCCGGCAGTCAGCTGTCCCAGAAAGGTGGCCAGTCCGGACGCATCCTGGGCGAAATTCAGGCTCAATCCCGTATTGAAGAGATAGATCACTGCGGCCCCCATGAATACATCCCCAAGAACCAGCGCCGCAAGCCCACTGGAAAGTCGATGGGAGCGAATCTGGCGAAAACTTGCCGGACGACGTCCTGGTTGGACTTTGTTCTGTGCCATCCCCAGAAGATTCAGCCCGGCCAGAACTCCCAGAATGCTCAGGCTAAGGCCCCAGAGAAAAAGACTTTTCCCCTCTCCTAGCAGAGGAATCACAAATCCAGGGGCAAGTCCCCCCAGAATGCCGCCGATTTTCCCTACACTCAGGATCAGGCCCAGCAGGCGCTTTTTCTGCCAGGAGTTCAGACAGCTGTCCAGATACTGCGACATCTGCCCCATTTCCAGGGAAAACAGAATCCAGAACCCCACAAAAGGGAAGAGCCCCCCCAGGGAAACCGGAAGAAACGGAGTGGGGCTTTCGAACAGGCTGCTTCCAGCCACCAGAACCGAGCCCAGATAAATCACCGCAAGCCGTCGGGCAGGAACCCCCTGAATCCAGCGGGGAAGAAGCAGAGCAAGAGGCAGGGCAACTGCCGGAATCAGGAGAAAAACCCAGGGAATAAAGCGGGCCGGAAGCCTGGAAAGAAGGTTTCCGGAAACCAGAGAAGCACCGAAAGTCGCCAGGAGAGCACTCATGGCAAGATGGAACATCAGGCGTAAAACCTGCGTCCTCTCATGTTCCTGAACCCCCAAACCCTTCCAGATCGCCATAGACTCGCATTTTAGCGGGAACAGGCCGACAATTCCATGTTTCACTCAACCATTTGACACTTGCAGATCTTCTTTTGCCTCTTCCTCTCTGATATGCTCAGGATCAGCGATAATATCAGGAGGATGGAATGGGTGCCGTTGTAATTGTGACCTACGAGCCAAAACCGGGCCGTCTTGAAGAACTCAAGGAGCTTCTTCAGATCCACGTCCCTCTGCTTCAGCAGGAAAAACTGGCAACCTCCCGCTCCCCTTATATCATGATGTCCGCAGAGGGTCGCATCATCGAAATCTTTGAATGGATCTCCGAAGAAACCATGCACGCCGCACATGAGAACCCTACGGTACTGGCACTATGGGAAAAATTCAACGAAGTCTGCCATTTCTCCAACCTGGCCAGCCTGAATGAAAGCAAGGCCCCATTTGCCCATTTTGAACCGGTTGTATTCTGAAAATGTGGGATCAGAAATACGGACAGACGCAGTATTTTTACGGTACCGAACCCAATGATTTCCTGAAGCAGCAGGCTTCACAGATTCCGGAAAACTCCCGGATTCTGTGCCTTGCTGACGGAGAAGGGCGCAATTCTGTCTATCTGGCCACTCTGGGTCATCGGGTGACCGGCATGGACAGTTCTTCGGTGGGCCTGGGCAAGGCCCGGAATCTGGCAATCCTGAACAGAGTCAAGATCGAAAGCCTGCACGCCGACCTGAATGAGTATGTCATCACCCCGAATTCCTGGGATGCCATTATCCTGATTTTCTGTCATATGCCCTCGTCCTTGCGCAACAGAATCCACCAGGCCTGCGTAAAAGGATTGAAGGCCGACGGTCTTCTCATCCTTGAGGCTTACACCCCAAGACAGCTTGGACGGGGTACAGGGGGACCGAAAAACATCGATCTCCTGATGGAGCCCCAGGATTTGAAACAGGATTTTGAGCCCCTTCACTTTCTGCATTTTGCCGAGGCCGAGCGGGAAGTTCATGAAGGGATCGGGCATACCGGCCTGGCCAGTGTCATCCAGATTCTGGCTCGCAGGGAGTCATCATGAAGCATTTATGGATTGCCTTTTTTCTTTTCACCTTCTCTTCCCAGGCAGAGGAATTCTTTGATTCTCTAAGCGAAGAAGGAGCCTCAGAAGCCCTGCACTCGGAGTCCCAGCCCACCCCTCTGCAGAATTCTGCTCCCCAGCCTCTTTTCTCTGAGGAACTGGCTGCGGAAATCCCCACCGATCTTCTCCCGTTACAGTTTTCAAGACCCACTCTTGAGCTTGCTCCTGATCAGCAGGAAAGCTGGAATGGCTTCATCGCTCAAATCCAGGAATTCATGAGCGGCCTTCAGGCCTATGACGATGCCACCCGGCTCCGCTCCGCCCCTGCCAACGGGCTTCTGACCCAGAGTTTTGAACTGGCATCCTCCGATCCTGCCCTCAAGAGCCTTCTGGAAGAAAGCACCCGTCTGGAACTTCTGCGCATTGCAGCCTGGTTTCAGAAGCAGAAGGAAGAGCTGGATGCCATTTCCGAAACCAGCGCCTTTGAATCCCGTCTGGAAGAGCTGCAAACTGAGCTATCCACTCTCAGGAATGAAGCTGTTCTTCGTATAGAAACCCGAGTCCAGGGAGGAGCCGGCCCGTTTTACACCTCCGAAAGGCTTGAGGAATTCCAGAGGCTTGCCCGTCGGGAAAGCCAGAGCTTTGCATACACACCACTGGAAAACCATCCGTTGGACGGCACCAAAGTAACCATTGGTAACCAGTCCATCGAAGCCATTTCCTCAGTCTATGAAAACGGCCAGCCCTCTGTTGGACGTGATACCCGCCTGGCCACCCGTCGCCGCAGCTACTACCTGAACCAGCTGGTCAGAAACCCCGCCGGAGAAGTTACCGGAATTGAAGTCCGACCCTCCCGCAACCGGACTTCCAGCCGCTCCGGCCATCTGGTGCTTCCCATTGAGGCTGCCCACCATCTTTACCAGATTGAGATTCCCAAGGTTTCCTCCCAAAGCCTCAATCCCTCCCGTTTTGATGCCGCTTCCATTGCCAGTGAAAGACAGGAACTCCTCACAGAAAGCTTTGAGGAAGCCCTGAGTGCTGCAGAAAGCGGAGCAGCAGCCGGGGATGCTGCCCAGACTCTGGCCGGAGCCCAGGCCTTTCACCGCCTTGGCCGTGAAAAGCGTCAGGAACTGTTTGAGCTTGAATACGAACAGCTCATGCAGTGGTATCAGCGCATTGCCGCTATCCAGGTCAGAATCACCGAAGAGATCGCTTCCCGCTCCAGTACCAATGGCATCCCCCGCTATCTCTGGGGCACAGCCCAGAACTATCTGGCCTTGGGTGCTGCTATCATTTCCGAAAAACACAAATTCGATCAGACAACCAGAAGAGTTGCCGTGGAAGGTGACGATGCCCGCCTGGCCGATGGAACAGTCTTTCAGGCTTCTTTTTATACGGAAAAACAGACCCGCATCGGTAACTTCTATGCTCCCGGAACCAATGCCGCTGAAGCCGTGGCCTCCGCCGACTGGCTTCATTCCGGTCCTTACAGCGTAACCCGCTTCACCGCTGTGGGAGAAAGCAGCGAAGTCGCCGTGGAACTTCAGATTACCGGTCTGAATACCCCAAGAAGTGCCAACCATCCTCATTCCAACCCCTACCGGGTCCTCATTCTGGATCCTTTAACAGCCAATTTTGATTCTCTGGCAGCGACTCTGAGCGAGACCCTGGACAGCCGGGAGCTTGCCACCTTTAAGCTTAATGGGGAAGAAGCCGGCCCCGGAGCCTGGCGCAAACCTCTTCACGAAATTTCCGGAGTCCTGGCTTCCCACACCGTTGAACCTGAATCCATCCAGGGAGAAAACCAGAGCATCGTTCTGAAGTTTCAGGCTCCCGAGGACGGGCGCTATATTGTCCTTCAGGAAGCCGCTGGCCTTGGCTGGTCAAACTGGGTGGACTACGACGAAGCCACCATCCTGATCAAAGCCTACGAATCCATTCACGAGGAACTGGTTGAGCCGGACGGATTCCGCATCATTGTCGATGGCTCGGGTACGATGAAGGGCCTGTTTTCCGCGGTTGTGGGCGAACAGGGACTCAAGGGAGTGTTCCGGGATCTTGGTATGCTGGAATATCTCGAAGCCGGAACCGACTTAAAGCCGGTCTTCATGTTTCAAAGTGCTCAGGAAACTGCTCTTCCTGCCAAAACTCTCTACGAGCTGGGACGCACCCAGGCCACCGGAGGCAGTGCCATTGCCGGAGCCGTCAAATCCCTTGCCGGAAACATTCCCGACAAACCCTGGACGCTGCTGATTCTTTCCGACTTTCACAACGAAACCCAGCATCCCTATTTCAATCCAGAGGTGTGGGCCACCCGCTCGTTCAACGGGAAACCCCCATTGATGGTTTCAAGAAACGGCCACTACGAAATCAATTCCTCCCCGATACCCGGGCAGGGCTGGGGACGTCTTCAGGAGATCCATCTGATTTCCGTGCAAAACGTCACTTCACAGCGGGGAGCCTCTCCCGTCCCCTGGGTCGGAAACCGGGACTTTCTGGAGTGCAAACATAAAATCTGCTACAAGAAACCCGAAAATACGGCCGGCTTCACCCAGGCCCTCAGGGAATATCTGGAGCCCATTCAAAGAACCCTGGAGGCCTCCCGCAGCCGGTAGGACCAGCCATGCAGACCTTCATCGGAGCCCAGTTTCTTCAAGAAGAAATCCTTCTGGAACCGATCCCGGATCTTGGGGAAGGGGTACTTCTCATTACCCCCCAATCCTATTTCTTTCTGAAGAAGAACCTGCATTCCGCCGCTGGACTCCCCCCTCATTACCAGCCCCTGGTCCCGACTCTTTCCTATCTTCCCGCCCACAACCTGATGGAACGCGTCCGTCAGTTCGAGAGGGAACTCAATGACTGGCTTCAGACCCATCGGGGCAACCAGTGGAGAGTGGTTCTAAATCCCGCCCTTCTGGAAATCTTTCGGGAATTTGAGGATCGGCTGCATCAGCTGCCAAAAGACTCTCCCCATCCTCTAAGGCTTTTGGGCCAGCTTCTGAACAGGGCTCTCATCGGCCCCAATACCATGCACCTGGATCTCCATAATGGCTGCAATGCCAAATGTGTCTACTGCTGGTTTCATTCTCCCACTTCCGACAAGCGCTTCGGCCCGGATTGGAAAAAGGAAATGATGCCAGAAAAGACCTTCTATGCCCTCATGGACGATCTGGCTGAACTCGGGGGTAAGGAAGACCTCCTGTTTTCCGGTAAGGGAGAACCCCTTTTACACCCGCATATCTTTGACTACCTCCGATATGCCAGAAAACTCGATTTTCAAATCACTTTGTTCACCAATGGCAAACGTCTGAGCCCAGAAGTCTGTGACTTTCTGGTGTCCGAGGGAATTCATCGGCTTTATATCAGCCTTTCTGCTGCCAGCCGGGAAATTTACCCCTACATCAACCCGGCTGCCAGTCCGGCTGACTTCGATCAGATTATCAAGCAGCTTGACTACCTTTCCCAACTCAAGAAAACAAGCTCCGGCAAAGCTCCGGAAGTCTTTCTGGTTTCAGTCCTAAATACCCTGAATATCTCTGAAATGCAGGAGTTTGCCCAAATGGCGATGGTGCGCGACTTTGAACTCGTGCGCTTTCAGCTTCTGCATGTTCAGGATTACAACCGGCATCTGAAAATCCTTCCTCTTCAGTTTCGTGAACTTCAAAACAACCTGAAGGCCATTGAAAACATGCTGAGAAACTCCCGAACCCGGATCAATCACAATATCCATACCCAGATGAATACTGTGGACCCTCAAACCGGAAACTGGTTTGAGAACCGGCTGCCTGAGCTGGGCTGCTCCGTGGGATACGATTTTTCCCGTGTCTGGACCAACGGAGACGTGTCTTTCTGCTGCTCCCCCAAAGTCATGGGCAATGTGGCTGAAGGTGGTTTTTCGCGACTTTGGCGTTCCGCTGAGACCCAAAGCCTCAGAACAGCTGCCATGCACCTGAACGAAAACACCCAAAAGACTTTCCCCAATAAGACCACCCTTTTAGGCGATCACTGTTACAGCTGCCCGAACTACGAAGGAGTGGACTTTGCCACCAAACGGGCCAAGTCCCTGTTTCCCCGTTCCTTTTCCTTTGGAGTCACAAAAGCATGAAAGACGATCTGGATTTTCTGATAGAACAGGTTGAACTTCACTTTGCCTATCCGGAAGACATTTCCGCCACC
>CAZDAM010000082.1:0-15630 GCA_964503595.1 uncultured bacterium
ATCCCAGGGTCATGCGCTACTGCATGTATGGGGAAACGACGGGGGAAGTGGATCATTACGGAAGGCCGATTCGATTGCCCTGGGCTCAGGATTATACGGGCAAGGCTTTTGTGGCCTACGGGCATAACCCGGTGGAAAGCCCAAGCTGGACGGATCGGACGGTCAATCTGGATACGGGCTGTGTGTTTGGCGGACATTTGTCTGTTCTTCGCTGGCCCGAGAAAGAGATTGAGCAGGTCAAGGCCCTGAAAACCTACTGTCCCAGAGTCGGCTGGAATTGATGAGTAGGGTTTCCTCTGAAACCTTTGCAGCAGGAGTCCGGCAACCGGTTTGTCTCCAGAGGGTTTGGCTGGATGGACAGTTCCTCAGCTCATGAATGTGTGCAGGCCTTTTATCGGGTGCACCAGTCAGAGTCGAAGATTTCGGTTCTGGGCCATAGCTTTGGGGCCGGGATTGCAACATTCAGTCTTCTGGAAAAACTCGCGACTGATTCCATTATGGTTGAGAATGTCATCACGATGGATCCGCGCAATGGTTCCAATGATGGAAGGTATCTGGCGACAAGGGAGCAGTTTCAGTTTGAAAAACCAGGTCATGTCGCCCATTTCCTGAATTTCAGGCAGCGGGGTGGCGGGCTTCCGGGCTATAGCGTCACCGGAGCTGAGAATATCCGGGTTCAGGGTACAACCCATGTCGGGCTGCCCCGTAACGAAGAGGTTCTTGCCGGAGCTCGCCGGCTTCTGCTCCAGACAACCCCGTCAGAAGTGGTGACAAGGGAAGAGGACGTTCCCCAGCCTGATTTTGCAGATGTCAGCCAGCTTCGGGAGTAGCCAGATCCCGCATTTTCATGGGCAGGCTGTTCTTGCCGCCCACGTTGATTCCTCTCAGGAACACGATGAAAGATTTCATTCGACAGCCAGAAGCTTGAGAATTTCCTGAGGGGTCAGCCTGGAAGCCGTGATTTTTCCATCAAGGCGGTTGGCGGCAACACAGGGAAAGCCAAATCCGCTTCCCTGGGCAAAGGGGCTCAGATCTTCGAGGATTTGCAGGGTTTCATCGACTCCCTGAATTCTGGTCAGGGAGTCACGGAATGCGCTTGGAGCAAGGTGGAAACTGTTGTGGAGAGTGTCGTGGAAATTCAGGGGTGGTTTCCAGATCGTGGGGGTATCTGCCCAGGCTGAATCGGGCAGCAGGATTTCGTGGGAATACCCATTCTCAAGTTCAAGGCTGATCAGACGGATTGCACCTGGAGTGTGGCGGTTTCGGACCTGTCGTGGAAGAAGTTCATCGAGTCTGAGCCCTGCATCGAAGCGGGATTTCGAAGAGAGGGATTTGTCCGGATATTTTTCCGAAAAAGAGCGCTTGATTTCAATCTGATAAAGATGGGGATTTATCTTCTGAATGTGGATGCCTTCGTTTTGTGCAATGGCCTCTTCCACCACCTGATGCCAGGCCCAGATCTGTTCAAAATCGTTTTGGATCGGGGGAGAACCGGCATCGAGCCAGCCTTTCAGGGTTTTGATGGCAGTAAGCATCTGATTGAGGGGTTCAAGTCTAAAGAGTTCGACAAAAATCAGCTGCCTTAAAGCGTGATACCAGCGCGAGGTTTCATAATCCTGTCCCGCATTGAAATCTCCCATCAGGGCCATGCTTTCAAGCAGATTTTGGTGCTTTTTTGCATCTTCAGGGTGAAGAAGGGTCAGGGCCGCCAGAGTACCGTCCGTATCGACATGGCTGACGGCAACATCTTCAAAGCATCCTTGAGGATCCTGAATGAATTTCTGGCAGATCGCCGTACTGGTGTCTGCCTTGAATTTGAGCGGCGTCTGATTGGGAATCCAGTGACTCAGGATCAGATCCAGTTCTTCGCGGAAGCCATTGGCTTCGGAATCACTGTGAATTCTGGGTCCTTTGGCCGGGGTTTCATTCATGACCAGTTTCATGATTCTTTCTCCAGTTCAAAGCGTGTAGGAAATGTGCGTTCCTTGCCGGCCAGCTGAAGGCTCTGCCAGGCAAGCCTGAGAGGATATTTTTCCCGCATGTCGACTTCTGCATCCATAAGTGCTTTCTGGCTTCCTTCAGTGAATGCTTTAAGCTGCGTCAGGGCCGGGCAACAGTCACGGGAAACTCGTGAAGCCATATCAAAGAGAAGGAGATTCCTGGCTGTGGAGCAGGCCTGAGAAATGAAAATGGATTCCGGAAAGGTGCAAGTCGGGAATTTCTGGCCATACATTTCCCGGATTTTAGCTACAGGTATCTGCAGAGTCTGGTTTGGCATGAACCAAGCGTAGCGAAGCCAGGGCAAAAATCCAAACTGTATATAAACCGTTGTGAAGAGCCTGAAGCTGAAACCGGACTGGGTTGACACTCCCCAAAACGGCCTTATAATCAGCCACCGGAACGGATTTTTCATTCTGGAGCACCATGCTGCGCATCATTGTTTTTTTCCTCTTTGTCCTTGCAACTCCTGCGGTTGAAGTTTTTTCGACCGAGGACTGGCATAAAGAAGTTGAGGGAACACCTCTTGATGTGGCTGCCGGAAGGGTTCTTGAAGCCTATTTTGCTTTCAGTTCGGCAGGGCTGGATTTAAAACCGGTCACCCCAACCCGTCTTTTTGAACTTGAAGAAGCCTGGAAGAAGTCGGCAACAAGGCTTGCGGATCATGTCCTGGCAGAAGGGCTTGAAGCTGAATTTGCCCGGCTTTGGCGTAATGCCGATGAAGTCCACAGGGCTGCTCTGGGTATTTCTGTAAGGGATGTCAGGGCTTTTATGAATTCCCGCATCCTGGATACCGGGGTTCTCCCTGAAGAAGGAAGCCCGGCTTTGATGTTTCCCCGCTATGAGCCTCTGGAGAGCTGGGATTATGCCTATGGCAAGGAAATCAGCCGGGAAATTGTGGATAAGTATGAATCCATCATTCGCCAGACGTTTTTTGAAAACCGTACCCACAATGTGGATATTCAGCTCGACTTTCTGGAGCCCATCCGCAAAATCATCACCAGACTGAATCTGAAGTCCATGTTTGAATGGCTCTGGGACAACAAACTGTTTTATGGCTATCACTCAAGCTTTGTCCATCACAAGAAGGTGTTCATCCGCTTCAAGGCTTTTAATCAGAAAGTTGCTGTGAAGGTGGAGGTCCTGAGGAGAAAGCGCTACTGGTGGGGGTATGGAGACTGGGAAGTCTACGGCTCTACAACCAGAATGGTAGAGGAGCCTACTGCCGTTGTGGGGCGTGAGGTAGAGGAACTGGATTAGGGCAGGTATCACTGCTATCATGCGGCCATTCAGCAAGGAGGCATTTGTGGCAGAAACAACTGCAATCATCAAGACCAGCAAAGGGGATATGACCCTGAAGCTGTTTCGGGACAAGGCTCCCAACACCGTGACGAACTTCGTTCATCTGGCCACCAGGGGCTTTTATGATGGACTGGTGTTTCATCGCATCATCAAAGACTTCATGGTTCAGGGTGGATGTCCTGAAGGAAGCGGACGCGGTGGCCCCGGATACCGTCACAAATGTGAAACCAGCAAGGATCTTCGGCATGACTCCCCGGGGATGCTTTCCATGGCCAATGCGGGTCCGAATACCAACGGAAGTCAGTTTTTCATTACTCTGGTTCCAACTCCCTGGCTGGATGGCCGTCACACTGTCTTTGGTGAACTGACCGAAGGGCTTTCCGTCCTGGAAGAAATCGGTACAGTCAGGACAGGGATGGGCGATCGTCCTGTAGAGGATCTGGAAATGACTTCTGTGGAAATCTATGAAGATGGCAAGAAGCTGGAAGCTCCTCAGCCAGAGCCGGAAACTCTGTAAGCATCTCACGTGAAGAAGCGCCGCTCTCCATGTTCTGGATGCGGCGCTTCTGGCTTTCAGAACTATTTCATGTGGGCAACATCAGTACTCTGAGTCGGGCCTGAAGTTCCCAGTACTGAATTCATGGCTGCGGCTTCCTGAGGTCCGACCTTATCCGGGAAATGAGATCGGTAGAATTCCAGAAGTTCATAGGCCATCTGGTGCTGATTCAGGGAAATCAGGTTTTTGGCGAGCATCAGATTGGCTTCAAAATCCATGGGGCGGTGCTGATAGTTCAGGGTCAGGAAGCGGTTGGCCTGGGCCATGTCTCCCGTGAGCACAAGGTACTTGCCCTGAATCGGGTAAAAGACATCGAGCTTTTCTTCCAACGCGACCCGGCTGATGACATCCGTGCAGTGCTCCCGGTAAAGAGTACGGGCCTGCTCACCTTTCTCCTGACTGTTCTCAAGCCACGGGCTCAAGGACTTGCAGCGCTCCAGAAGGGAAATCATGCGCCTTTCCTGCTCTGCGGTGCGGCGGACTCCGCTGGCGCTGATTGGAGCCATCTGGGCAGGAGCCATGGTTTGGGACGGTTGGGCGTGACTCAGGGGCATTTCCCGGGTCTCCTGCATGCCGAATGAAACTCCGTAATCCTGATGCCCCGGCGCCGCTTGCGGCATCTGCAGAGCATCCAGGCGATTGCGAATCGATTCCAGTCGCCGGGATGGCTGAGGTTTGGCTCTGGTGGGCTGGCTCAAAGGAGATGCCTGGAATTCTTCCTGAGATGGATAGGAAGCAGGTTTTTCATCCATCATTTCCCAGTTCCCCTGAGCGGGATCAGGATTATATCCACCGCCAATCCAGTCGGGTCGGGCGGAGACTGCACTACAGATAGCCATTGTCAGAAACAGTTTTTTCATGAGGTTCTCCTCTCTTTTCTTCTGCGATATCGGAAGAAGAGACCGGGTTTTAGCATTGATTCCATGTGGTGAAAATGTTTCCTCACGGCCTTCGTGCAAAATTTCTGATAGAAAGGAAAATCTGTCTGAGTGGAGGCATGAATTGCCTTGATCTGTCATGAGTCGGTACAATCGGATGAAGAGAGGTGAATGTATGACTCAGGATCTGTTTATCTATAGTGAACCAACCCCGAATCCGGCGACTTTGAAATTTATGATTGGGCGCCAGATTGTGGATAAAACATTTGATTTTGTGAAGAAAGAAGACGCCGAAAAGCAGTCTCCCCTGGCTTTCAAGCTCTTTGGTGTGGAAGACATTACCGGAGTGTATCTGGGACGGACTTTTGTCACGGTGAGCAAAAAGGGCATCAAGCACTGGGATGACTATGAGGATGAAATCATCGGCATTCTGGAAGAGCATCTGAAAACGGATGAGCCGGTAGTCAATGCCAAGGCCGAGTCCACGGATGAAATCAAGAACCGTGAAGTCACGGATACCGAGAAAGCGATTCTGGATATTCTGGATGATGAAATCCGTCCGGCTGTTGCCATGGATGGAGGGGATATCATCTTCAAATCCTATGAGGACGGAATTGTATATCTTCAGATGATCGGAGCCTGTGCTGGCTGCCCCAGTTCCACTGCAACCCTGAAGATGGGTATCGAAACCCGCTTGAGAGAGGCCATTCCTGAAGTTCAGGAAGTTGTTGCCGTATGAATCCGTCTCTGGACGAACTCAGGACTTTACTGGTCTCGGCCCGCCGCATCATCTGGCACAGGAATTCCCATCTGGATGATGCCGCTGCCCAGTGGTTCTTGCGTTATGTCGCAGATGTCGGGGCCGAGTTTGTCTATCAACCCAATGATACGATTCAAATCGATCCTCTAAACGGGGAAATCGGTCTTGATGTCATGCATGAGCATGCAATCAAGGGCTACAAGCTTGAAAATGGCGGTTATTCCAGTGTCTTCCGCTGTGTGGTCGAGGCTTTCTGTCCGGAAGGGGACCTTCTTCGGGAGGCCCTTGTGCCGCTTGTCAAATGGGTGGATACCAATGATTCCTGTGGCAGCGTGACCCGTGCCTGGCTTGGCGATGAACATCTGGATATCGAGGCTGTGGGGCTGAATTCCCTGCATGAATCCTACAAGGTTCAGTTTCCGGGCGAGGATGAGAAGGCCATGCGGGCATTTGGGGAATCTGTTCTGACTCCTCTGATGAATCTTCACAGAACGCTTGCGGTGGCTCGCTGCAGGATGCTTGAAGACTGTACTTTCTCGCTTCATGGTCTGATTGGTGTCTGTGATGGACCGGTACTTCCTGAAGCCCTGCGTCTCCCCTCCAGGCATCTGGATCAGATGGCGAGGACTCGGAATCAGCCCCTTCCCCAGCTTCTTCTGTATCGCGATCCGAATGTAGGCCTGGGCCTGGTCAGAATCCGGGGTGAAATCCGTCTGGATGATGCCCGCCTTCAGAAGAGGATTTCCTCCCCGGAATGGTTTTTCCATCCGGGAGGGTTTCTGGCGGCCTGCGGCACTTCCACCGCACCAAAAAACCCTGAAAATGCCGGAATTTGTCTGAAAGACCTTCTGGACTTCTGTCTGGAATGCTTCGGCTCAAAGGAAGTTCATGCCACTTTATGATTATATCTGTCTGAATTGCCATGAAGAGTATGAAATGCGTCATGGCATGTCAGAAGAGGCACATCCATGCCCGTATTGCGGTTCTCTTCAGGTTCAGAAATGCATCGGTTTTCTCAGAGTGAACTCACTCAGGGGTTCTGATTCCGATCTGGAGCGACTCGCCAGAGAAGAAAGCCAAAAGCCTGAATTTGCTGAGAAAAAGCGGGTCAGAAAACTTCTGAATCAGATGAAGCCGACTCCTGATAATATGTTCCGGGATCAGGATTCCTGCATTGAGCACACCAGGCAGGAACTCGAAGAACGCTACGGCAAGATTTTCCCGGAAGAAAGACCTTCTTCCAAAGCCAAAACCACCAAAGCTCCTGTTCACAACTGTACGAAAGGTTGTAACCATGCGTAAGGCCCTTGACTCCATTCAGCTCTCCATCACTCGCCAGCTGGCGGAAAAAGCCAGTCCATCCACGATCCGTCTGGCTCTTGGGGAGCCCAATCTGCCTTTGTCTGATGAGCAGAAAGGGCTTTATGTGAAACTCATGGAACAGCCCATTACGCTTTACAGCCCGACCGATGGACTGGCAGTTCTCAAGCAGGAACTGGTCAGACAGACCGAGAGGGAATTTGGTCCGGGGGATTATCATACTCTGGTTACAACCGGTACTCAGCAGGCGCTTTTTATGGCTCTGGGGGCCTTGTCCAACCCCGGAGATGGAATCCTTCTGATCACCCCCCATTATCCGTCCTACGAGGCTTTGAGTACGCTTTATCAACTCAAGCCATCCTTTGTGAAGCGCCAGATTGACGGGCGTCTTCCGGTGGATGACATTCTGGCTTCCCTGAATGAAAACATTCGTTTCATCCTGCTGAATTCTCCCAACAATCCAACGGCATCCGTAGATTCAGAAGAAGATCTTCAAAGACTTTATGCCGGCCTGAAGGAACGCGATATCACCGTGCTTTCGGATGAGGTCTATTTTGGATTTTCCGATGATGATTTTCATTCTGCCTTTCATCATGAAAAGACGGTTCTGATTCGGGGGATTTCCAAGACTTTCGGTCTCACCGGTTTTCGGCTGGCCTGGGTGGTTGCCCGGGATGCGGATCTGATTTCCCGGATGAAGCGCTATCAGCAGAACATCAATACCTGTCCCAATACCCACGTCCAGCTCTTTGTCACTGAGCTTCTCAAGGATGATCGGGGCCGGATGCAGGATCTGAAAGCTCTCTGGAACCGGGGCAGGGAATTGACGAGATCCTTCTGTGAAAAACAGAACCTCGATTATTACCCCATGTCGGGGAGCTTCTACGCTCTTTTATCCCTGAAGGGAACCCGTTTTGAAAACCGCGCCTGGGACTTTGCCCTGCACCTTCTGGAAAAACAGGATGTCCTGGTGGTTCCAAGCAAGGCCTTTGGTGAAGACGACGGCTACTTCAGAATCAATGTCCTGGTCGAGCCCGAGCTTTTGAATCAGGCCTTTGAACGCATTGCCATGGAGCTCTGATGGTACAAGCCTTAAAATCCGTGACGGTTTTCTGCGGCTCGGCTCTGGGAAACAATTCCCTTTACCGGGATAAAGCCGCTGAACTTGGCCAGCTCCTGGCCAAAGAAGGGGTACGCCTTGTCTATGGAGGCTCTTTTTCCGGTCTCATGGGAGTCATTGCCGATTCCGTGCTTCAGAATGGGGGAGAAGCCGTAGGGGTGATTCCCCGGCACATGGTGGAGCGCAATGTCCATCATAAGGGTTTGACGGAACTTCATGTTGTGGATTCTATGCATACCAGAAAAGCCCTCATGGCTGATCTGGCAGATGGTTTCATTGCGATGCCAGGCGGCTTTGGCACTCTGGATGAATTCTGTGAAATTGTAACCTGGGCTCAGCTTGGTCTGCATAAAAAGCCAATGGCTCTTCTGAATCCAGGATCATTCTGGGATGGCTTTATCCGTTTTTACGAGCATGCCACGGAGGAAGGCTATATTGCAGCAAATCAGAGTTGCGCCATTCTCCACGATGAAAGCCCGGCTCCTCTTCTGGAAAAAATGAAAAGCTGGCAGGGAATGCCACAAAAAGAAGCAGCGAAACTCGGATAATTTTTTTAAGAACTGTCACGAGTCCTTTTTTCTTCCGATTCATATCAGATGCTTGAATTTGTTCAACGAAAGAGTCACTTGCGAAATACGTGTCTGAGGACACTCGTATTCTGGTTTGGAATCTTTCTGCTCCTGGCCGGAAGCGTTCTGATTCACTTTTTTTCAGGTATCATGATCCTAAGACCCATGGAGAGCTTTCCGGTTACAGGAACCCTCATGCTTCTGGGCTGGGTGCCCTATGTTCTTTTTACTTTGGGGGAGATCTGGTACCTGGAAGCGGTTTATCTGACCGGAATGCTGTTTCTGGAAAGCATCCTTTACTTTGTGATGTGGTTCTACTGTGTCCTGCCATCCATTCTGACAGTTCTGAGCTGGGCGGAAAGTGCCTGATCAATAGTTTTCCGAAGAGACAATCAGACGCATGAATTCTGCTCGGGTACGATGATCGGATTCAAATTCCCCTAAAACCTTGGATGTCACCATTTTGCTGCCCTGCTTATTGACGCCACGGGAGCACATGCAGAAGTGCTTGGCCTCAATGACCACACCGACCCCAACCGGATCCAGCACATCTTGAATGACATTGGCAATCTGAGCCGTCATTTTTTCCTGAATTTGCAGGCGCTTGGCAAAGCAGTCCACCAGCCGGGCCAGTTTGGACAGACCGACAACCTTGTTGGTGCGGGGTGTGTAAGCCACATGGGCGACACCGGTGAAGGGGGCGATGTGATGCTCACACATGGAATAGAATTCGATATCCTTGCAGATAATCATGGAATCGACGGTATAGTCTTCCTGCACGAACTGAGTTCCCAGTATGGAATGCGGATTCTGATCATAGCCGGCGAAAAGCTCGGAATAAGCCTTTAAGACACGCTTTGGGGTATCCATGAGACCGGGACGGCCGGGGTCATCTCCGATGATCCTGATGAGTTCCCGAATGGTTTGCTGGTTTTCGTCCGTCAATCTCTTATGATTCATACTAGTCCTTCACGTTTAGAATTTATACAATAAGCGATCGTGGTCTGAATTCCAATCTTTCGGACAGGTGACTCCACGCTGGAACTCAATGATTCACGGAAAGGTTTTCATGAATTCAAATCAACAGGACAGTTTTTGCCAGAGTGCATGCACCGGTTCAGAAAAATTCTATCTTTTTCTATGTGGGATTTTTCTGACTTCCCTGATTGTGGGGAATCTTGTCGGGGTCACCAAATTTGTCAATCTTGGCCTGGGAATGATCATCCCTGCGGGACTTCTGGCTTACCCGATCACCTTTCTGGCAACCGATCTGATTTGTGAAATCTATGGAAAGGAGAGGGCTCAATGGATTGTCTGGGTCGGTCTTTTCATGAATCTTTTTATGCTGGGGCTGATGAGTGCCGGGCACTTCCTGCCGGATGCGAGTGGAATCAGCGGGGCGAAATCCACCTTTGAAAGTGTCTACAGCTTTATGATCGCAAATGTGATTGCATCCATGATTGCTTATTTTGTGGCTCAGAGTGTGGATGTCAGGCTTTTTCATTTCTGGAAAAAACTGACCCGAGGCAGGCATCTTTGGATTCGAAACAATTTTTCCACCATGGCATCCCAGATTCTGGATACGGCCTGCATCCTGGGAATTCTTTATTCCGTGGATGGGCTGGGTGATGGAGTCAAAAGCGTTAGGGATCTTTTGCCACTCATGCTTAGCTCTTATGCCTTCAAGTCTGGCTTTGCCCTGCTGGATACTCCCTTTCTATATTTGGGAGTTGCCATCTATCGCCGCTTGAGCGGGACACAGTCGGTGTCCTCTTCCTGACATTTTGGAATAACTGTGGAAATGGTTGAGCCGCACTTATCGCAGTTTCGGAGTTCGAGGTTGAACTCGGCGTAGCTTCCGGTATAGAGAAAGCCTGCGAAACGGGTGCGATTCCGGTACTCCGCCTCAGATTGAAATTCGGTAGCGCAGCAGCAGCAGCGCCGAGATGTCAGGTTTTTGTCATCCATTTGTCAATTCTTATCCTCTCACAAGCCGGCCTATCGGCGCAGTTCTGTTCCTGAAGAAAGCATTTGTCTCAAATTGTGTACTCCCAGGGTGTGGTAAAATCCGCTGCGTTGCCACAAGGGGACCAAAGGAGAGGAAATGTGCAAGGATCAACCCAAACTGACGGACTGGGAAGCAGCTGCTACAGTTGAGCTCAAGGGGAAAAGCCCAGAAAGCCTGACCTGGATGAGTCCTGAGGGTATTCCTGTGAAAGCCTACTACACGGCCAGGGATCTGGAAGAGCTTTCCTGGCAGGACAGCATGGCCGGCATGTTTCCGTTTATTCGTGGGCCGCGGGCAACCATGTATGCCAACCGTCCCTGGACGATCCGGCAGTATGCCGGTTTTTCTACGGCCGAGGAGTCCAACCGTTTCTACCGTCATAATCTTGCCATGGGCCAAAAGGGCCTTTCAGTGGCCTTTGATCTGGCCACTCACCGTGGTTATGATTCGGATCATGAGAGGGTGAAAGGGGATGTTGGCAAGGCCGGGGTTGCGATCGATTCCATTGAGGACATGAAAATCCTCTTTGATGGGATTCCACTGGATAAGATGTCAGTGTCCATGACCATGAACGGGGCAGTTCTTCCGATTATGGGAGCCTATATTGCAGCAGCCGAAGAAGCCGGGGTCAGTCGGGAAAAGCTCTCTGGAACCATTCAGAACGATATTCTCAAAGAGTTCATGGTCAGAAACACCTATATCTATCCTCCCGGTATGTCCATGCGGATTGTGGGAGATATCATTGCCTCCTGTGCAGCTCAGATGCCCCGTTTCAATACCATCTCCATTTCGGGTTATCACATGCATGAAGCCGGAGCAGATGCTGTTCACGAGCTTGCATTCACGCTGGCGGATGGACTGGAATATGTCAAAGCCGCGCTGGCCAGGGGGCTTCATGTTGATGAGTTCGCGCCCCGGCTTTCCTTCTTCTTTGCAATCGGTATGAATTTCTATATGGAGATTGCCAAGCTTCGGGCAGCCAGGCTTTTGTGGGCTGAGCTGATGTCCCGCTTTAAACCGAAAAACACTCAGTCCCTGACGTTGAGAACCCACTGTCAGACCTCGGGCTGGTCCCTGACCGCCCAGGACCCTTTCAACAATATAATCCGGACCACGATTGAAGCCATGGCAGCAGCTTTTGGGGGAACCCAGTCCCTGCATACGAATGCCATGGATGAAGCGATTGCCCTTCCAAGTGAAAGTTCGGCCCGCTGGGCCAGAAATACCCAGATCATTCTTCAGGAAGAGGCCCAGATCTGCCGGGTCGTTGATCCCTTTGGCGGCAGCTATTTCATGGAAAGCCTGACCCATTCCCTGGCCGATCATGCCCGCAAACTGATTTTGGAAATGGAAGAAATGGGCGGCATGTCAAAAGCGATTGAAAAGGGTATTCCCAAGCTTAAGATTGAGGAATGTGCCGCCCGGCGTCAGGCTCGCATCGACACTGGAGAGGAAACCATTGTCGGAGTGAATCGCTATCAGGTCGAGGAAGATTCTGAAGTGGATACTCTTGAAGTGGACAATGCCCGCGTCCGGGAAGCCCAGATTTCCCGCCTGAAGGAAGTCAGGGCGAAGCGTGATAACGACCAGGTTTCTGCCATTCTCAGAAAAATTGAGGAAGCGGCAGCATCGGGGGAAGGAAATCTTCTGGATCTGAGTGTGGAGGCCATGAAAGCAAGAGCAACGGTAGGCGAGGTCTCGGAAGCCATCGCCAGAATTGCCCCCCGCTATGAGGCTGTAAATCGCATGATTTCAGGAGTGTATGCCAAAGGAGTGCAGAGCGTGCCCGAATTTGAGGCTATTCGTCAGGATGTTGCCCGGTTTCAGGAAAAAGCAGGCCGTCGACCTCGGATCTATATCGCAAAAATGGGGCAGGATGGCCACGACCGGGGGGCTAAGATTGTGGCGACAGGGCTCTCCGATCTTGGCTTTGACGTGGATATGGGGCCCTTGTTTCAGACTCCGAAAGAAGTGGCTCGCATGGCAGCAGAGTCCGACGTCCACGCCGTTGGCGTTTCCTCACTCGCCGCAGGCCATAAGACCCTGATTCCGGAACTGATTGAAGCTTTGAAAGCAGAAGATGCCGCCGAAATCCAGGTTTTTGCCGGTGGAGTCATCCCCAAGAAGGATTATGCCTTTCTCAAGGAAGCCGGGGTGGTGGAAATCTTTGGTCCGGGAACCCCGATTCTTGATTGTGCCCGCCGTCTTTTGACCCTTCTTCAGAATCAGTGAACTGGCAGGAACTCAAGGAAAATCTGCTGCTGGGCAAGCGCCGGGCTTTATCCCGCGCCATTACCCTGATTGAAAGCACGCGCGAAGAAGATCAGGAAAATGCCTTAAGCCTGATGGAATCACTTCCGGAAAATTCCGGGAGTCAAAGCCTCAGGATTGCCATCAGTGGGCCCCCAGGGGTGGGGAAGTCAACGTTTCTGGAAAGCTTTGGGCTCAGACTGGCAAACCAGGGGCATAAAGTGGCAGTACTGGCCATTGACCCATCCTCAGCGATCAGTGGAGGCTCCATTCTGGGAGATAAAACCCGCATGCAGAAACTCAGCCTGCATGAAAATGCCTTCATTCGTCCCTCACCAAGTTCGGGCACATTGGGAGGGGCTGCCAAGAGAACCCTGGAAGCCGTACGCCTGTGTGAAGCTGCGGGTTATGATCGGGTTTTTGTGGAAAGTGTCGGTGTTGGCCAGAGTGAAACGGCCTTGAGCCATATGACCGATATTTTTCTTCTGCTGGCTCTGCCCAATTCCGGGGATGAACTTCAGGGAATGAAGCGCGGCATCATGGAAGTGGCTGATCTGGTGTTTGTTTCCAAATCCGATCTGAATCGGGAAGCGGCTTTGGGGACAGCCCAGGAAATCCGCTCGGCCCTGCACCTTTTCCGACCCCGCCACAGCTTTTTTACTTCCTGGGTGGGGACGGGCTCTTCTTTGAATGGAGAAGGGCAAGAGGAGTTGTTACAACAACTCAAGAAATTTGAAACCGCCGCGCGTGAAAGCGGGGCATTGGATAAAAATCGTCGCGAGCAGTTGGCACGCTGGTTTGAGACCATGGTACGCGAAGAAGTTCTGCACCGTTTTCTCAAATCCCATCAAGGTTCTATGGATGTGCTTTCCCGGCGGCTAATCAACCGGCAGGTTGGTCTGGGACAGGCTCTTAAGGAGATATTCCGGACTCCTGCTTAAAGGAGGAACCGTGGATAAACCATCATCAAGCATTCTCAAGCCGGTCTTCATACCAGCATCGGTCTTGATTTTTACTCTGGTTGGCTGTGCCATCCTGTTTACCAAATCTTTCGGGGCCATGGTCTCTGAAGTCCATGGCTGGGTTACGGAAACTTTTGGCTGGTTCCTGATTCTGGTTGTGGCCGGATTTCTGATGTACACCTTCTGGCTGATGCTGGGCCGGTTCAACCATGTGGTGCTGGGACCGGATGGCTGCAAACCGGATTACAGCTTCGGCTCCTGGCTGGCCATGCTGTTTTCGGCGGGAATGGGAATCGGACTCCTTTTTTACGGAGTCGCCGAGCCTCTCCTTCACTTTGCCAGTCCCCCATACGGACAGGCCGAGACCATTCAGGCCGCCCGCATGGCAATGAATGTGACCTATTTTCACTGGGGCCTGCATGCCTGGGCCATTTATGGTCTGATGGGCCTTTCACTGGCCTATTTTCACTTCAGGAAGGGGTTGCCACTCTCTCTGCGCTCGGTATTCTATCCACTGTTAAAAGAGAAGATCCATGGCCCCTGGGGGCATGTGATTGATGTCACGGCTGTTCTGGGAACCCTTTTTGGGGTTGCGACCTCACTGGGCTTTGGGGCCAAGCAGGTCAATTCCGGGATGCACGATGTCTTTGGACTTGAGATCAGTGCAGAGGTACAGGTGGGCCTGATCGCCATCATTACCCTTTTTGCCACAGCTTCTGTGGTGATGGGTCTGGATGCGGGAATCAAGCGTCTCTCTGAATTCAATATCATCTGTGCCACCCTGTTTCTGATTTTTGTGTTTCTGGCAGGACCGACCGTCTGGATTCTGAATAATTTTGTCCAGTCCACCGGGCATTTTCTGCAGAATGCAATAGGCACGATGTTTTATACGGAATCCTACGTAGAGACAGGCTGGCAGGCCAGCTGGACCGTGTTTTACTGGGCCTGGTGGATTTCCTGGTCACCCTTTGTGGGACTTTTTATCGCGAGAATCAGCAAAGGTCGCACCATTCGGGAATTTCTGGCCAGTGTCCTGATTGTTCCAAGCCTTCTAAGCTTCTTCTGGTTTTCCACATTCGGAGGAACCGCTCTTTATTTCCAGATGCACGGAAAGGCTGATTTCATTGCTATGGCCCAGCATAATGTTCCCGGAGTTCTGTTTGAATTCCTGAAACACTTTCCTTTGTCCAATATCATTGGGATTCTGGCTATCATCGTAATTGTCAGCTTCTTTGTGACCTCATCAGATTCCGGTTCCTTTGTTGTGGACATGCTGGCATCGGGAGGCAACCCCAATCCTCCTCTATCCCAGAGAATTTACTGGGCGGTCCTGGAAGGAGTGATTGCGGGTGCCCTGCTTCTGGGGGGTGGGCTAAAGGCCCTTCAGACCGCCGCCATTCTGACGGCCCTGCCACTGGCCGTAGCGCTGGTGTTTCTTTGCGTTAGTCTTTACAACTGGCTTTCTCAGGAGCCCCTGGAAGAAGAATATTACAGGCGTTTTGGGCCTAGGAAAGGGTAAGGGTTCTATCTGAAAACGAGCAAAAATGGAATGGGTAATAGAGCAATCTGCAAAATTATGCAGCTTGCCGTCTGGAATCTGTCACGGGACAGGTTGAAAGCCTGTGGGTTGTCGCCGGCCCGGGAGCCTGTCACGGGACGGGCATAAAGCTCTGAGAATGCGCCTGTCACAGGACAGGCGGAAAGCGCTGAGAATGCGTCTGTCACAGGACAGAAAAGAAAACCGGTTCCGGCAGAGGTGAAACATGCTGTCAATCTGCGCGATCAGGGCCGGTGCACTTTCCATTTCAAGGGAAAACGCTGTGAAGGAAGGCGGTTTTTGCACATCCATCACAGAATTCCGGTCTCAAAAGGCGGAAAGAACACGGTGGAAAATCTGAACACGCTCT
>CAZDAM010000083.1:0-4476 GCA_964503595.1 uncultured bacterium
TGAAATGGTTTCTTCTTCTGATGATTCTGGGAATCGGTGAACTCAGGGCTTCCGGGGATCATGGCCACCATCACCATGGGGATCATGATCACCACCATCATGATGCTGAGCTTCCCGAGGGCCCTTCGGTACTGGATTATCTCAATCCGGAGGATGAGGGAGCAATTCATGAGGCTATGGGTTTCTATCAGAACCGGGGCCGGCAGGTAGAGGGAAAACTGAGGCTTCAGGGAGTGGAACTGGTGGAAAAAGGGTATTTCGAAGAAGGGTTTTTCGTCTTTTTCTATGATGTCCGCCTGATGTTTGAAGATTTGCGTTTAAGGGTCAGCCGGGTTTTTCTGATGGGGGCAGTTCTGCTGCTTCTGTTTTCAATTCCGGGAGTCAGGAGGGTTTAGGTGGAGCTTGCGATTGAAATCAGGGATGTAAATAAAAGCTTTTCTTCGGGTTTGGGAGCCAGACCCGGAAGGCAGATTCTGAATCAGATTGAAGTTGAAGTTCCCCGAGGCCGTTCTGTTGCGGTGCTTGGTCCAAACGGAGCCGGAAAAACGACTCTTCTGAAAATGATTCTGGGACTTCTGTTTGTGGATTCCGGAAATATCCGGATCCTGGGGCACGAGCCTGGAAGCTTCGAGGCCAGAGAGGCCATTGGATTTCTGTCTGAACTCCCGATGACCTACGATTACCTCAACCGGCAGACTTTTCTGGATTTTTTCTCCGGCATGCAGAATGGGAATGTGGATCCATCTCTTGAAAAACTGGTGAAGGAACTGGTGGATGAGATTCCTCAGGATCTGAAGATGGGAGACTATTCCAAGGGCATGATGCAAAGACTGAACTTTGCCCGGGTTCTGATGAAAAACCCGGAAATTGTCTTTCTGGATGAACCGGCAACAGGGTTGGATCCGATTGGACAGCTCAGGATTCTGCGGATTGCCAATGCCCTTCGGGAGCTTGGACGTACGTTGTGGGTGAATACTCACAGCATTGAATTTGCCCTGAAGACGGCAGATGAAATCCTGGTTCTGCACCAGGGGAGAATTGCTGGCCGCTTTCTCTCGGAAGAGCATTCCAGGGAAGAAATTGAAAGCCTGTTTCTAAGCCTTGAGTCCTTGAGGAGCTGACATGCGTGCAATCTGGTCTGTAGCCCGAATTTCTTTGCAGGAATCCCTGGCTCGCAATGTTTTTGGAGTTCAGTTCTTTGTCATTCTGAGTCTTGGTCTTCTGCAGGGCTTTACCTCAGGGATTCCTGAGGATACAGATAGGCTGAAGATGTTTCTGGATGGGGGGTTGACGCTGGCGATGCTGTTCTCCCTGTTTTTCTCCTTTGCGATTACCTGGCCTCAACTGGAAGCGGATCGTGTCCATGGCCGCCTTCTTTCCCTGCTCTCTTCCTATCTGAGCCGAGGGGAATATGTCTGGGGAAAGTTCTTTGGCTGTCTTCTGGCCGTATGGCTTAATCTGATTGTGATGTTCCTGATTCTGGGAGGGTTTGTTCTGCTTCAGGGAGAAACTCCTCCGTCCTGGCTTTTTCTGACAGGTCTGGCCCAGCTTCTGGAAGCAGGGCTTCTGGTGGCGATTCTGATATTCTGCTCGATCGGAATGACGAGATTCATGGGGGTCATGAGTGCCATTTTCATCTTCGTTCTGGGGCATTTCACCTACTATGTCCGGTACTACGCCAAGATTCTGGATGAGAAATGGCTGGGCAATATGCTGGAACAGCTATGGCTGTTTCTGCCCAACTTTGAGTACTTCGGGCTGAAGAATGCCTATCTGGCTTCCAAACCGGTACCAGAACTCTATTTCCCGTTTCTTCTGGCCTATACTGTGGGCTGGATTCTGATTTTTCAGGTTTTAAGCGTGCTTCTTTTCGAAAGAAAGGAGTATTGATGCGACGTCTGGCCCTGATTCTCTGCCTTTTGCTGACTCTTGGTTCGGCAGTCTGGTTAAGGAATCATCCGGTTCCCAAAAACCGGGTGGATCTGGGAAGGGGGGGAGTATCCTTGCCGCTGCTTCTGACGGTTGATATTCTGGGACTGCATGAACTGGCAGTAGGCTGGCTCTGGCTGAAGTTTGATCTGGACTCCTTGGGGGTTTCCAAGAATTATCATCGTCTTCTGGCTTGGCTGGATCTGATCACCATTCTGAAGCCGGATGAATACCATGCCTGGGGACTCAAGACCTATATGCGCCTTTTGAGGCCGGAAAATGCGGATGCCCCCTTGAAGCAGGAACAGCTCATGAAGGAACTGATCGCGGCCACTGAGCATGATGAATCAAATTATCGGGGATATTATGAAGTGGCTTATCTGTATGCCTTTTATTTCAAGAAACCAGATTTAGCCATGCCCTATGCAACTCTTGCGGCCAGACTCAATCCAAACCGGGAAACTCTTTCGGTGGTGGACTATCTGAAAAGAGAGCTTGAGAAGCAGGGTAAGACTGCTTTGCCGGACTTTCCGGCCGAAGCCCCGACCCTTGATTTGCCCGGAGTTCTGAATCCATCTGATATTCGCCCTCTGGGGGAGAAGGAAACGAATGACTGAGAAAATTCTGGAAGTGACGGATTTAAGGGTAAAACTCGGGGGAACCCCTTTCCAGGAAGGTAAGGAAATTCTCAAAGGGATTGGATTTGAGGCCAGAGCAGGAAGAATTCATGGCTTTCTAGGGCCAAATGGAGCGGGTAAGACGACCTGTATCAAATCGATTCTGGGCTTGATCCCTGCCTATGAGGGGCAAATCCGGGTTTTGGGGCAGTCCTCAAGAAGCCCTGCGGTGCGTCAGGCGATTGGTTATGCCCCGGAAAATGCCTACTTTTCCGGCTTTCTGACCCCCCGGGAAGTCATGCTTACAATGGGAGCTCTAAGCCATCTGAGTTCCAGTGAGAGTCAGGAAGAAGGGAAGAAATGGTGCGAACGACTGGGAATTGCCCATGTCTACGATCAGCAGATCCGCACTTTTTCCAAAGGAATGAAGCAGCGTCTGGCATTGGCCCAGGCCTTGATTCACAGGCCCAGGCTGCTGATTCTGGACGAACCCTCCACGGGTCTGGATCCAATTGGCAAGGATGAGGTCAAAAAATTGCTTCTGGAACTCAAAGAACAGGGTTTTTCGGTATTTTTAAGTTCCCATCACCTTCTGGATGCGGAAGAGATCTGTGATGAGATCACGATTCTTCATCAGGGAGAAATTCTGGTGGATGGTTCCCTTGGGGAGGTTCTGCCAAAGCATCTGAACCTGGAGAAATTCTTCATTCAGACTGTCATGCAGGGAAGAGAGAACTGATGAGAGCTGTTTTACCGATTGCCCGAGAAGTTTTCATTGAAGCCCGAAGAAGCCAGTTCTTTCATCTCTCCCTGGGAATGGCGGTTCTCCTGATATTTATCTTTACCGGGATATCAGCCCTGGATGAAAGTCTGCGAGGACGTCTGTTTGTCGAGTCCGGCATGACGGCTTTGTGGTTCATCCATTTCTGTCTGGCCGTATTTTTCTCGGTGGAGATTCTCTATCGGGATATTGAAGCCCGTTCGATCTATTTTCTTCTGGTGCGAAATGTCAGCCGGACGGAATATCTTCTGGGCAAGTTTACCGGACTGGTATTTTCTCTCTGGCTCTCCATCGCCATTAGCGGAGTTATCCTGATTGCCTGCTCCTTTCCACTGAACGGCTTTGAGCCCCGACTGCTGGCCGGGCTTGGTTTTCTGGGGTTTGAAATGGCTCTGGTTGTCTCACTACTGGTCTTTCTGTCCACTCTTTTTTCCAAGCTTCTGACCCTCTTTGTCTTTATATTTCTTTTCTTCTTTGCCTCCTTTCTCGAGTTTATGGTGGTGGAAACCGAGCTTCTTGTGCTCTTGAAGGCAATTCTGTTTGTACTGCCGAACTTTCGCTACTATTCCTGGATTGAAATGGTGGTCCATGCCCGCAAGCTCAGTCCGATGTACATGGTGTTTCTGGGAGGGTATACCACTTTCCTGGCTTCATTTTATCTGCTTCTGGCAGGGCTTCAGTTTGAGAAGAGGGAGCTTTGATGCTCAGGGTCCGAATCCTTTCCGCCTTCCTGCTGCTTGCTCTTTCCGCTTCCTGCGGCCTTTTGATGTATGTGGAGCGAGCTGTGCTGGCAGATTATGGCAAGCTGGATCTTCTTTTGGTCATCCGACGTGAATTCAGTGGCTTTCTGAGTGCCTATGCCTGGCAGAAAATGGATTTTTACGGGCACTTCGGAGAATGGGTGGAGCAGAAGGGAGAGAATGGAGAAGTCCAGTACATGTCCATTTTCAAATACCAGGAAGAATATCTGCCGATCACCCGTTTCAGTGTGGAGCTCGACCCGAGCTTTGTCGAGAGGGTTGCCATTGTCGGCAATAACATGGCGACTTCTCTGGAAATGCCTCTGGAAGGCATCAGCCTCATGCAGCGGGCGATTTCACAGAATCGGGAAAACCCCCGTCTGTATCGCCTTTATGGGGAAATCGGTCT
>CAZDAM010000083.1:4576-15563 GCA_964503595.1 uncultured bacterium
GAAGTTTTTCTGTCTCTGGTTCCCCAGCTGAGATCCAGTCTGTTTTTTCCAATCAGCTGGAACCTGGCCTTTTGGGTATGGCTGGGTGCTATCCTGTGTTTTAGTTTTTTATACCGACTGTCATGTGCAGTTCATTCGCCTGAAAGGGAGAAGAGTCATGGAAAAAATGTTTAAGGACATGTTCTACTTTGGTCTTGGAAGTGCCAATCTGGCCCGCGACGTGGCCAAGGATTTCGTGGATGAAATGATTCGTGCTGGAGAGGCTGCCCAAAGCGAACGGGAAAAGCTCCTGGAGCAGTTCACCGAAAGAGCCAAGGAACACCAGGCAGCTGTAGAGAAGGCGATTCGGGCCAAAATTGAGGAAGTGGCCAAAGGCCTGAGTCTGGCGGCTCAAAGTGATCTGAATGATCTTCGGGAAGAAATTGCGGCTCTAAAACAGGAGATTCAGGAGCTGAAAGAAGGGGCCAAGCCAGCTGCCAAGAAGAAAAAAGAGTCATGATCGAGCTTCATCGTCTCAATGGTACGGCTTTCTGGCTGAACAGCGAAAAGATCAAGCTTGTGGAGACAAACCCGGATACCTGTATCACCCTTATGAATGGTGAGAAGTTTATTGTCCGCAATGAAGTGCATGAAATTTGCCGGAAAATTGTCGATTACAAGCACATGATTATCCACGGATTCAACGCCTCCGGGACAGCTTTGCATGAAAAATGATATCGCAACCACCATAGGACTTGGTCTTGCCATTCTTTTCGTCGGTATCGGCATGGTGGGTTTTCCGCCGGACATAGCGAAGGCCCAGGCCTTTATCGATGGACCATCCATCATGATTGTGGTGGGGGGGACGATCGCTTCAGTTTTCGTGAATTTCACGATGGATGACATCAAGCTGTTGCCGGGGGTATTCAAGTCCGCCTTTGTGGTGATTGATCAGGATCCGACCGAAATCATCAGGATTCTGGTCGAATTTGCAGAGAAGGCCCGTCGTGAAGGTCTTCTTTCTCTGGAAGAGGATGTGGAAAAGGTCAATAATGATTTTATCCGCAAAGGTGTTCAGCTTGTCATTGACGGTACGGATCCGGGTCTTGTCCGAGATATTCTGGAAGCGGAAATGGATCAGGTGGATGCCCGGCACAAGTACGGGGCCAAGATGATGAGCTGTTTTTCCACTTTTGCTCCGGCTTTCGGGATGATCGGGACACTTGTCGGTCTGATTCTGATGCTCGGAAACCTTTCGGATCCTTCTTCTCTGGGTCCTGCCATGGCCGTGGCTCTGATTACAACCATGTATGGAGCCATGATTTCCAACATGATGTTTATTCCTATGGAAAAGAACCTTGAAACCAAGAACATCAAGGAACTTCTGATTTATTCCATTTCAATTCAGGGTCTTCTGTCCATCCAGGCCGGAGACAATCCCAGAATTGTGGAAGAACGCCTGAAAGCGTATCTGGCCCCGAAAGCCCGTCAGGCTTTGGCCCAGGATGATGCGGGCGGAGAGGACTGATGCATGAGCAAATGTCCGGAATGCCCTCCTGAAGGTGCCCCCGGCTGGATGGTCACCTATGGTGACCTGATGACTCTCCTGCTCTGCTTTTTCGTTCTTCTGTTCTCTTTTTCCAGCCTGGATGTCATTGTCATGAAGTCCTTAAAGGAGTCCTATGTCGGTGCTTATGGCTTTATGGATGGCCACTCCGCTATAGATGGGGCGGGAGTTTCCCAGCAGCCCCAGAAGTTCTCTTCCAAGCTTTTTGATCGTTCCATGGAAAAGGTCAGAAAAGCCAAATCCGATAAATTTCCCCGCGATCAACTGGTTTTTCTGAATGGACTGGCCAATGAGGTGGATCGGGCGATTGGCCTGATCGAGCAGGCCGAGTCCGCTGAACAGGCCAGTCTGGATCGCATGGAGCAGTTAAGACCGGTCGTTCAGGAAAAAATTCCGGATGATTCGGAAAAAGAATCGCCAGCCCAGAATGAAAAAGAGTCTATCCGGGATTATCTGGCCAAAACAGTGGATCCCAGAGCACCGGAGTCTGTTTCCGAGCGGCGGGAGCCACGTCTTATGACGGCCCCTAGTCGTGAAGAATCCAGAAAGAAGATGAACGATCTGGATCCGCAGCGAAATTATGCGGATCAGCCTGTGGACAAAGTGGTTCTGGCCCGTGGGGGAGATGGGCAGAGAAAGCTTGGTGATGCCTCCCGCAATCAGAAGCTGATCGGACGGAATCTGCCTCTTGCAGGAAACCCCGGTGAGAATGAAATGCAGGAAGACTCCACCGGCCATAAGCTTCGCCACAACAGGCTTATGGATCGGGTCGATGGTCAGGGGCAGCGCAAGCGCTTTGACTATCCGGTGCCGGTCAGGGAGTTTATCGAGAGCGATATCAATAACATTGCCGGTGAGGTGAAAGACTCTCAGTCTGATGCCAATCGTACGGTTCAGACCACGGTGATGCTGGATGCTGCGGATCTGTTTTCCTTCGGACAGGCATCCCTGAAGCCGGGAGCCTCTCAGGATCAGGTGTTTACAACGCTTAGAGAGCTGCTTCTGGAGCATCGTGGCGAGGGTTATTTTCAGATTGAAAGCTATGTGGATGGGACAGAGGTTCCGGAAGGGATTTCAGCTCGTGAGTTTTCCCTGTGGCGTTCGATTGAGATCATTCAGGCTGTCATGCGCTTCGATAGCAGAATCACGCCTTCCATGCTCAGCGCCGTTGGCTGGGGAGTCGCGAAGGCTCAGGCCGGAAAGCGGGGGGGCAAGCCCAATTCCCGCGTGGAGATTCGTCTGGTGAAATCCAGACCCTGAAGGGGGGTGAGAAATGTCGAAAGGTTGCGAAGAATGTCCTCCGGAGGGTGCTCCCGGCTGGATGGTGACCTATGGGGATCTGATGACTCTCCTGCTCTGCTTTTTCGTTCTTCTGTTCTCTTTTTCCAGTCTGGACAAGAAGAAATTCGAAACCCTCAAAGACAGTATGACCGGAGCCTTCGGGGTGTTATCCGGCGCTTCCACTTCCATGGGTTCCGGCGTTTCCCGCATGGCCCCGAAGCTTGTCGACAAATCTTTTGATCAGTCTGTTGCTGAGGAAATCGAAAAGATCCGCCAGGAACAGGTTCCCCGGGAACGTATCAGGCTTCTGGGCAAACTCAGACTGCAGGCAGAAAAAGCCATGCGTCTGGTCTCTGAGGAAAAAAAGGAAATCGAAAAAGTCGTGCATCAGCTGGAAGATCCCAGCTCGATGGAAGATCGCCGTCTTGACAATATGAGTTTTGCTCAGCAACAGGACCAGCAGGAGGAATCTCCCCGGAACCGCTCTGAGGATGAGATATATTTTGCGGCATCGAAAAGCCAAAGGGAAGAAAGCGAGACCGCCCGACAGACCCTCGATCCATATCAGGCTCCTGGAGAGCGCTTTGAAAGTGAAAGGGCTGATGCAACCAATGCGGATACTTCCGCTGGTCGTGATCAGGTGTTGATGGAGAATACGGGTCGCCAGCGGCAGAAGGATCGCTTATCAGGAAAGAACCAGCCGGAAGAAGGTTTGCAGGACCGCCTGATGCGTCGCTCCGAGGATCGGCCTTATGACTACCGTAAGCCGGTGGACAAGGTGAAGACCCTCATGGAGCACCGGACCTTGTCCGGTCTGGTGAAAATGGCTCCCCACGATGCATCACATGCCATCTTTCATTTTGAATCCAATATGCTTTTTGAACCGGGCAGCGTGGAACTCAAAGAGCTGGCCAAGGAAGTCGTGTTCCGGATGTTTTTACAGAAATACCGGGAGACCGAGGATACGGTTTTTCAGATCGAGGCCCACACGGATCTTGATTTTACACCTTCGGCTCGCTATCCGACTCCCTGGCATCTGGCAGCTGCCCGAGCTGCAAGTGTTCTGAATTTTCTTCTGGAAGAAGATCAGAACTTTGATCCCAAGCGCTTTGCCATCGTATCTTTTGGGGCCTGGCAGCCCAAGTATCGCTATCTGCCGAACCAGCGGAAGCTTCCTCTGAATGATCGCCTGGAAGTTCGTATGATTCGTCAGCCTTAGAAGAGTCTGGAGCAGAACATGGAAGAAAACGAAGAAGTACAGGCGGAAAGTCCCTCCCGTCCCAGGATTGACTGGAAGGCCCTGGTGTCGGCATTCATGGCCTTGGAGTGGAAGGACCCCCGTAAAATCGGCACTGTCGTTGTTTTGGTGATTCTTGTACTTTCCCCGTTCTTTCTTTTCGGAGGAGGAAGCAAGTCTCCACCTGCTCAGGGACATGGAGACATGGTGGCAAATGCTCCGATCTCGGCACCTGCAATTGTCTATGTGCCTTTGTCCTCATCAGGCAAATCCAATGAATTCATGGCCACCATCAATGAAACTGACAAAATTCTGACTTTTTCTGCCGTTCTTGGTCTGGAAAAAGCGGAGCTTCAGATTGATGTGGAGCAGTCCATGGCTCCTCTGCTTTCGGAAATCCTCAGGTTTTTATCGGACAAATCCAAGACCGATATCCTTGAAATGATTCGGGATGAAGAAGGGCGGGAGCGCTCCAAGCTTCTGCAGAGAATGAACAATGTCCTGTCTTCAAGAGGGGTGGATTTGAACATCAAAGGAATGGTGGTCTCGATAAGCTTTACCCGTTACTTCTTTCCTCCGCTCTAAGGAAAAGTAAAGTCTTATGAGGGACTGTCGTTCTGTCAGGCCTGCTTGCTTTTGGGGCGAAAGACTTTCATCTGCTCTTCATGAGTGGTGATGAAAGGGCCTTCCAGAAGATCGATGCAATATGGAACGGCCGGGAATACGACCTCCAGACATTCCCGAATGGATTTGGGTTTGCCAGGCAGGTTGATGATCAGGCTTTTTCCCCGGATTCCGGCGGTCTGACGGGACAGGATGGCAGTGGGGACGTATTTGAGAGAGTTCATGCGCATGAGTTCCCCAAAACCGGGCATCATTTTCTCGCAGACCGCCTCGGTCACATCCGGAGTGATATCCCTTGCGGCAGGTCCGGTACCGCCGGTAGTGACAATCAGACAGCATTCTTTCTGATCGCTAAAGTCGGTCAGGGCCTTGTGAATGGCTTCCCATTCATCGGGAACCAGGGCTTTTAAGACGGTATATTCGCAACTGAGCCACTCCTGCATGAGGGTTTCAATGGCTGGCCCGCTTTCATCCTGATAAATCCCGGAACTGGCCCGATCGGAAACAGTGACAACGCCGATTCGAATTGCGCTCATATTTCTCCTCCTGAAATCCGGCGGTATTCTAACGCATACAAACAGAAATGGCAGGGTCGAATTTCTGTATGGAATGTATAGAACAGGCGGGGTTTGACCGATGTTCATCAGGAACCCTGCGGGTTTTGGCTCAAAGAGGAGTACATTGTGGCGGAAGAAAATCAGGCGGAAACCGAATCAGGCGGCAACAGGACATCCTATTTTGTGATGTTCTCCCTGTTTCTGGTCATTTTCATTCTGGTCTGCGTCATTATCTCCATGTGGACCAGTGTGCAGACGACTCAGGCTGTCGTGAACCGTCCTGACCAGGATCAGGATATGGTGTTTGAGGAAGAGCAGAAAACTGTTGGCTTCATTCCGTTTCAGGGAGAAAAGGGTGGCAGCGGGATCATGGCCTATATCCGCACCGGAGCTGAGCAGACAACCCTGACTCTGAAAATTGATCTTTCGCTTGGAATTTCCAAGGCCGAACTGGCCCCTTACGTGGAAACCAATATTGCTCCCTTGCAGGATCGGGTGCTGGCTTATTTTTCCGATAAGACCAAAGAAGACATCATTTACCTGTTTCAGCGTAAAATATTAGGGGAAGAGATCAAGGAAATACTGAATGCCATTCTGGATAGAGAGCTGCATGTGCCGGATAAGGAAGGCCGGGTCACCAGCGTTCATGTCACCAATCTGACCTTCCAGAGTCTGTAGGAGAGGAGAGCCATGTCGGATGAACTGATGTCACAGAATGCCATCGATGATCTGCTGACTTCTCTGAACGATGGGTCAGGGGACCTGGATGGCATGGGAGAGGCCGGTATTCAGAGGGTGGGTCAATATAAGATCAAGCCCTATGATTTCAAGCGCCAGACCAAGTTTGCCAAGGATCAGCTAAGAACCCTTCAGCATATCCACGAAAATTTTCAGCGCAGCATTACCACGTTCTTTTCCACCCAGCTTCGTTATCTGGTCAATATGAGGATTGCATCTCAGGACCAGATCACCTACGAGGAATACATCCGCTCGGTGGATAATCCTTCCCTGCTTTGTGTTTATAACCTGGGCACTCTTGAAGGCAAGGGGATTTTCGAGATGAATCTGGAACTGGCCTTTGCCATTTTAGATCGTCTATTGGGTGGAATCGGTGATTCCAAGCAGGAAAAACGCAAGCTCACGGAAATCGAAGAGGCAGTGATCGCCAAGGTCATGCAGAGGGTTCTTCAGGAACTCAATGAGGCCTGGTCTTCCGTGGTTCCTCTGGAGCCCCAGTTTTCCCAGTTTGAGTCCAATCCGAGCTTTACCCAGATTGTTCCTCCAGCCGACATGGTGCTTCTGATTACCTTTGAAATGAGTATCAACAATGTCGAGGGGATTATGAACCTGTGTCTGCCCTATTTCTCTCTGGAGCCGATTGCTTCCAAGCTGAACGCTACCCAGTGGTATGCGGTTCAGAGAAGTGGGCAAATGGAAGAATCCATGGAGATCATTGATAAGGGTCTTCGGGGGATGGAAACCGTCATGCGTGTTGAACTTGGCAGCTCGGAAGTGACCCTTCAGGAGCTCATGGACATGAAGGTCGGGGATGTGGTGAGGATTCATTCCAAGCCCAATGATGAAGTCAATCTGATTGTAGGGGATGAAATCAAATTCAAAGGCCTGCCCGGAACTTCCGGCAAGCGCATGGCCGTCACCGTCACCCGGGTGATGGACAAAGGAGACTCAAATGAGTGATAAGAATACGCTTTCCCAGGATGAAATCGATGCCCTGCTCCAGGGAGATCTGGGCCTGGATGACGATGAGGGTGCAGATGCAATGGGCCAGGAGGCCGAGGCTCAGGGACCGTTTACGGCTGAACAGGCCCGGATGCTCATGGAGACCGGAGACGAAGGCTTTGCCAACAGCATGACTGAGGTCAAAGGCTACGTCAATGAAGATGTTTCCCTGCAGAATGGTCGCTTAAGGGTTCTGAAAGCGACCGAGCTGGCCCAGGAAATGGGAGCTACGGAACAGATTTTCATTGGCATCAATTTCAGCGATGGCAAGGCCGGGTACCTGATTTCCTCCGTACATGGGGCCATGATTGCTTCCATCATGCTTCAGGGGGAGTATCACGAGGATCCGAGCTTTCAGTTCGGAGATTTGCAGCTTGGAGCCATTGGAGAGTGTTTCAACTCGGTTACAGGAAAAGTGGTTCCCAATCTGAAGAAGAAACTGGGCAGGGATTTTGTGCTTTCAACTCCACCCTCTCCGGTGATTATCAAGGGTCAGGATCTTCCTCCTGAAGCCGACCTTCTCAAGCTTGGAGATGTCGTTGAACTTCTCTATGATCTGTCTATTGGTGATGAGCCGGCCAGTAAGATGCGTTTTGTCCTGTCCATGGAACTGGCCAAATCCATTGTGAAGGCTCTGGATCCGAATGCCAGCTTTGAAACGGAAACGGCAGTTCCCCAGGCGAGTGCTGTTTCTCAGGCCAGTATGGCTCAGGAGAGCCACTCCCAGTCAGTTCCTTCCCAGCAGGATCAGATTGCGGCTCAGGCCATGCCCCAGCAGAATCTGTCCGTGCCCCAGGCGGGTGGCATGGATATGGCAGCCATGCAGCAGATGATGCAGCAGATGATGCAGATGCAGGGAGGCCCGGCTTCGGGGCAGCAGGGGGGAGGAAATGTGAACCAGCAGGTCCCGATTTCTCCCTGGAATTTTGCGCCGATTGCTCCTCTGGCTCATGGTGGGGCAGGTCTTGGCAATATGGAGCTTTTAAGGGATGTTTCCCTTCAGGTCACTGTGGAACTGGGCCGGACCCGCATGCCGATCGGCCAGATTCTCGAACTGGTCAATGGTTCGATTGTAGAATTGAACAAGCAGGCAGGCGAGGCGGTTGAGCTATATGTCCAGGGAAAACTGGTTGCCCGTGGTGAGGTCGTCATCATCGATGAGAACTTCGGAATCAGGATTACTTCGATTGTAAATCCCGCGGACCGCCTGAATGTATTAAAATAGGGCTCATGCCCGAACTTGGTTTTACCCTGATTCTGAAGTCCCTGGGGGCGGTGGCCTTTACTGCAGCTCTCTTCTGGGGCTTCAGCTATTTTCTCAGGAAGTTTTCTGTCCACTCCCATTTTCTGCCTGGTCACGGAAAGCTGTTTCGGGTGGTTTATCGACAGCCTCTGGAAGGAAATGTCTCTTTCTGGCTGATTGAATCCCTGGGAAAGTTCTATCTGATGTCCGGAACCGCCGAAAATCTGAAAGTTGTGGACATCTTAACAGCCGATCAGATCCCTCAGGAACTTCTTCCCCGAACAGAAAGCCAGAATCCGGATGCTCTCCCTTGATCCTTTCTGCTCACTGTCAGAGGCTGGAAAAAGAGCCTACGAGGGTCAGTGGGCTTCCTGGCTGTCCCGGGAATTCACACCTGAGTTCCTGATTTTCTGGGTTCTGTTTGCCTATCTTTATGCGCGGCTTACCAGCCACGAATCCAAGAAACAGGGGATATTCGATTCTCCCAAATGGAAGTTTGCTCTATTGATTCCAGTGATTGCAACAGGGGCGGTAATTTCCTTCGGGACAAAGGGGAAGCCGCATTTTGAGGATGAGTTTGCTTATCTTTATCAGGCAGAGGCTTTAGTCAAAAGTGTTTATCCTGGGATTAAAATCGAACCTCAGTTTCAGGCTACAGCCCAGCTCCCCAACCTGTTTTATAATAACGAAGGTATCTTAGTGGGTGTTTACTCAATAGGATATCCTTTATTCCTTGCTCCTTTTGTTGCATTCGATCAGGCTTGGTTGGGAACATTTTTCCTGCAGGCTTTAAGCTTGGCTCTTTTGGGCGTTTTTCTAGGGAAGTGTGGCAGACAATCAGGGGTGCTTTATCTGTGTGTGGGGACTTCCCCCTGGCTTTGTTTGTTTCCATCCTGGTATTTCTCTCAGAGCTTGGTGATGGTTCTCCTGTTACTGATTTGTATTCGTAGATCAAAGAAATTCAAAAGTCTCGGGGTTGATTTTTGGTTGTGTGGATTGATTTTTCTTGTCAGACCTCCCGATGGAATTATTGTTTTTTCAAGTTTGATGATTTGGAATCTGCTATTGAGGAAGGGTGTCGGATTATTTCCAATTTGGTTTTTTTGGTCCTGGCCACTACATTTTTACAATCAAAAATTGATTACAGGAAGTTGGTTTGAGTCAACTTATACTGTCTTCTCGGATTACCATAAATTAGGTTTCGGTAGTGAGATAGGGATTCATGAGCCTTGGGGGTTTTCCTTGGTTCAGGCGGTCAAGAACTTTTTCCTGGTCTTACTATCGCTGAACGATGTGCTTTTGGGTTGGCCTCAGCTTTCTCTGGTCCTGGTCCTAATGGGAGGCTATGCACTTTGGCTCAGACGTGCCTCGTGGGGCGAGGAAATTTATCTCTATTTGACAATTGTCTTTTTTTGGTTCGGTCTGTATTTTTGCTATTTTTATCCGGGGATTGCCTTTGGTCCACGCTTTCACTTTCCTTTAATACCACTGTTTTTTTGGCTCATGGGAGAGGGTATTCTATTGTTTTGGCGAGTGAAAAATGTTTGTCTCGTATTTGTTCCGGTTTCTTGCTTTTTTATCTTCTCTTTCTCGGGATTATTTTTCAATTCGGCGGGAGTCATAACGGATCCTATGTCCGAGCTGGAGAGTTCGGGGGTAGATGTCGAAGGTTATGCATTGATTGTGATACCAGAATTTGAGGGTAGGAAAGCCGAAGAAATGGCTTTAATTTCTACCTATAGGTCGTTATTCTGTGGCTTTTATTCCTATAACAATGTTTTTGATGGGCGGTTTAAGTTTGTTCGCCTGGAAGATTTTAAGGCCTATGAGGATTGGTATCGGAAAAAGTTTGGAGAACGCATTTTGACTTTGTCTCTGTCTTCAGAAAAAGTCTGGTCAGATATGTTTGGAGTAGAGAAGTGATGTTGTCTTTTTCTAAATTTTTTCTTAGACGGAAGAAAACAAGAATTGGATGTGGGCACATTCCTGTGCCAAACACATGGATTCCATGATTGCTTTTGAGCCTTTTTGCGAGCTGACGGAAGCTGGTCGCCATGCCTATCAGCTCCAGTGGAATATGTGGGCCGAAGAAGAGTTTCACCCCGAATTCTGGATCTACTGGCTCCTGTTTCTCTTCATCCTGATACTTTGCCGCCATCCTTTTTTTCAGAAAATGGACCTAGGCAGGTCCCGGTTTTCCGGGATCTGGTTTTCGGTGGTCCCGGTCGTCCTGACTCTGGGATTTGTTTTGGGCTGCACCGGGGGTTACCCTATTTTTGAGGATGAGTTTGCCTATGTGTATCAGGCCGAAGCCCTGATGCATGGGGTTTATCCGGGGATTTTGCCGGATGAGGCTTTTCAGGATTCTTCCCGTGTGCCGAATATCTATTCGAATCCTGATGGTCGTCTGGTGGGACTTTATTCGATTGGATATCCCCTGATTCTTGGGTTGGGGGCAAAAATTCTGGGGTTTGTCGGTGCGAATCTTCTGATCCATTTTCTGGGGATGGTGCTGCTCTTCAGATTTCTGGGAAAAGCCCTGCCGCGGATTCCCTGGTTTTTCTGGGTGCTTTGCGCCTTCTCTCCCTGGCTGGTTCTGTTTCCGGGCAGATACTATTCGCACAGCCTGTCTCTTCTGATTGTCTGCGGAATTCTGCTGCGCCTGCAGATGGGGAGAGGTCCAGGCAAAATCGAATTTATAATGTCTTCTGCACTTTTCCTGATCCGGCCACTCGATGGTCTGATTGTTCTTGCGGCTC
>CAZDAM010000084.1:0-14910 GCA_964503595.1 uncultured bacterium
ATTCATTTTGGGCAAGACCCCAACTGGCGGACATCTCCATCCATTCTGGATCAGATGAGAGGCTGGAAGCACCCTGGGCCTGCTGTGCGATCATAGGGTGTCATGAAGAGAGAAAAAAAAAACTAAAGCGATCAGGTATGATGGTGCCCGTAAGCTGACTTCAAGTAAAAAATGCATGCGATTCGCGCGCTGCGCCATTGCCTTTTTTTCAATATGGATTATAATTTATGAAAGTTAAGTTTGATGATAGTAAAGGAGGACTATAATGCTCTTGACAAGAAAACTGATATTAATACTGGTTGCTGGGGGAGTTTTAACTCGCCCATATATCGCTAATGAATATTTCAGAGCGGAAGATCTGTTTGCAACCATTGAAAACAACTCTCAAACAAGCGAAAATTTAATTGCAAATAACAATGCGACAAATACACGCGTCACAGAAGCGGAAATTGACCGCATAATCTCCGAAGCTCTCAACAAAAATGGAACTAACAATTTCAATGAAGGACTGAGTCTTTTACGTCAGGCTGTTGAGAAATCAAATTTTGAAGCAGCCAAACCCCGTTATTTTCTGGCCAAACAATATCTACTCATGCTGGATAACAACACTGCTCCCCAGACAGAAAGGGAGTCTTTCTCAAGGATGGCACAGGATCACCTTGCGGCTGCTGGAGAAATGGGCGCACATGCCAAATGGACACAAAATCCCCAATGGGCAAGACATGCCAGAGAAATGCAGATAAGCGTCGGTGATGGCAACGGAGGCATTGTACTGGGAGGGCAGGACTACAATATTCTGGCTCTGATCAGTGTACTTGAGGAAACAGCCTGCTCCGACGGAAGACTTGATGTGGTACAAACCATTTTCAACCGGGTAAATGACAACCAATGGCCATCGACCGTTACCGGTGTCGCTTTTCAGAGCGGGCAATTTGAGCCATTTTTTCATACCACCCCTGCCAATGTAAACACCGAAGGCAAAGCGGCCAACTTCCTTTCCCGTCAACGGGGGATGAGCTATACAGAAGCTCTAAGGGCCATACAACAGGTTAAAACCGATATGGCAAATGAAGGCAAAATGCGCCAGGCTCGTGATTTTGTCGGCGGCAGAGCTTATTTTAAAGGGGTCAGCCAGTATCGTTACCGCTATAATTCCGACCCGAGAAGAAGGCACGGCTGCAATTTCTACCATACAGAAAGAGGAGAAAACAGTGCCACTCTGCAAAGAAGAATACAAAAAGCCCCGTTACGGGTGACTGGAAGCAGTTGATTTACCACCTCTTAACGAAGAAATAAATTTACCTCTCTTTCCGCACATAGCATTCCGGCACAAAAAACAGACGAAAACAAACAGGAACTTTTGTGACTTTTGCGTACCTTTATCGGCCAGAGCCTCCTGATATAGTAGAAAAGTGCCAACTTCGGTGCTTTTTAAATGCCATGTGCGGAATACCAGATTTACAGGAAAATATAACATCCGATTGTACGAAAAAAAGATTAAAATCAAATCCAGAAATAATGTGAAAATCAAAAAAAGGAAGAAAAATGTATAAAACCTTATTGCTTGTT
Source organism: uncultured bacterium (assembly GCA_964503595.1). Classification (GTDB taxonomy): domain Bacteria; phylum Muiribacteriota; class UBA6191; order UBA6191; family UBA6191; genus CAZDAM01. The sequence goes on from CAZDAM010000084.1 coordinate 1,570, forward strand.
CTGTTATCAACGAGCATTGTTGTAAACCAGAACTTTGCTGAAACCGAAATAGTCGATTCTTTCACGGATTTGGCGGGCAGCAACGCCCAAAGCAATCAAACGACCTCCGCTGAGGAGGCTGTTGATGCTACTCTTCGTCAGGCCTTTGCCGCCACCGAACAGGGCGAGGGAATACACTGGTTTGAGCAGGCTATTGAAACCTCAGACTCCAAATCTGCCAAAGCTCTTTACTTTTCAGCCAAACACTATATTGAGCTCTGCGCCAGGCCACATTCTTCAGAGGCCGGGCACAGTCCAGAGGAAAAGGAAGAATTTCGCAATCTGGCCAAAGCACAACTGGAAGAATCCGCCGCCCTCATTGACAGACATCTCGATATTTATCCCTCAAACCAGGAATGGGCGGGACATGCAGAACGGATGCTGGAAAGAGAATTCAGCGATGTCAGCACAGGTACCAGCAGTTTAAGAAATATTGATGTGAATGCTATAAACAGTAAAAACCCCAGAATACACAGCTGGGTCGCCATGGATATTGAAAGTGGTGACATGGTCGGAACAAACAATCAGAACACTCGACCCCGCTCCGTTGCATCAACCATTAAACTGGCTGTAGTAAATGCCGCTTTACGCGAGGTTAAAGAGGGACGTATGAGTCTCGACGAGGTTCTGACTGTCAAAGGTCCGAATGATCAATCGTATGACGGCGAAAGAGTCGGCACGAGATTTACTGTAGCTCAGGCAATTTATGCTACATTGGTGCGCTCCTCCAACACATGCCCGAACCTGCTGGCAATCAGAATGGGAAACCTCTCCGGTACCAATCGTAAATTACAGGAAATGGGTTACACAAATACCGCTTACAATTACCTGTCTTCCACAAGACGCACAGAGTCTGCAAGACCGGGCTCCACAGTCGTTGATATGGCTAAGGTCGCCCGTGATTTTTATAAAACCTGGCGCAATGTGCAAGGCAGCGGAAACGGTAGCGCGTGGGCCGGCTTCAGCAAGGCTAAAGATATGATTAAGGCTGAGGGACACAAAACCCTGGGCGGGAAAATCGGCTCCAACAGTCTTAGTGCCACTAACACCGGGTTATTCGAGATAAATGGACGGATTTATGCCATTGTGGTGTTCAGTGAGGCAAATGGACTGGCTAATAATTATGCTGCCGATGCCTATCTGAACAAAGCTTCTACTGATATTGCAAATGCCATTGCCGGCAGGTAAAAAAAAGCATATAAGAGCAAATAAAAACGATTTTAAGGCCATTCTAATCACAGCCGGATAAGAACCGGCTGTGTGTGCTTCAGGGGATATTTTGCGTTTATTTTTGATATTAAGCATCAGCGTTTGTCAGGCTGCAAATAGTGCGCAGCGGTTCCCACCGAATTTTCTCTGAACAGACAGGCCGAGCTGCGGCAGATATTTCTGGCTGAACAGCAAAATGAAGTGCCCAGCTTGATCTGACTGAAGAGTATATGAAAGCTCTGGAAAATAAGGTTTTTGACTCGAAATTAAGCATTAAAGAATTTCCCGGCAATCTTTTTTAAGGGCATGAAAAGTAAAATCAAATCCACTGATAACAGGGAATTAATTGAACACTGGCAAAAGTTCCGTATCCGACCAGCCCGTTTTTTACGCGGCCTGACAGAAGAACAGGATAGAAAAGATTTTCTTGCTTTAGCATGATTTTTATAGGAAAAACACTTTGATTGCCTTTATTGATCTGAATATGCTGTGCATGACCAGCAATGTGTTCTGCCGTAAAATACGCAGTAGTTATCCAAAAACAGTCTGCTATGCCACCAGCGGCAATCATTCATTTCCCGGCATGGATCAATATGAAAACATCGGTCAGTCTGAATACAGTTCTGGAACCGAAAAAACAACCCAGGAAGAACCTTTCGAAAAGGAGCAAGCTGTTAAAGGTTTTATTTTTTTGCCTTTTCACCGTATCAATTTCTGGCGATAACCCCTGCGATTTTTTAAAGCCCCTGCTGGGTAAATCCTTCGAAAATGGTGCCGATCCCTACGATGGTATTTATCAGCATAATAACCCTTCTGTGCGTTATGTTGAACAGGTCAGAGCCATCGCCAGCAGATGCTATCTGGTAGATAATCTGCGAGTAATGGGAACAGGAGACGACCCCATTCACAAACCGGGGTGGAGCTCCCAGCTGGTAGACACAAACAAGCTGAAAAGGGTTTACCTGATGGCCAATGATTTTCCTGTAAGAATACAGAACCACAGTTTCAACGCCGGACATTTTCAGATGCTGTTTGAATTTCATCCCGTAACAATTTGAAAGGATTGTAAACATGAAAAAGGGTAAACTCTTGTTCTTGGGAATGATCATGGCCGGCCTTTGTCAGGCCGACGAATTTAATCACCCCTCATTTGAAGGGATGCAAACCGAAGGTCAGGAAATTACTCTGACCGGCGAAATGGCGGTTAATCCGGACGAAAGAGTCAGCGCCCTGAATGACAGTGGAAATTATCAGGAAGCCTTTATCATTCTGCGCAACTCCGCACTGGCAGACCGGAAAAATATGGACATCCGCTGCAAACTGATAGATCAATATTTCATAATGCTTGAAAATGAAAAATTTCCTCCAGAAGCCGATTTAAAGGAAATACTCGGAAATCTGCTGACTCATATCAGAATAATTCATACCCATTCTGAAACTCCGGCCGGGATAGAATTTAAAACAAATGCCCGCGAACAGCAGGAGCGCCTGCAGGAATTAGCCAAAAAAGCAAATGGTAAACTGAAACTGGCCTTTCAGGAACTGAACTCCGCCCTGCTTTCTCACCCGGCCACTGCCCCCGCTGCCCCGAACCAGCTGTCAATAGACCCCAGAGTCATATTCAGCAAAATGAAAACCGCAGCCGAAAAGGCCTTCCGGGCAAATGCCAATGTCGGGCGAGCCTGCTACAGAACCGCCGTTATGACCGCCAATGTAAACGGCATTGCCGGAGACGGACATGTCTGGCCCAGTTCAAAAAAATACCAGCACAAAAGCATGAGCAGCCTCAAAGAAGCCATTGCCGCCGGAGATCTCCTGCCGGGAATGATAATTTATGTCGGCCGTAATCCCGGCACTGATCCCAACAGCCTCAATATGGCCAATGGGCCCCACTGGTTTACCTACGTCGGACGTGACAGTCAAGGCATAGACCGTTACTCCGATCAGTATAAAACAGACTGGACCCTGGAAGGAATGATGGGGCTTGTACCCGGTCGCAAAGTCGATGAAATTCTGGATCCCTATAGAAGAAACCGATGACCGATGAGAGCAGAAGATATTTAGAACATCTGGAACATTTCGAACATCTCACCACAGCATATTGCTTTTCCAAATGAACCAGTTATAATTTAAATCATGAAAATGGGTGGGAATTTGATTCCAAAGGTGAACAAACAGATATATCCGGCGTACATGAGGTATGAAAAATGTTTAAAAAGCTCGTATTGTTAATCGGTGTGATTATTATTTCCCGGGGCAGTTTATTTATTTGGGCAAATGAAGCGGAAAAACGTTTCTCCCTCGGGGATAATGGCGTTATTACGGATCACAAAACCGGATTGCAGTGGATGGAAGGCCCGGATAAGCCTTGCAGCTGGCAAATGGCACAGGAATGGATTCAAAATCTTGGTGAAGGATGGAGAACCCCGACTCTACAGGAATTAAAGGAAATTTATCTGCCGGAATCCCAAAGAAAGGGACTACACGGCGATCCCCTTTGCATAGACCCGGTATTCAAAAGAGAAAGCGCTTACTCCCTGTGGTCTGTGGCCCGCAATCATGAAACCGCCTGGATATTTGACTTCAGCCGGGGTTATGCCCACTGGATAGATCCTGTTTTTACCGGTTACTATGACAGGGCGGTGGCCATACGTAAACCGGGGAAATTGACAAAAAACAACCTTCCTGATTACCGGCTGGAATGGCTGGGACATGTTCAGATCAGAAGACCGGCCTTTCTTAGCCTGCATAAAAAAGATGCCGGTCAAGCTGAACTTTTAGTCACCTCTTTTCAGGTTTTTGGCCGGGATCGCATATTTCGCATTCCGAATCTGAATGATAACATTGACAAGCCCTCCACATTGAAACCAGAAATTTTTGTCGAGCACAAATCCATTATCTGGCCCAATGAAATTGAACCGGTGCCGGATGAGGTTTTCGGACCTGATCACTGGTCGGTGGCCGGCGGGTTTCTGGTACCCGGTAAGGATAAGGGCAGAATTTCCATTTTAAATTGTGATAGTACCGGACAGAATATCAGAAATCATTTCGGCCTGTCTGATGGAAAATGTGTTATTCATCATCAGGATGATATCTGGCATCTGACAGAAGAAAGGCCCGGCTGGTGGTACCATAAGATAAAATGGCTGGACATGGATGGGGACGAAGATCTCGATATTATCGGAGCAAGAGCCAAAAAGGGAATGTTCGGAAAAGACGGAGCCGAACTGTTCTGGCTGGAAAATGACAATAAAGAATTTAAGGAACATATCATTTATGAGGGGGGGGCAGATGTTAATTTTGAACTGGCCGACTTGAATAATAACGGACAACAGGAAATTATCGCCACCGAGTTTTTTGGTCGCAAACTCAGCCTTTATTACAGGGAACCGGGAGAAAAAACCTTCAAACGACGTGTAATCGACACAGAAATCGGATCCGCCTTTGATTTAAGTCTGATTGACCTGAATGGTGATGGCAAATTGAACATTCTGGCCACCAACCACGAGTCCGACGAAAAAGCCGCTGTCTTTGCCTATGAAATCCCGGCAGACCCCATTCAAGGAGAGTATAAAAGACATACCCTGATGACCGGTCTTAAAACCCTGCAAACGGGAATCGGCTCTGCCTCTCCCGGAAAAGCTCTGGCTTTCCAACCCATACCCGGACAAAGTAGCGGCAAACCATGGATTCTCGTTTCCGGAGATGGGGCTCAAAAAGCTTATCTTCTGTCCCCCCTCTCAGATGATACAAATGACTGGACATACAAATCCGCAGAAATTTATGATGCAAAATGCACAGTAGGACAGATAGCTGTGGGAGACGTAAATGGAGATGGCAATATGGAGATATTCATCCCGGCTTATGATCGGGATTCGGTGGAGATTTTCCGTCTTTCTGTAAATAATTTAAACTAATTTTACCTAACTGCTGACAATTGCAATATAACGATACTTAATCAAATTAAAATAAAAAAGAAGGTTATATGAAAAAAAATACTGTAATACTGAGTATCATGTTGCTGATAAATGTACTGGGTTCAGTCATCTTTGCCAGTTCGGAAAAATGGCGACACGAGCCCGAAATTGCCGACTCACGCATCCGGGAGGCTCTGGCAATGAATGAAAACGGAAAACAAAAAGAAGCACTTGACCTGCTCCGGCGAGGGGTGCAGGAGACAGCCTTTCGCAATGTCAAAATACGCTATTTTCTGGCGAAGCAATATGCGGAAATGAGCCGTAAAAGCCTTATACCCGATTCACAGATAGCAGCGGTGCAATCCAAAATTAAAAATCACAGCGCTTTTGTTGACATGTTCCTGCGTTCCGGAGAGGCAAGTGCAGAAGACGTAAACTATTACAATTCAGGCCAGGAAATTTTACAATACCTGATGCGTAACCCCAACTCCTTTTCTACTATTGCTAAAGAATCCCGTAATACCGGCAACACGGAAAATATTTCCGTAAGCGAAGCAAGCAGCAATCGCATCGGGGTATGGATCTGCAATGTGGACAGCACAGTCATGGATAGTAAAGAAAATATCGAAAACGCCATGATCCGTATCAAAGAATTAGGTTTTGACTCTGTATATCCGGTGGTATGGAATAAGGAATATGCCTTTTACAGAAGCGAAACCGTACGCAATCTCTTCGGGGAAAAATATCTGAATGCCTATGGGGAAAGAGACGTATTGGCCGAGTTTGTGGAACTTGGTAAAAAATACAATTTACAGATTTTCCCCTGGTTCGAATATGGGCTGAAAGTAATTGTTGCCAAAGGCACAGATGAAGGCTACGAACTATCAGAAACAGGTAAAATTCTTCAGGAAAAAGGCTGGTTGACTGTAGATCAAAATGGAAAAATCATGGAAAAATGTGAGTGGGGCTATTGCAAGGGATATTTAAATCCCAGGCATCCTGAAGTCATTGACTTCCTTTCCACCATGTTTACAGAAATCTCCTCCTATGAAGTGGATGGAATTATGATTGACGACCATTTCTCCCTGCGCTCCACTTTAGGATTTGATGAAATGAGTCGCAACATGTTCCTGCAGAAATACCAGTTAAAAGAACCGCAAAAATCCGGTAGAGAAAATAATGATTTCTGGCATGGTCTAAACCTACAGGAAACCGAAAATAAAAATCAAATCTCTCCCGCACAGATGAGACAGATGTTCACCGTTTTCAGAAAAGATGGAGTGACTGAACTCATTGCCCTTTTAGCCGAAAAAACCAGAGCTGCCGGCAAAAAATTCATCCTTGCCCCCGGGGGGCTGATAAATTTCAGCCGTGATAAATGGTTGCAGGATTGGCTGTGGCTGGCAAAAAACCGGCAAGTCGATGAAATCATTGTACAAGCCTATCGCTACGACGTAACAGCATTTACCAATATGATCAACTCAGACTGCATAACCGAAGCCCGATCTTATTTGCCGGTGGGTCTGGGACTTTTGAGCGGCTTGAAAAACAACAACAGAGTTGACGGGGATTTAATGCTGAAACAAGCCAAAATCGCCAGACAAAAAGGCTATGGAATATCATATTTCTTTTTTGATACTATCGATTCGCCAGCCATAGGAAAAGAAACTAAAGACCAGAGAAAGCAAAAAATACAGGAGTTGACCGAGTTATGGAAAAAACAATGAAAACACAAAAAAGGGTTCTAATCGTGGATGATGACCCTATTATACTGGAGCTTTATGAACACTTCCTCCTTTCCGGAGGACGTGAAGTTGTAACCGCCGAAAGCGGGGAAACCGCCATGCAGATTTTACAGGAAAAACACTTTGATTGCCTTTATTGATCTGAATATGCTGTGCATGACCAGCAATGTGTTCTGCCGTAAAATACGCAGTAGTTATCCAAAAACAGTCTGCTATGCCACCAGCGGCAATCATTCATTTCCCGGCATGGATCAATATGAAAACATCGGTCAGTCTGAATACAGTTCTGGAACCGAAAAAACAACCCAGGAAGAACCTTTCGAAAAGGAGCAAGCTGTTAAAGGTTTTATTTTTTTGCCTTTTCACCGTATCAATTTCTGGCGATAACCCCTGCGATTTTTTAAAGCCCCTGCTGGGTAAATCCTTCGAAAATGGTGCCGATCCCTACGATGGTATTTATCAGCATAATAACCCTTCTGTGCGTTATGTTGAACAGGTCAGAGCCATCGCCAGCAGATGCTATCTGGTAGATAATCTGCGAGTAATGGGAACAGGAGACGACCCCATTCACAAACCGGGGTGGAGCTCCCTGCTGGTAGACACAGCCAAGCTGAAAAGGGTTTACCTGATGGCCAATGATTTTCCTGTAAGAATACAAAGCCACAGTTTCAACGCCGGACATTTTCAGATGCTGTTTGAATTTCATCCCGGCGGTGCCTTTACACCTCAGGGGGAAATAAAAGGATTTGTAAATACGGTGGAAGCCTACTTCCCGGAGGGGGAATCCTATGACCCGATAGAAGCCGGCATGGGCGGTGCCTACGATTCTGTACATATTTTTGCCTCTGATGATTACAGTTTCCGTTATGTGGCTGCCGTACATTCCGGCTCACACATGTTCGAACTGGATCTCACTCAGGCAGAAGCCAAAAAACTGCTGATAGCCACATTCAGGACGGCTACTAACCGCAACGCCCAAATGTCTGAAAAATATAATACGGCCACCAATTCCTGTGTCACCGCCCAGTTCAAATTACTTAATTACGTACTGGGACCGGAAAAAAGAGTGCCCCCTTTTTATGAAACCTTTGGCCCCGAAGATCTGCAAATACTGTTTGTCGGCCTTTCTGATGTGGTGGCCACAATGTTGGAAAGACACGGCATAATGAAAAACAGATTCTTTCTTGAAAGCCCGACCGAGCCGATTGAATTTTTAGAGGATTACAGCCCCAAAAATGTTATTGCCGGAAATTCTGATGAAGACACACAAGAAGAAATCGACACCCCTGAAAAAGCCTTTGATCAGGAAATTGAAGCGAATGAAAATAATCATCTGAATACTTCGAACATGTAATGTCTGATAATGGGGAGGGTGATATTCTTTCCTGAGTCCGGGCAAGCGTTTACACATCAGTGCACTTGAACAAAAGCCATTGATACGTTCCCCTTTCATTTCACCTGATTCAAAGCCTCAAGAAGTTCTGCTTTGGTGATCTTGCCTTCGATTTCCAGATGTTTCAGACGTTTGCCTGAAGCATCATGAAAAGCAAAAAACGGCATGGCCGGAGACTGATAGACCTCAGACTTCAGACGGGCATTTTCACTATCCGCTTCCGTGGAATCAGCAATCGCCCAATCAAAACCGGCGAGGGCTGCCTGGATTTCCGGATCCGGAAGGATCTCTGCCTTGATCTGGCGACAGGGAATACACCATTTTGCACTGAAATACAGCATGACAGGTTTGTGGCCTGCCTTTCCCGCCGCCAGGGCCTTTTTGGCTGAGTCATGATGAGAACTCTTCTGGGGCATGGCAACAGTCTGGGCACTGCCTCCTGGCTGAAATCCACTGAACCAGATAAGTCCCTGCACCAGGCAGAGGACACCAATCCCTTTCAGAAGCCTGGACCCTAACGAAGGCTTTCCTTCAAGAGGGGTGAAAGCCCCGAGAAGAACCCCAAGAAGGCTCATCCAGACACCCCAGCCGGATGTCACAACAGCTTCGGAATAAAACGTGGTCTGAAAATGCCAGGCCACTCCCACAAGAAGCCAGCCCATGACCTGCTTAAGTTCGACCATCCAGCCGCCGGAACGAGGCAGAATATTCTGGCTGAAGAGAGCCAGCATCAGAAACAGGACTCCAAGCCCCATACCAAAGGAAGCCATCATCAAAAACCCGGACATCAGATCCTGGGGATTCGCGACAATCCAGACAATAATGGCTGCGGCAAATGGCCCTACACAAGGGGCTGCAACAAATCCCATGGCAGATCCCATCAAGAAGAGTCCGACTGGCCCGCTGCCTTCATAGGTTCCGAGTTTCTGCTTAAGAGATGCGGGCAGATCCATTTCCCACCAGCCAAACAGAGAAGTGGCCATGGCGACCATCAGAAGAGAAAGCAGGACAGACACCCAGCGAATAGCGAGAAATGACCCGAGGTCCCGACCCGTCTTGGCCGCAATCAGGCCCAGAAGAGCATAGGAAAGAACGATCCCCAGAACATAGGCCAGGGCTCGCACAAACCTCAGGGCTTTGCCCTGATCTTCCTTCTCGGAGCTGAAGAGAGAGACCGTGATCGGAATCATGGGGTAAACACAGGGTGTGAGAGAAGCCAGAACCCCCCAGAGAAAGGCCTGAAGCAGAGCAAACAGAAGAGCCCCGGACAGGACATTCGAGGAAACACCTGAAGGTTGTTCCTCCTTGCGGGAAAACCACTGCGTAAGACTCTTAAGAACCTCTGAATCAAGACTGGTCGCGGGAGTGGAAACTCCGGAAGCAATCGTAAAACTTTTTTCTTCCTTCTGGATCAGAGAGCAGGTGGTCATGGTGCAGGGCTGATAGACCGCGCGGACTTTCAACCGGAACTGATCACTTCCGTTATGCTTCAGCCTTAAACCGGCAAGCGAACCGGAGCCCAGAAACCAGGTATCCTGAGTCACATCCCCGATTTTGAGTTCATGTCTGCTGGCTTCGCTTAAAGCTGAATCCAAAACAGTGAAATCAGATTCCTCTGGCACGACTTCAAGCTTTGTCGGAGTGCCAATCGGTTCCTTTTCTCCGTAGATATGCCACTCATCTTCCATCATAAAGCGGGCTGCAACCCAGATTTCATCCCCTTTCTGAAGACTCTCATGAGACAGAAACCAGGAAATTTTCACCGGGCTTTCCGAGGCCTCTTTCGGACCCTTGAACTGGGATGGCAGTTTCAGACCCAGGGCTTCAGCAGGGAAGATTATGAAAAGAGCAGCGATTAAGATGGTGAGGATGTTTCGCATGGGATATCTCCAAATTTTGCTGCAATATAGGTGATGTCATCGGATGGATCCACTCCCTCCCGATATTGCACCAGCTCCTCCCGGAGCTCATCAATCAACTCCTGGGGGCTCAGATGATCCAGTCTTTTCAAAAGAAATTCCTCAAGCCTCTCCATGCCATAAAGAGCGAGATCCGGATCTTCAAGCTCTGTGACCCCATCAGTATACAGAAAGAGCCAGTCCCCAACTTCGGCCTGAATCGAGTCCGAGAGATAGATCCCCGGAGAAAACATGCCAAGCGGCAGGCCTTTGGCTGAGAGCTGCACCAGCTCCTTCGTTGCCCGGCGATACAGAAACATTTTATTGTGACCCGCTGAGGCAAAGCGGACCTCACGGGTTTTCGCATCGACCATGGCCAGAAAAACAGTCGCAAAAAGTGTGTTGGACTTCCCTTCACAGGCCAGATCGTTAAGCTCACATAAAAGGTCCCCCGGTGCTGCTTCAAAATCATTCAGAGCCTGAAGAAAAGCCTTACAGGTTGTACCAAACAGGGAAGGCCCGATTCCCTTTCCGGAAACATCGGAAATCACCATTCCCAGACGGTGTTTCTCCTCATACTCCAGAAAATCAAAGAAATCTCCTCCTAAAAAGCGGGCGGCATCAAAGGAAAAGGCGACCTCAAGACCTTCAAGTTCCGGAGAAACCTGGGGTAGAAGCCCAAGCTGAACATCGCGGCCTTCCACATTGTCCTGCCGGATTTTATCCAGCCAGGCCTTGGCAATGACCGTCACCGTCTGGGAAAGATAGCCCTGAACAAAAAGCCGGGACTCCCCATCCACCGGGCTGTCTTTGACATTCCCCAGAAGCAGGACACCGGATACCTGCTCTTCCGCATTTTCCGCCTGATGCTCGACGGGAAGAGCTATGATCTTCATCTCCTGAAGCATCGGGATGTGGGTCTTTTCAAACACCTGAATCTGATGACTTTGCAAAGAACCAGCCAGCCTCCGCAGAGTCGGGAAAAGTTCCTGCTCTTCTTCTTCGGTGAGTTGCCGATTCCAGGAAAATCCCCTGGCAATGACCTTTTCACGCGACTGCTGCTCGAAAAACACAAAATAGCCTAATTCGGCACCGGTAGCTTCCATCAGGCGGCTGACTGCCGAGGCCATGATATTGGAGAGCCCCTCTCCCTTTAACAGCTTGTCATTGAGCTCCTGAACGGCCAGAGTCTCCCTTACGCGGGCATTGATGCTTGAAACCATTCGATCAAAACTTCTGGACATGGAGGCGATTTCATCCTGGCGGCGAAACTCTAGCGGCGTGATGTCATGGCCCGGCTGATAGGAAGTCACTCTTTCTGTCAGCTTCTGAATCGGCCCGACAACCCGCTTCAAAAGGATCCGACCCAGAAGCACCGTTGTGATCAGGGTTAAAAGCAAAACCCCGGATAAAATCAGCCGGATGTAGTTAAGTTCACGGGTGGCCAGCTCCTCGGAGAGCTGGAGAAACAGGACTCTGTTCCGAAACAGGGTGGAACGCTGGGCCAGTACCAGCCAGCCATGCCCCGAAACCTCATAGCGATATTCCACACTCCCATAGCCACCTTCAGCAATTGTGGATACCAGACGCTCGCGGGGAGACCCCTGCAAACCGGGATTCAAACGCTGATTGGCCAGACTCGCCTCACTCACAACTCCCCGGTCACCCCGAAGATCCACGATAGGCTCAGTGGCCAGATAGGAGTGCAGCTGCCATTGTAAGGATCGTCTCTGTAAAAGAGGATTATCCTTCACAAAACCCAGCAGATAGGCCACCAGCCTAGGCCACAGATAAGTCATACCCAGCTCTTCGGACTGAAGTTTTTCGCGGGCATTCTGTCCCGATGCGAGGCGGAAAAGTTCCCGCCAGGCCTGTCTGACTACAGGCAGGGCCCCGTTCAAATCAAAGGAGATTCCGGCTGCCTCAAAAGGAGTGGCCAAAAACTCTTCTTCCGATGTCCTGCCAGCCTGACGGGATGCAGAGACAACCCCATCCAGAAACAGCTCTTCCACCCTCTGCAAAGCAATATAGTTGACAAAAATCCCGCCAGGCTGAGGTTCCAGGCCAGCCAGATAGCGCTGAGGGTGAAAGCTGACCGGTTCATAATCATTCGCAAACAGATACAGCCCCTTATTGGTCTGCCAGGTCCGGTAAGGCCGGTTTTCCATATCAAGGGTCAGCCCCAGATAGACCAGGAAATTCATATCCTCTTCATCCAGGGCCAGATCGCCGAAGATCATAAAATCTGCAACTTTCCTGAATGCACTGTCAAAAGAGGACCAGCCCGTCTGCCCCTTGAGGCGGGGCAAAGCTTCCTCGGAAAAGAGCCAGTACCCGTCACGGGCACTGTTCGGGCCTATGTTGACGCGGCTGCTCTTCACCGAAAGACTCAGTTTTTCCCGATTCAGGGCAAAATAACTGATTCTGAAAGGATCCAGCTTTTCCATCCACCGAAAAAAACGGACACCTCCTTTATCAGACCCTTCCAGATCCCTGAGCATGTTTGCGGACTGTTCGGGGGACATCCATTCAGGCCACTGACTCTGGCTCATAGCCTGAATCCGAGCCAATTCCTCACTGTATCCGGCTTTTCCCTCCAAAGTCCTAAGCCTTAAAACAGCATCCGTCCAGATTTCCTTGCTTTCAAGAGCCTGTTGAACCACCTGACGCCCCTGTTCCCGGTCTTCCGGGAGAACGGGCCAGAATTCAGTCTGACACTCAGAAACCAGTAGAGGGTAATCCACACTTTGCGGGTTTTTGGCAAAGTCCTGAAGCCTAAGAATACAGCCAAATCTCTCGACCATTTTCTCCAGAACCATGTCAGATTCTGAACCACCAATCTTATCGCGCATGGCATAAAGCCACTCATAAATCGACCAGGCTTTCCGGTTCATGAGCATGTTTTTGTACTGCAGACGAAATGGCAGTTCCTCTTCTGTTTCCAAAGAAGGAATCTGGATTCCCAAAGCCGGGAAAAAAATCTGACGATAAAGTCGGGCAGCCTCCTGAGGAGACTTCTTCCTCATATCACGGGGAAAATGGTGCAAAACCTCCCTAAGGGCAGTCTTATAGGCTGGAAGAAAGGTCTGACGAAAGAAACTTTCCAGTTTTTCGATATAGGCCTGCTGGGTTTCACTGGC
>CAZDAM010000085.1:0-14882 GCA_964503595.1 uncultured bacterium
CGGACTTTCCGCATAATCATCGGATTCCGCCATCAGGCCCTCATTCAGTTCGTCCTGGTAACTCCCTCCAAAGGGTTCCGGACTGGCCTGAGGAACTGTCATTGCCTGGGAAATTTCTTTCTTCAGTTCTGGGAGATAGTAAGTTGCCTCCTGACCCAGACTCATGAAAAGAATGGCCCCGACTCCAGGAATCGCCAGAATCAGAATCAGTCCCCAAAGCCAGCTTAGTTTGCGTCCAAGCTCAAGCTCCTGAAGGGATTCCCAGGCTTTGGCCACCGAGCGGATCGAAAACTTCAAAAGCCAGTAACCCAGCCGCAGGGCCAGATAGAATCCCCCCAGAAGAAAGGCCAGAAAACCAATCCACAGAAGGACGGAACGCAGATTCCCGGCAGTATCGTGGTAGGAGTGGAGTGTCCCCCGGCCTTCTCCTGGCAGAACCATTGGAAGGGTGGAATTCATGTTTTCCACCCGGTAACCTTCCGGCCAGCGGACTTTCCAGGTTCCCGGAGCCAGACCATAGATTTCAGGCAGGCTTAAAGAAAACCTGCGGGCATCCTCAAACTGCATTTCCAACTGGATTTCAACCTCATAGCTCTGATTGGGTTCAGCCTGAAACGGCAGCAGAACCTGATTGTCTTCCATAAAGGCCTTCAGGGAACGATCGTTAAGAAAAACTCCCTTCAGTTCCGAGCCCTCTGGAACCGGCAACCTGAGCGTTTCTCTGGTCTGAGGAAGAATTTGCAGCCTGAGCTGGGTCGCAACCCGTCCTCCTCCCACCCAAAGAGTCTGAATATCCGCATACTCCAGAATCAGGGGGTCCTGCCGGAACAAAGCCAACCGTTCAAAATCAAGCTGCACTTCGCGCAAATCCGGTTCAATCAGGAAGCTCCTGGGCCACTCTTCATGATCCTTGATCGAAACTTCGGCAAAATTTCCCAGAGAAGATCTGAGATGAAATCCTGCCGCCATCTTCATGAAAAGCGTTCCGCGCTCAATTTTACCTTCTTTGGGAACCGGCAGGGACAGACTTTCCATCTGATCCGAAAGCGGGAGACCCCAATCCAGCCTGAGAGTGAAGGGGTTTGGCTGGGGTCTGGCAAAAACCAGACGATCTCCGGAAATCTCCACCCTGCTCGCCGGAATGGTCTGAACCTTTCTGAGCACAGAATTCGGAATGGAGGGAAGCTTGAGAGAAGTCAGCCCTTCCCTCAAAGTGGAAACTGTCCAGACAGCCCCCAGATTGATCCCGGACGAACGCACTTCAAGGTACCAGCTGGGCTTCACGGAAACTTCATGCTCCGGAGGGGCCGGAAAGGCCGGAAGCGCTTCCACTTCCTGCTTGATAGGCCTGACTTTCAGACTTGCCGGTTCTGCCAGTCCGATCTTTTTGGGAAGTCTCTGGTTCTGAAGGGTCGCCAGCTCGTATTCCCCCTCCTCCCATTCAAGCTTTAGATGGGCCGCCTGAGGCAAAACAAGATCCCGGCTCTCTCCGTGAAAGGGTTGCCTGAGAATCAACCGGATCGGCTGGGCCCCCAATTCCACCCAGACACCGTTTGAACCGGACTCGAATTCAAACTGTCCTTCCGAAGACTGAAGGATCCAAAACGGGGGTAAAAAAGAGCGGCAGCTGGTCTGAGCTTCCTGACAGTTGAGGCTCAAGCTCAGTTCAATATAAGGAGGGTCCAGCAGGATCCGGGCATTTCCGTAAGCAGTGGGAAGCAACCCGCCTGTTTCTTCCACAGCAGGTTTTTCCGGTATAAACCCCTCTTTGGGCACCAGTTCAAAGCCTGAAATACGGGAATCCTGATACGGGAGAGTTTCCCGGAACAGGCGCTGTTCAGACCATAGATTTTGCGACAGGATAAGGAAACAGAACAGAAACAGAATTCTCATGACAGCCTCCCAAAACGCTCTCGCAATCGATTGGAGTATCGACTCAGACCCCAGACCGGAATCAGGATAAACACCGGCAGGGCCAGGGTTGTCGCAAAGGACTGGGAGACCACGGCCAGCATGGTGATAAAAAGCCCCAGGACCAGAAGAACACCCCGGAATAACGGAACCACCAGTGCCAGAACCCAGAGGACGGAAGCCCCAAGATAAAGCCACCACTCCTTCAGATTATCCGAATGAGCCAGCCTGGTTTTCAGCTCCAGTCGACCAAGACTCTGGCCCTGGGGCAAAAGATGGGTCATAAAACAGCTTTCATTGCTGACAACAGGTACGGCAGGCAGAAGCCCCGCATCGCCATTGACCCGGACCAGGCTCTGCTGCCTGGAAGGATTCAGGATGGCCCGGCCTGGACTCAGGCCTTCCAGAGCTATGACCTCCTGCTCTCTTGAGGGAGTTACCCCAAGGCAGACTGTGGCATTGGCGACGGGCAGATCCACCCCCGGAATTTCCAGATCAGGATGTGAAAAAGGTGATTCCGGCTGAAGCGCAGAACTGATATCAACCACAACCGTTGCGGCCTCATCATGAGCATCCCTGATTTCAGGCAAAGGAACTTTAAGGCGGCTTTCCTGAAGCCCCGCCGGAACCTGATTCCCCTGAACCGCAATGCCCATAATTTTTTCCCCGGGCAGAAGCCCGACTCCAAGGTGCTGGCGACCACTGGCCCTAAGAAGGATTCTACGGGCTAAAAGCCATTCTCCGGAATCCGTGATATAGGTCTGCACATGCATTTCATCCACATGGGCCGTCGCTGGCTCAAGACCAAGACGGGCCTGGGTTTTCAGAAGAATTCCTTCTCCTTCAGGCAAAGCTTTTGTGCTCAGAACCGGCCCCAGACGAAAGCCCTCAAATGCCCCTTCGGAAAGGCGCATCAGCCCTTTGCTCAAACCCGCCTGAAGCTGGATATCAGGACTGACTTCCAGTTCAATCGAAGCTTCATAAGCCGTCTGATTCGCAAGATGGGGAAGCCCCAGGAGCGAAGATTTTTCCAAAGGCCCGGAAGCCTCGATATCCAGCCTGACCCTGTTGGGCAGAGCATGGTGATAGCTGACCAGAATCCCCCCCCGGACCATGCGAAAGCCCTGCGGTCTGGGAGTGCCTTCCACACGAATCGGTACCAGAGAGCCTTCCGAATGAATCAGAAGCTCCCGGGAAACTTCCCCCTGAAGATCCAGATCAAGACGGGCCAGGGAATCCGCCCTGCCCTCTTCGATGCGAAGGCTCAACTGAAGCTTCACTTCCCTTTTCTGAACTTCGGCAACCTCCGTAACCGGGGCTTTTTCCTGATTTTTCTGCACCAGATCAAGAGGGGTTTGATAGGCGAAACGGCAAAGGCCATCTCCCTGATCCATTCCAAGATGTTCCCCATCATGAACCCAGGCACAGGGTACAGTTGCAGAACCGGAAACCACATCCAGTTCAGGAGATTGAAGCAGCCCTTTTTCCCGGGCCCACTGGCTCATGCTTGAGGCCAGATAGTAACGGAATTCCCGATCCTTTTCCGGCTCTCCTTCTACCAGAATCCAGCCGGATGGAAGCCGGATCTGAAGAGGATTCCCATCCGGGCAGCGCAGCCTCAGACGGGCCTGAAGACCAATTCCTTCCTCAAAATATTTCAGATCCGCCTGCTGGCAGATCATTGGCTCCGGTTTTTCAGAACTGAAATACTTCTGATAATCCTGCCTGGCAATATGGAAATGGGCCTCTCCCCGACTGTCCTCAAGGCGATAGATTTCCACCGCCTGAAGTCCGGGAAGAATCAGAAAAAGCGGTAGAAGCCTGCGAAGGGAATAAACCAGAGGCCAGAGAAGCCCCAGAAATGCTCCAAGGACCAGCCAGATTCCAAGATGAAGGACTGAACCATTCAGACTCGTCTGAAAAAGGTAGAAAACCCCCATCACCAGAACCAGAGCTCCAGAACAGAAAGTCATTGGGAGATAGGTGATGACAAAACCTGCCAGAACGACCAAGGGGGCAACCAGAGGAGCCGGGAAGCGGGGATGGAATTCCACCTGAATTTCCAGCGGGCCCTGAAGACTCGCTGCCACCATGGCCTCAGAACTTTCCGGGGCATGAACCCTGTACCGGGTCTCATTTTCAAAAAAATAGGACAAAAACGGCGGGGCATAGTGAAATTCCCAAAGGTGTCCTTTTGGCAGCCAGATGCACAAAAGGATCAGAGTCATGCTCAAAATCCCGGAAAACAAAAGGTGTTTTCTGGATTCTCTCAAAGGCCTGTTCTCGGCAAAATCCTTCAGAAGGCGCCGGATTACGGCTTTTCCCTCTACCACCAGGAGTAGCAGAATCATGAAAAGAGGAATCAGCCAGCCCTTCCCGTTGACCCCTCCTCCCAGTAAATCTCCCGGAAGATTGCCAGGGCGAATGGAATCTTTTTCTGTCGGGCCCAAAATTCTGATCTGGTGATCCTGTAAAACCTCACCGCCAACCGAGATCTGGAGTCTGCGATCCTGGGGTTTGAGCGGAATTCTAAGCGTCCTGGGCGATGGCCCCTGAGGCATCAAAAAACTCATTTCCAGACGGATTCCGTTTCTCTCCCGAAGAGCCATCTGGTTTCTCATATCCCGAAGCGCAGGAGCCTGACTCACCGGCAACATGACAGCAGGTTGACCATCCCCGGTCATCTGAATGCCCACTTCCACACCATTCATACTCAGGCTTTGCAGTTCCATTCCCTCCGGAACAGGAAGGCGATAAAGCTCTTTTTCCAGGCTACGGATGAAAAGGCTGAACTTGCCCAAAGCGCTGCCATCCGCATTCATTGTCAGTTGCAATCGGGAATTCACAATCTGGTTTCCGGGAAGATCCACTGGTTGAAGCAGCTCTCCCTGAACCTGAATCCGGCCCGGGCTCTGAAGGAGTCGATAGGCAAAGAGTACCGGAGCCTCGTGCTGAACCCGAGCTGTCGGCAATTCCGTAGGATCCGCCCTGACAACGACGTCCGCCTCTTCAAAGCCCGGCTCATGGAAAGTCATGGCATCCAGAATCTGGAAGCTCAGCCACTCCCGCATGGAATCCATGCCCTTCAGGCGAACCAGACCAAAACCCCCAGAGTAGTCCAACTTTTGCAGCTCCAGTGGAAACTGGGCCTGAAGCTGAATCCGGGTACGATTGCCCGGATAAATCGGCAAAGGCAGACTAACCCGCCCATCTCCATCGAACTCGGCATTTCGTCCTCCAACCTGAAGGCTCTGAATCCGGGCTCCTTCCGGGATTTCAAGCCAGAACTCCTTTAGTGGACGAATGGAAACTTCAAGTTCTCCCCCAAGGCTCCAGTTCAAACCTCTTCTTGTCACCGTAACCGAATGAGTCACCTCGG
This sequence comes from uncultured bacterium, assembly GCA_964503595.1. Taxonomy (GTDB): domain Bacteria; phylum Muiribacteriota; class UBA6191; order UBA6191; family UBA6191; genus CAZDAM01. The sequence goes on from CAZDAM010000085.1 coordinate 5,291, forward strand.
CATGAATCAGGCTTCTTTTTTCCGCTTCTACAGGAGAAATCAGTGGAGTGTTCTCCGAAGTCAGACCCTTCGCAACCGGCACCCAGGCGGATATATAGGCCCTGGAGGCAAGATCCGTCAGGGGAAAATCGGCTTCTCCCCTGAACTGTTTCCCATTCAAACCCAAAGACAGATTCTTGACCCCATCCAAAGGGACCAGGGCCCCAAGGCCTCTTTCTACAAAAACTTCCGGGATTTGATAGCCCACGTTCTGGGATTTTCCCCCAGAAGAGAAAAAAGCCTCCACACCGACTTTTTCTCTGGAGCCCTCCGGGCACTGCACCGAATAACCTTCATCCTCTTTTCTCCAGTGGCCTCCCTGAACCGACAGAAGCTGCCATTCCGGGGCCAGAATCTTACGGGCCTTCGTAGCACATGCCAATTCAAGGTTTAAGAACAGGCGGGCTCCGGCAGGACTGACTTCAAGAACAGATGACGCATCAAGAGTCGAGCCCGGGTGGTGCGGCTTTTCCTCAAACTCCTTCAGTTCAAGAATTTCTCCCGGACTCAAGCGGACATAACCGGAATTAGGGAAAGCCCCCTTTTTCCAGGGAACTTCCTTTAAAGGCAGGGCCCAAAGGGGGAAAACCAAACAGACAAAGCAAAGGATGCGCCACATAATGCCTCCAGGGTCTATCATCCTATCAGCTTTTTTTTGAAACTTCTCTTCCAAAACTCCATAATGACTTTCAGACTTACCTGAAATCCCTGGAGCGATGTTTTGCCAATGCTCGTCCTGTCATCAGCAGCCGTTCCAGGAAACAGGACAAATCTATCTGCTCTTTCTAAGTTGCTCCCCGGATGCTATACTCCACCCCCCTAAAGGTTATCCGTATGCTTGAGGCTCTCTTATTTCTTGTCCTGGGTCTGGCTGTCCTCTCTTTTGGGGCGGACTGGCTGGTGCGTGGAGGTGGCTCCATAGCTATTCGTGCCGGGATTACGCCTCTTGTGGTCGGGTTAACCGTTGTTGCCTTCGGAACCAGTGCCCCCGAACTAGTCGTCAGTGTCAAAGCCTCAATGGATGGCGCCGGCTCCATGGCAATCGGCAATGTAGTCGGTTCCAATATCTTCAATATCGGGTCCATTCTGGGAATTTCCGCCTTGGTTTCCCCTCTTGTGGTCAAACCCCAGCTCACCCGTTTTGACATGCCTCTTCTGATCGGGGTAAGCCTGCTGTTTTCAGCCATGTTCCATGATCAGGTCATTAGTAGAATGGAAGGGGGAGCTCTTTTCGTCGGCGTGGTGACCTATACCATCTACAGCATCTTCAAAGCCCGCAAAGAAGTTGCTTTAGGCATTCACGATCCCGGCGAAGATGAGGAAGTTCCCATACCTTCCACCAATGTTCTCATGGACATAGGCTTCGTCATCGTCGGCTGTCTTGGGCTTTATTACGGCGGCAAACTGCTGGTCGAGAATGCCGTCATTCTCGCCAAGTACTTCGGCATGTCTGATGCCGTGGTCGGGCTCACCGTTGTTTCTGCCGGAACAAGCGCACCCGAACTCATCACATCCATTGTCGCTTCCATGCGAAAACAGACTGATATTGCCATTGGCAACGTAGTTGGCTCAAACCTCTTCAACCTGCTCTCTGTCATTGGTGCGGCAGGCCTGATTCACCCGATTCACGGAGGAGAGGTTGTTCTGCTTGATATTCTGGTCATGAACGGGCTGACCATTCTGCTTCTGGGCCTGATGCTTCGTGGAATGCGCCTGTTTCGGGGTGAAGGCGTGATTCTGCTCGCCATTCACCTGAGCTATATGACCTATCTGCTTATGCAGACACAGCCTAGTCAATAGAAATCCCGTTGAGCTTCCGGTAAAGGGAAACTGCATAGGAATCCGTCATACCGGATAAAAAGTCCGTAATGCAGTGGAGCCGATCATAGTTGGAGTCAGGTGGCTGACCTTCGTCGTCCAGAAACTGCGATGGAATCAGCTTGCCCACCAGACGATTCAAACCCTGGGATGCCTTCAGCTCGCCGCCTCGTCCAAGCAGCGCCGGTACAAACATATCCAGAAGTCCCTGCACCACGGCAAAGCCGGCAAGCTTGAGATGTACGACTTCCTTGCAGGTATAGACCTTCTCATGATTCAGATCGAACATCCTTTTGAGAACGTCTTTCGCAGGAACCACAGAACAAAGAGGCTGATCAAACCGACCTTCCAGCATTTCACCTTCCCGGTTCAGGAATTCTCCTGAAATTTCCTGCACAAGGGTGCCAATAGCCTTTCCTGCCATATGCTCTATCTTGTCCTTGGGATCCCGAAAGTAGCGGATTTCCTCTTCCACTTCCTTCGCTCTTTCCCCCAGCACTTCCAGAAGAAGCTCACGAATCATTCCAAACTCCAGCTGCCCCATTCTCAGGCCGTCCTGCAAATCAGCAATGGTGTAACTGATGTCATCAGCGGCCTCGACCAGAAAAACCAGGGGATGGCGACACCAGGCCTCGTCTTCAACTGTACATTCAAGCCCCAGAGCGTTGACGATTTCCAGAAAGTGATGCTTCTCGGTTTCAAAGAAATTGAACTTCTTATGACTGATCCGATCCGGGTTCAAAGTGCTGACATGGGCCTGACGGGGATACTTGAGAAATGAGCCCAGAGTTGCATGAGTCAATTGAAGCCCCCCGTACTGGCGGGCTCCCCGGTTATGCCTCTGAAGAGTACAAAGAACCCGAAATCCCTGGGCATTCCCCTCAAAGCGTTGAAATTCCGCCTTCTGGTTAGGGCTCAGGCCTTCTAGTGACCAGGAGTTTTTCGGATCTTCGAACCAGGCAGAAATGGCATCTTCCCCTGAATGGCCAAAGGGAGGGTTTCCAATATCGTGGGCCAGGCAGCCAGCTGCCACAGCCTCACCGACCCAATATGGCCGGGTTCGGGTAAAGTCACCGGGATAGCGGGCCGCCAACTCCTCCGAAATACTGTTTCCCAGAGATCTTCCCACACTGGAAACTTCCAGAGAATGCGTCAGACGGGTTCTCACATAATCATTCTTGGCCAGAGGAAAGACCTGGGTCTTATCCTGAAGCCTTCTGAGCGCCGAACTGAAAACAATCCGGTCAAAGTCCCGCTGAAAGGGAGAACGAAAATCCAGATCTCCCTGAGGACGGCAAAGACGGGTAGGACTGAGAAGATTGGACCAATTCATATAGTCAGGTTTGTTACATTTGACGGTTCAGTTCGAGCTGGCCTATTATGATAGAGGTGAATAACGGAGGGATTCCCATGAACCGCTGGCTCGTCGTATTGTATCTTCTGCTTTTGCTGCCCACAAGCGCAAAAGGGGGAGTTCCGACGTTTCTGAACCAGAATGAAGACGGTTCGTATGAATTCCTGCATCTCAAAACTCCTCCAACAGACTTCAAACCCAAAAATCCCGTTGCTCTGGTTGATGACGTTCTGGTAACGGACATGCCAGATGACAGGGTCGAAGTCTGGATTGAAGGGAGTATCTCATTTCTCGACCCTTCCGATACGCGTGAGGATCTTCCCTTTAATCTTTACACTCGTGGAGGGGAATACCTGCGCTCCGCAGTCCTTCCCGGCCGCCAGATCTATCTGGAAGTTCTTCTGATGAGCCGGGACAGTGTCGTTCTGGTTTCCGGCTGGCAGAGGGTTGCTGTTGCCCGCAATTTCGATAGCCCGGAAAGTCCCGAATTCAAATCCCGTTTTCAACTGGTCTATATTCTGGACAAAGGCTTGGCGGAACAGGGAATGCCCTTGACGGCCAAGGTCAAAATTCTCGCGGCCCGGCGTATCTGATTGCATCAGTGGCTGTCCAGAAGCTCAATCTCAGCTTGTACAAAATCTTTGGTATGGACGAGCTGCTCCTGAAAGGATTCCACCATCCCATGAAGCTGGGCATCCAGCTTCTCGCGTTCCTGCATCCACTCAAGCGAAGTCTGATCCGTCTTTTCCAGCACCCGAGCCATCCGATTTCCCAAAGCCCTACGTTTTTCCCAACGCAATTCACTCTCTCTTTGGGATTCAATCAGGGTGTGAAGCTCCCTGATTTTCATGGCAAAACGGTTTTCCAGCTTGCTTAAAACCGACTGCACCACTTCGGCATCAGCAATCAGGGCATCCATCTCCCTCATTTTGATCAGGAGGCGGGAAACCTGGGCAAAATCCTCCTTGTGCCCTACCTCACGGATATCATCCACCAGTTTCATCAGCTCCAGACGATTGGCATGGGCTTCATCCATACGAGCCTTGACTCTACCCTGTCTTTCCTTCAGAAAGGTCTCAAGCCTCAGCTCCCAGAACCGCAGGAGATCTCTGGGGGCCAGAATAAAACTTCGATAGCGATCCTCAATCTGATAGCGCAGGGCACTGCCCTTGCCTGCCAGCTTTTCCCTCATCCATCGCATGCCAAGGCCTGCTCCAATTCCGGCTCCAGAAAGCCCTCCTCCCAGAGCACACACAATCCAGAGGCTCCATGCCAGAAAGCTCCCACCAATGCCATCAAGCAGGGAAAATGCCAGGGGAATCAGCAAAAGCGAAGAAATTGCCGCAGCCACACCTGCCGGCCCCATACTCAGAATCATGTAGGCACTGACTCCGAAAACCCCCAGAACCGGCCAGACCATTACTGCCCCGGGCCCCATCATGAGCCCGACCAGAGCCCCTGCAACCGCCCCACGGATCGCTCCCGGCTTCATGCCTTCTTCCTGTCGGCGGCTCAATTCCCTGGCAAGGTCTTCTTCAACCAGACTATTGACATAGTGGCTGCGAAAGTCCTCCAGCTCCAGCTCCCAGTTCTTGCGGGAAACTTCATCCAGAAGCTTGCGGCATTCCGGATCCATCTCACTTTTGCGGGTCAGACTCACGGCTCCGGCCTGAACCGACAGATCCCCCTCTTTTTTGAGACGGATCCCCGTGCAGCATTCCTCAAGATGGGCCAGAACGGTCTTCAGAATATCGCGAATTTCCTGAGCCGTGATTTCTTCTTCAAGTTCACGAATCAGCTCCTCCTGCAAAAGCTGGGGAAGAGTCTGGGAGTTCTTCAGGGTATACGGACTCTGCCTGCAGGATTTCTGCAGTGCAAGGAATGCGTCCTTTTCCATCGGGTAATCCTTGAAGACCCTCTGAACAAAGCGCTTTTCCCATTCCTCGATTTTGGCATCCGTATAAACGGACTTCAAAACCGTGCTCAGAACAAGCTCATGGACCTTTGGATTCACAGCCTCATTCTAAATCCGGGCTCAGGGAGATTCAACCTGACCATCTTCCCCACTCAGCCAGGCCTTGACAGCCCTGTCCAATGCATCCCGTATCTGAGGGTCAAGCTGATGTCTTTCCCAGAGAATTTCCAGTGTATCCATAGTGACATCGGTGCCGCCGCTTAAAACTGCCCCGGAAGCCAGAAGTCCCGGAAGCATTCCTTCAACCTGATCACGTTTCTGAAGCCATTGCGCACTCAGCCAGCGATCCATCTTGACTCCCTGATCCAAAAACCTTCCGGAAAGAAGTCTTTCAAGACCGGATTCAAGCTCCCATTCTCCCCGCTGATAAAGTGCATCGGGGCGAATTGCTGGCCAGACGGAATCGCGGGTATAACAGCCCGGAAAAACTGCCACCAGATTTTTGGATTCTCTGACCTTCTGAACAACCTCAGCAATCTCCTGAGCAATTCCCAGAAATTTCTGCCTGCTCTCCCCAGGATTCAGAAACCAGCGCCAGTACTGCTCCAGACGCGGAGCAGGCTTCTCCCGGCATTTTTTAGCATGCGAAGCCGCAAGCCTGTCTTCTTCCCGGGACAGGGCAAGGCCCTGAAATCTCCCGGAAAGCCCCATCAGTTTCTGATTGATCTCTGACGTGTTATTCAGGCAGCGCTGAAACTCAGCCTTGGCCTGAAGCGCATCCTGGTGATGCATGGAACGACGCAGCTTCTGCTCTGAAATCGAATCTCCTCTTTCTGCCCGAAGAGGTTTGAAAAAACGCATGGATGGAAAATGAAAATCCCTCATTTCAGGATGCATCAAAACCAGACTGGCATAATCCACAATGCCAACCTCAGCTGCCTGAATCATCAGACTGCCAAGCAAAAACAGAACTATTCTGATCATCTACGACTCTGCTCAGAACCGATTTTCCGGAAGAAAACCGACTGATTGATAACTTCCACCGGAATATAAAGTACCGAACCATTACCACCCGCAGCCGGCTGGTCAAAGACTTCGATCTTGATTACATCGTAAAAGCCGGCCTTGGGGTAGAAGTGAAAACGATTCGCCATTTTCATCTGCTGGTAAATTCTTTTGGTATCCGTGGTTACCTCAGGAAACTCATACTGGGTTTCCACCGGGGCAACTCCATCCGGATGAGCCCAGTCCCCGGCATGGCCGCCGGAAATTCGAATATAGATGTTCTCAAGCTCCCGGTTGTCACCCGCAAGCACCCTGACTTCAAAACGCACATCCTCCGGAATCCGATAGACCTTTTCCTGGATATCGCTTCCCCCGGCAAGTGTTGCCACATTCAGATTCAGGCGATCTGCATCTGTTAGATCAAAACGGGTGATCGCCTGCTGTTCAAAAACTGCGTTTTCAGCAATACTCAGATTGGCCCGGTTATCCTGAGTCCGGAAGAACATGACCCGGTCTGATGTTTTCTCACCCGCCTCCGGATCGTAGCTTTGTGAAGCCATTACCGCAAATTCCATCTGAGTCCGGTTTTTGGTTTCCGTCAGGATCACCCGGAAGTTTGGGGCCTGATTGTCCGTCACGGTAATCGTTCCAACTTCCGTCAAACGTGCCTGAGCCTCAGAATCCAGAACCCGGTCAATACGATTCTGAAGAGTACCCGAAAGCTCCGGATTGCCCTCCAGACCCCAGGCGAACTCCATGGTACCGGCTCCACGGTTTTCTGCCCCCTGCCTTCTCTTCCAGCTGTTATCAAAATTCCATTCTGCATTCAATGATGGAGCAGGCAGATTCGGAGTAATCCTGACCTCTCTGGCCTTGGCGTAAGTTCTTAGAATCAGGGGGGAAGGACCATCCATAAAGTAAGGGGAAACCAGACTTTTTGCCGGAATCCTCCAACGGGTTTTAATTTCACAGCTCTTTAACTCTCCCTCACTCATGTCAACCGGATCCGTATCCCGAAGACATTCATCCGAAAAGCGGGAATAATTCTCCACCGGGGCTCCAAAGGGATTTGAAGCCACAAATTCAATCAGACTGGACAAAAATCCATTGTACTGGGTCTGAATCCGATACGGGCCATCTTCAATGCTTGGAAACATGGCCATCAGAAGCATAGGCAATTTCTCGGAGACATCCAGCTCTTCAGTTCGGACTATAGCTTCATTGTCCTTAGTGTGGTGGCGAGGAGGATGGTAGTAGTGTTTCACCCCTGCTGCGGTTTCATTATTTCTTTGATAAAGCGGAACGGGTTCATCACTATCCGGAGTATGAGCTTTTCTAAGTAGAACTCTATTCGGAGCATCTTTACTATCCACAAAAATATAGGCATCTGGATACTCACCTACAGGGGCAACCAGATTCTGAGATGGTAATGGCGGAAAGAAAAAACTCGAAAAGTCATCCTTCAAAGTCAACGGTTTATAGGTAAAACCCGGTTCATCGATCGACCAGGGTGTCGCTCGTCCCAGATACTTTCTTTCTGAAGAGTCCAGGGCGAATTGAGATTGGGCATTTCCGAGATACGCAAGATGCATACCCTCTTCCAGGATGGTCTCCGAAAGGTTCATCCCAAAAGCTGGCTCAGGGTTTAAGCCTGTCGGCTTAAGGCCCAAACCCATTCGGTTACGGGGATCAAAGCCAATCTCACGGGAAAACTGAACCAGAGCCGGAGCCATCAGGGCCTCTCCTCCAATTGAAGTATGACCCGCAAACCTTGAAAAGGCATGATTGTCCTTCACCTCCAGGAAAATATCCCCATTTGGTACCCCACCTGCTGCCGCAGAAAGGGCATTCCCGGAAATCAAGCTAAGCTCGGGAGGCTCGAGATCCAGAACCACGATGTCAGTGAAATCATCCCTAGCCCCACCTGGAGCCTGATAAGTCACATCATCTGTTCCTGCCCCCCCACTCATAAACCCTCCAGTTGGGGATTTAATGTTTGTGGTCTTAGCCAGTTTCAGGCCCATTTCTTTGGCTTCTTCATCCAAAGCAGTCATGGTTGAAACATTACGAATGGTCCCGAATCGATTCCAGGTGACAAGCTTGTCTTCTCCAAATGTGTATTCATCTGTTGCCAGACCTGGCCGATCCTCTTCTACCGGTTTTTTGGCCGCTTCGCTCGCCGAGCCCCAGTAGACAGCATCAAAGTAGGCAAACTCATCTTCACCAGCAGCATTTTTCTGAGATCCCCGCCCCATCCAGTTCATGATCGGATAAAAAATCTGAAGACCAAGCTCATAGACTCCCGGATCAGAAGGTAAATCAAACTGAAGCGGGTGAACCGCAGAATAAATGGTGTTGAAATCAGCGCCGCTATTCCAGCTTTTCAGGGGCGCATCAAGCTCCGTCACTCCCTCTCCTGCCAGCAAGGAGCCGGGCTGCAGCAAAGGAATTCTGACTTTGATTTTACGACAGTTTTCCAGACTGGAATTATTGCAGACTCCTGAAAATTTCATCAGCAGTGAATCTTCAGAAAATTCGTCTGTACCCTGAGCCACGAGATTCGTTGGTGCGACAGCTTTGGCTACTGTTTTCCAGCCTGGACTTGTGCTCGCCAAAGCATTCAATAGAAACACTTCTGCCAGATTTCCGGTTTTTATCACTTTTTTCCGTACCGTTCCATCTGGCTGGCGAAAGCGTAAAAACCAGGCATATTTGATTTCCCACCAGGTATAAAGACTTTCCGGATGCTTTAGCAGACAATCAGGATTTCCTTTCATGTAGGAACCAAAGCTTTCAAACTCCTTGCAGGATGCGAGGGTTCCCTGATGGGCATTTGAGAAGCTGGCCCCACCCAAAACGATCCCAGACCCGTTTTTGCCATTGGAGGTTTCCGGATTTCCAGATGCATCGTAACCGCGGCGCCCCAAGACATCTTCTGCTTCCAGGCTTCCATCCCCTCCTGGTGCAAAATTTGAGGGAAAAGTACTTTTCTTCTCCACAAGGGACACCAGCGCCCCAAAAAGATTTCCCAGATTGTCCTTCGTCTGTGGATAGGAATAGTCCCAGGCACCAACTCCGGATGACTTGGTTTGAATTCCCCCCTGGGCGCCGTAAAGTTCCTGATTGATGTAATCAATTTCCTTCATTTTGAAGAAATCAATCTCAGCCTCTGCCACAATCGGGGTGTCCTGGTGATCCCAGCTTAAAACCAGCGGCTGGGAGGAAGGGCCTCCACTGTTGGAATAGTAAGCCACCGGATAGGCCGGAAGGCGCCCTTCGGGTCCTACTAAAGAAGTTTCCGAAGTGAATTTACTTTTCAGAACAGCCTCTTCCACCAGGATCCCAAGCCGAAAATCCTTGTTATCTGCCAAGTCATTCGAAGCAACGACAATATCGCGAATTTCCGGGCCACCCGTGGCTTCCCTGGCTCCAACATGAATCGGCATTGTGTACCAGGTGAC
>CAZDAM010000086.1:0-14753 GCA_964503595.1 uncultured bacterium
TTGACTTCCTGAACCTGCTCGGGCCGGAATTCAAGCGCTTCTACCCGCCCTGAAAATTATGTGCGGAATGTGAGTTCCAGAGTCTGGTTGATTTTCTGGTTGAGGTGGATTTTGTCGTCGATGGATCGGAGGATTCTAGCGATCGTACGTTGTTCAGGGGGTGGTGGGATTGTGCACTTATAAGTCTCAATCCTACTTGGTGAAGTATGCTTTACAGTTGTACCAGAAGCAGAACCCACAACCTAAGAGCGGTATTCATGTGTTCTCAACAAATAGCTTATGAAACCTGGAACTGAATTCCTCGTATCATGAAACTCAAGCAATCCAATCCTCTGATTATGTAACCAAATGTTTGCATCATCTGGAACAATTGCGGCATAACCAAGAGTATCGCACTGCTTGCTCAAATCCGCCATCGTGACGATAACCTGGTTTGGCTTGAGGATATACTCACTTAAAATTGGCCCATTATAAAATTTGGGTTTGCGATTTTGGAACCCGCCTCCGGGAACAAAATTTCCCGGTGTCACTAAAATAATTCCAGTTGGCTGCTCCGTAAAAAACTCTCCCTTAAAAGCAAAACCATGCTTTACGCGAAAAATGTGCCCTAAAGTAATCTCTTGCCACCCGTCCTGCATAGCTCAGTACCCTTTACGCAAAAACCGGGAGCATAGCTATAGCTTCGGGGAGCCCGATTCTTCCGTATCATCGTAGACTCCGACATACCATTCTTTTTCGGGAACCTCTACAACCTGAATCTGCCTTAAATCCGTGAGCGGGTCGTAGCCATGCTCATAGCTATTCACGAGAACTTCCATATCCTGAGGCTGGTCTTTCAAAAAAACCATCAATTCCTGGACTGTCATAATTTTGTCTCCCTTTGAATCAGAAAAACTCGCGCCATTACTTTCCAGTGGCCACCTCTGGCTGAGCCAATTCTTTTGATTTTTCCCTGCTCCTTAAGCTTCGCTATCTGCCTTTCAACTGCCCGTGAACTGATTCCCAAAGCCTGTGCTAAAGACCTGGCACTGACTTCTGGATCCTGTTTCATCAAATCCAGAATCGTTGGGGCTTGATCAGAACTTTCTCCGATAACCTTGGGGGTTTCTCCGACATCTCCTGAGTTTTCTCCGACAACCTTGGGGGTTTCTCCGACATTTCCTGAATTTTCTCCGACGCCCTCGGGGGTTTCTCCGACGTTCTCCGAACCTGCCACCCCAAAAAAGCGATAAAACTCAATATCAACAAAATCGCCCACCTCTTTGATTACTGGCTTTGGGTTACCCGCATCAAGGCAAAGTTCCCGAATCCTGGACAAACCACTTCCCCACTGCTCAATATAGCCAAGTTCCTTGAAAACACGCGCCAATACCCGATTGCGGATTTCCGAACGTCCCTCAAGAGCCTCTTCCAGAATCAAACCATTGGGGAAACCACCAGGGGAAACGATATTCACCACATCATCATAAACACCCACCTTGATGTCCCTGCCAGCATTGCTGTAATCCCGGTGAACAACAGCATTGACAAGGGCTTCGCGAATCGCAGAAATCGGGATTTCATAAGTTTCCGTGCGCTGAAGCCCCAGAATCTCTGCTTTTAAGTGCAAATGGTTTTTGATAAATGCTTCTGTCTGTTCCAACTGATGAAACAAATCTCCGGTATATTCCTTCTTATCCAGAAAAACCTTCATGGTATTGCCCTTAAACCGACTGCATTTGATTTCCACCTGCTCGTATCTCCCCAGAAGAATCATCAGACCATGAGTAGGATAATCTTTTCCCTGATCCGAACGAATCAGCTTCAGGCTTCTCATTTTTGAAGAATCAAGCGACCTGCCCGCCCGCTCAAATGCGTGCAAAAGAGGAGTCAGATCCAGTTCTTCCAGACTGACATCCCAGGCAATCTGCTCATCAAAGCTCTGCTGGAGACGTTGCCGTTCCAATTCATGGATCATTTCCAGACTGGCCTGCCGGTTTGTCGCCCCAAGGCGTACGTAAGTCCCTACTTCACGTCCCTTTGCCTTCAAAAAATAAGGTAGATGGCTTCCTCGATGGACCTGAATCACAACCAGGGTTTTACCCTCAAAAGTCTCCAGGTAGATATTGGGGAGCAGGGTTGGCTGGCAATGGCTGTGAAGGATTGAGGCGATCTGGTCCATCAGGTCAAATTCATCTCCATGAATCCCTACAACCTGACGTTTATCGTTTACCCCCAGCACCAACCTTCCACCACTGGTATTCGCAAAAGCAATCAGTGTCTTGGCAAGATTTTCTCCTTTGGGAAGACGCTCTTTCAATTCCAGCGTTTTGGTTTCGCCACGCTGAACATCCCTCCACAAAGAATGCTCAGATTTCATAACCCAGTCCGCTCAGATTCTGCCTGATTTTACGTTCAAGACGCTGACTCTCTAAAAGCTGCTCCTTAAGCTGAGCTGTCAAACGGTTCATTTTCTCAGAAAACGGTTCGGAATCCTCTTCCTGCTCGACGGCCCCGACATAACGACCCGGAGTCAGCACAAAATCATGCTTTTCAATTCCCTTAAGACTCACAGAGGCACAAAAGCCGGAAACATCCTCATAACCTTCACCCTGCTTCCAGGCATGATAGGTTCCCGTAAGATGGGAAATATCCTCAGAAGTGAAATCCCTTAAAACCCGATCCCGCATATAACCAAGATTGCGGGCATCCAAAAAAAGAACTTCCCCCTTCCTTCTTAAGGATTTCTTCTTGCTTAAAAACCAGATGCAGGCCGGGATCTGGGTATTGGTGAACAACTGGCCTGGCAAGGCCACCATGCATTCCACCAGATCTGCCAAAACCAGTTTTTTACGAATCTCCCCTTCGCCATTGGTATTGGAACTCATGGAACCATTAGCCAGCAAAAGCCCCATTTGACCATTGGGGGCAAGATGGTGAATCATGTGCTGCATCCAGGCAAAATTGGCATTCCCCTGAGGAGGTACCCCATATTTCCAACGAACATCCAAAGCCAGGGATTGATGCCACCATTCCTTCATATTAAATGGAGGATTAGCCATCACAAAATCAGCCCTTAAATCCGGATGCTGATCCTCAAGAAAGGTATCCGCATTCTTCTTGCCAAAATTAAAATCAATCCCCCGAATGGCCATGTTCATGGCGGCCAGTTTCCAGGTGGTCGGATTTGCCTCCTGACCATATACCGAAACATGCTTTTTCTGCTCGTTTGCATCATAAAGTTTTTCCTTAGCATGCTCCTCAATGAACCTGCTACTGGAAACAAAGAAACCTCCCGAACCCATGGCCGGATCGTAGACTCTGCCTGAGTAAGGCTGAAGCATTTCCACAATCAGAGTGACAATACTCTTAGGCGTATAGTACTGCCCACCCTGCTTGCCTTCAGCCAGCGCAAACTGCCCCAGGAAATACTCATAGACATGACCCAGAATATCTTTGCTATTGAGTTTTAGAGGCACCCCACCCTGAGTAGGCCTGGTGAAGGAAGTATCCGAAAAAGTATTGATCAAACCAATCAACTTGACATTATCAAGCTGGTACTGGCTGATCCGGTTCAAAATCCCCTTCAGCTTTGAATTGGCCCTTTCAATCTCATCCAAAGCATTATCGATCAACTTGGAGACTGAAGTGAATTTGACATCCTTTCCATCAGGCCCTTTCCAGAGAACTGTATTCTCTTTTAGGGTCACAGTTTGCTGTAAAAAGCTCCAGCGGGCCCGCTTGGGAACCCAGAACACATTGGCTTCCCGGTAATAGTCAAACTCCTCCAGTTCTTCCAGTAATGCCTTTTCGTATTCCTCTCCGGTTTCATACAAATCTTCTGAAAGGAAGTTCTCATGCGAACTGTCCCTGAAGCTTTTTTCCAGCTCTTCCTGCTTTTCTTCAAAGGTATCCGAAACATACTTCAAAAAGATCAGGCCCAAAACAACATGCTTGTAATTGGCCGCATCCATATTGGAGCGAAGCTTATCCGCCGCTTTCCAAAGCTTGTCATCCAATTCCTTCAAAAACTGCTGTTCAGCATGATTCATAAATAAACCTTCTTCACAAAAATTCAAACTTCACACCCTCGGCACGTAGGCACGAATGGATTTGGGAACCAGGTTTCTGCCCTTACCTGAGCGCACAAGCTGCCAGCCCATACCAAGCCCCTGCCAGCTCACCAGATTGAGCCCTTCTTCACATTCATCAAGAACTTCCCCGCTCAAAAACTTCAGGATCTCGGGAAGATCACGGGCTTTTCTTTGCTGGCAGATTTTAGGAGGCAAAGCCATTGCCAGTTCATGACTGGGAAGAAAACCGATTTTGGGCTTTTCCTCGCCAATGACCATGGCTTCTTCAAAAACATAGCGGGGGATTTTCCGACCCGGAAAAGTGCACAGCAGAAACTCACCCTTATGAAGCTTCAGGCTGCCTTTCTGACTCAACCATTCCCCAAAAGCCTCCGGGATCTGGGAGGGAGTTTTTTGTGAATCCCTCAAAAAGCCCAGAGATTCAAATTCTCCCGGCCTTTTCAAAAGGGCCATAAAATGACCCTCACCGGCATCTTCATGGGGCCAGAGCCTTCTTGATTCCCTAACATCAAGCCCCAGATCCGAAACGAGAAACTGAAGATTCTCTTCGTTTTCCTTCTGATTGAAGGTGCAGGTACTGTAGAGAAGAAACCCACCCGGAATCAGCATGGAGGTCGCTGACTTAAGGATTTCTTGCTGCCGGTTGGCACAGGAGAGGACATGCTCCCGGCTCCATTCCCGAATCGTCTCGGGGTTCTTGCGAAACATCCCCTCCCCGGAGCAGGGGACATCACAAAGAATCAGCTCAAAGAAACGGGAAAAATCACGCTGAAGCTCATCCGGACGGGCACTTAAGATGACTCTATCAAGAATTCCGGCCCGATTGAGATTGTCCCGCAACGTCCGGGCACGGGACGGGACAGGTTCATTCACAAACAGAAGTCCATCCGGATTCAGGTGAGAAGCCAGCTGAATGGATTTCCCCCCAGGAGCCGCGCACAAATCCAGAATACGGGAGAATTTTCGATCTCCAAGCAAATTCACGACCTGCATCGCACTGGGTTCCTGCACGTAGTAGCCCCCGGCAATATGGATGGGGCAATGGGCAGGCTGATACCCTTCCGGAAGGAAAAAACCCGCAGATTCCGGGAGCGGTTCCCACCCCTCAAAGGCCTCTTTTGAGCATTTGACAAGCTGCATGGCCCGGCGGGGAGAACTCTCATAGGAAGCCAGAAAGGCGGGCATGCCCGCCTCTTTTAGAAGTTCTTTCACCGATGCCAGAAATTCTTCAGGCAGGGCTGGGGTCATGATTCCTGAACGCTCAGTTCCTTGCGAACATACAAGGCCCCCAGCTCTTCTCTGGAAAAACCAAAAAGGTTTTCCAGAACCAGAATCGGGTTGGCATTGTTGCCCGCCTTGGCAACGACATTCAGTTCAAGCATCAGTTTGCGATCGACAATCTCAGCCGTGCGTACACCAATCTTCAGATCAATCTGCTTGCCCCGGTTTTCCACCACCATCGAATCCGCTTTTTCCAGCCTCTCGATTCCATCCGCAAAACGCTGAATCATGCCTTCACCCTCAACACCATAGACCGCGTAAGGAAAGGTTACACTCAAGGATGGCTCGGAAAGCTCCACCTGATACCAGTCTTTCACGCGAATGCCATCCGGCAGGTAATTGTTCAGGGTTTCGATGATTTCCGCACTCAAAGCCTCATGGGCCCAGAGATCAAAGACTTCGGCTCCGGATTCGATTCCAAGGGGAAGAACCGGTCCAAACTGCATTTCCGGATGAGGATTGAAACCTTTGGAATAGACCATGGGAAACTTGGCCTGCCCGACTCCCATCTGAAGAATCCGGATAATGTCACTATGAGCCATAAACCGGGAATTCCCCTCTTTGGTATAGTGCAGGCGATAGCGAAGACTGTTGCCCCGATCCAGCTCATAGGGGCGGGAAGCCCTTTCAATGGCTGTCCATTCGGAACGACGCTTGAGATATTCCTCTTCACTGGGGCGGGAATGCTTCAGGCGAATATCCACTTTTGGCGTCGGAATTCCACAGTAGTGACAGTCGCCGAAGCGGCAGTCCGTTGTGGTCTGCTTTTCCTCGCGAAATGCCTTCTTTCTTTCAAAAATCAGAAATTTCTTCTTGATGCTGGAATCGATATGATCCCAGGGCAGAGCATCATCCACTGATTTTTCCGAGCAGATTTCCTCAATATTCAGGCCAGCTTTCCTGAAAGATTCCATAGTCCTTTCATAATTGAAAGTTTCCTGCCAGCCTTCAAAGCGGGAACCATCGTAATACATCTGCAAAAGCGCCTTGGCGACTTCTCGGCCCCCTTTGGAAACGACGGCCTCAAAATGGGAAAGCTCTGGCTCCTGCCATTTGAAGTGAACAATCTTGGAGGAAACCGCCTTGCGCACATACTGCTGACGGGCACGAATTTCATCGCAGCCCATGAAGGAATCCCACTGAAATGGAGTATGAGCCTTGGCCACAAAGGGACCAAAGCTGACATTGACCTTTTTACGGCCCCCAGTCTCCCTGGCAATCTTCTCCACTTTTTTGATCAAATCCACGGTTTCATCCAGATCTTCCCAGGTTTCTGTCGGAAGACCCACCATGAAATAAAGCTTGATCACACTCCAGCCCTTCTCAAAGGCATTGCGCACAGCAAGCAGGAGTTCTTCATTGGTGATGTTCTTGTTGATCACCCTGCGAAGACGAACCGAGCCTGCTTCGGGAGCAAAGGTAAAGCCAGTCTGCTTGACCTGCTTGACCGAATCGGCCAGATCCACCGAGAAACTGTCCGCTCTTAGGGAAGGCAGGGAAATGGCCACATTTCTTGGGGTCGTGTATTTGGAAACTTCACGAACCATATTGCTGACATCACTGTAATCAGCGGTGGAAAGGGAAACCAGTCCGACTTCTTCATAACCGGTTTCCTCAATGCCCTTCTGGGTCATTTTGACAATATTCTCCGTCGACATCTCGCGAATCGGGCGGTAGATATAGCCGGCCTGACAGAAACGGCACCCCTGAGTACATCCCCTGACGACCTCAACCACATGCCGATCCTGTACGGCAGCAGTCTGGGGAATGACGGGTTTTTCCGGATAGTATTCCGGCTTGAGTTCGGCCACATAACGGCGAACCACTTTTTTGGGAACTTCATCGGTGATGCGTTCCACGCCCAGGTACTTACCGTTCTCATCATGTATTTCACGATAAAAACGAGGTACATAGAACCCCGGAATATTGGCAATTCCCACCAGGATTCTTTCGCGGGACAGGCCTTTTTTACGAGCCAGACGATAATAGTCCGCCAGCTCCTGAGTGGCTTCTTCTCCATCCCCAATCAGGAAGGCATCGACAAACGGGGCACAGGGCTCAGGGTTACTGGTAACCGGCCCCCCGGCCAGAACAATCGGATGCTCTTCGGTCCGTTCTTCGGACATCAGAGGAATATGACTCAGATCCAGAATGTTCAATAGATTGGTAAAAGTCAGTTCCGATTGCAGGGAAAAGCCCAGAAAATCAAACTCGGAAAGTGGCCTTTGGGTTTCAAGGGACAGAAGAGGCTGGTTGTTCTTGCGCAACTGTTCTTCCATATCCGGCCAGGGAGCAAAACAGCGCTCGGCGGCCACAAAATCCTTCTGATTGAGGACGTGATACAGAATTTTCAGACCCAGATGGGACATGCCGATTTCGTAGACTTCCGGGAAGCAGAGCAGCATGGAAACATCCACCTTGCTCAGATCTTTACGGATGGCATTCTTTTCGGCACTGATATAACGGGCTGGCTTGGAAACCAAATGGAGAAAATTTTCGTAACTCATGGAGAGAAGAGTACCATATTTTCCAACCTTTATATGCTGGAGCCACTTTATGTCCTTCCGTTTTCTCCTCCTTCTGTTTGTCCTGATTTCAACATCCCTGTTTGCGGAACCAGGGTTTTTAGGCATTGAGCAGGAAACAGCAGCCCCCACAGAAGAAGCCACCTACCCCAGGGCCTGCCTGGACTACTCTGCCAGCATCCCCGCCGGGGAAATCACCAGTGCCTACATGCAGTGGCAGGAAAGCGGCCTGGAAGAAGACAGGCGACAATGGGAAGAATTGGCTCGACGCTATGGAGAAGAGCTTGAATCCCATGAGATGGATGATTTCAAAAGCTACTGCCAGACTGCGGCTCCCAATACTCTGGATGCCCTGAAGCCCACCTACGAAACCCTGAGAAACCGTCCCGGCTTTGAACACTCTCTCGTCGAACTTTCCGATCTGTGGGCCCGTCCCGTTTATGATCGGCATTTTCCCGGATACGGGGATCGCAGAATCTGGCTTTCCTATAAAAGAGGCCGGGAACTGGGAAAAGAGATCGGCTCGGAAAAAATCGAGGAGCAGGCCCACCGCTATCAGGAAACAACCACGGAAAATGTCGTGGTCCTGAAGACCGACTGGCAAACCTTTCAGGCCCGTTTCCCAAATGCTCCCCGACTGGAAACAACAAAGGCCCGCACCCCAAATGGTGTTAAGGATGCCTACAGAAGCAGAATCACCCTGAATCCCAACCAGAGTATTCAGCTCATGCGGGTCAGCCAGGTCGAGTTTATCTGGTACCGCCTGATTGCCGCCCCGGTAGGCGTAACTCCGGGACTTCCAAGGGTTTTTGTCAAAGCGGGAGAATACTATATTCCCCACGACATGCCCCACTCTGAGCTTTATATGGTCTTCTAGTAAATCAAACCGGAATGAATCCCCCAGGCACTGACTCCTGAAACCAGAACCCAAAGACTGACAGCCAGAAAAAGCGGCTTTCCAGCAAGCTGGGCCAGAGTCGCTTTTTTCATAGTACTGCCAATCAGAAAAAGGGTTCCCACCATTACAATCTTGCCGAAATCCCTGATCTGAAGCCAGATTTCCTTTTGCTCGGGCATGAGATAGGCCAAACCGGCGGCTCCCAGAAAACCCAGTAAAAACCAGGGGAAGCCCGCCTTGCCTTCTCTTTGAAAAATCCGGGAAAGACAGAATGCCAAAGGCAGAATCCAAAGAGCCCGGACCAGTTTGATGGTCGTTGCTATCCCCAGAGCATCCACATGGTAGGCCGCAGCCGCCCCTACCACACTGCTTGTGTCATGAATCGCCAAGGCCGCCCAGGTCCCAAACTGCTCAGGAGTAAAACCCAGCCAGTGCCCAAGTCCGGGAAACACCAGAAGCCCCAGGGAATTCAGGAAGAAAACCACACCAATGGCCATGGCAATCTCAACCGCTGTAGCCCCAAGAACCGGGGCAATCGCAGCAATGGCGCTCCCTCCGCAAATCGCGGTTCCTGCGCATATCAGTAGGGCCGTGTTCAGTTCACAGCGAAACAGACGGTTCAACAGGTATCCCACAACCATCGTCAAAGTAATGGAGAAAAGAGTCAATCCGAAGGAACTGGCACCCACATGAATCACTTCCTGAATCGAAACCCCAAAGCCAAGGAGAATGACTGCCCCCTGAAGCATCTTCTTGCTCAGAGTTTTGGCCGAGTGAATCTCATAAGGGCTGAAAAGCCCAAAGAGCATTCCAAGAATCAGGGCCAGAGCAGGCTTTTGAACAAAAAATGCCAGAACCAGAGTTCCGGCCAGAACCATCATTTGCAAGTACATGCCTCTATCATGCCAGAGCTAACTGTCTCTGAAAAAACCATTCTGCTTCAAACCTGATCCAAATCAGGGTAGCCAGCCTTAAATCTGAAGAACTTCCCAATCCAGACCAAATCTGGCCAGATATTTTTTCAGGCGGTCGGAATCATTTGAGGTTGATTTCTTCTGACGGGAAACTTCAAAGAGTTTTCGCCCGGCTTCGGCAAGACTTCTGGACTGACGACACACCGAAACTACTTCCCTTAACTGGATGCGATCAAAAGAATCCAGCTCCAGAGAGTCCAGAAGTTCATCCTTCTTTGTAGTTTGACCAAATGGAGCCCAGTTCTGCCTCAGTCTTCGAATTTCCTGCTCCACATTCTTCTCATCAATGATTCCATCCAGAGCCAGAGTCGCCATTCTGACAACACTGGCATTCAAATCCCTGAAATTCCCCGGGAACAGGCCTTCTGAAGACAGGGCAAACCTGAGCCAGAGACGGCGGGCTTCCTGATTGATCCGGACTCTTTCCCCGGTCTTAAGAGCAAATGCCCGAAGCTCGAAATCAAGGTTTGGTTCAAGATCTTCAGCTCTGTCCCGAAGAGCCGGCAAATGAAATGTCCACAGATTCAGACGAGCCAGCAGGTCTTCTCGAAAGCGGCCTTGCTGGCAGTCTTCGGCCAAATCCCGGTTGGTTCCGGCAATCAGCTGAAAATCCGAATGAATTTCGGTATCCGAACCTACCGGAAAGAAGGTGCCATCCTCCAGAGCCTTTAAAAGCATGGCCTGCTCATCCAAACCAAGTTCGGCGATCTCATCCAGAAACAGAATTCCCCGATCTGCCGTCTTCAAAAGCCCTGGCCGATCTTTCAGGCTTCCCGTATACGCCCCTCTCACATGGCCAAAGAGATTGCTCATGGCCAGATCTCCCCTGAGAGTCGCGCAGTTCACGGAAACGAATTCCCCGATCAATTGATGACGCGACTTTCTAAGTTCATAGATCCTTCGGGCCATGCGCCCTTTCCCTGCCCCGGTTGGACCCTGCAGTAGAATGGGATCCCCAGAGCGTACCGCTACCAGCTCAATTTCTTCGACCATACTATTGAAGGCCGGATTTCTGGTTTCAATTCCTCCCTTAAGAAGCCCCACTCCCACTTCCGCCTGCTCCAGCGACGGGCAATATTGTCATAGCGGGAAAGCTCCAGATCGATGAAGTTGAGGCGTCCCACCGGACCCATGGAATCATCCGGACCTGCCTGAATCAGACGGGCCGGAAAATGGCGGGACTCGCAAAGCAGAAAGGAACAGATCTTCTGAACATGCGTCCCTGTGGTGATATGGAAGGAATATTCTTCCTTATCCGTATGAAACTCATATTTCAGGGCGAAATCCTGCAAAGCCAGATATACCTCTTCAAAATCCCATGGATCCAGAAAGGGAATGCAGTGAGGCCGGATTTTGATTTCCGGCCTGATCCTCAGAATTTCATTCATGGTGCTATCTAGAAGCCGTTTTTCACCGGGATGAAAAATCAGCTCGAAAACATCGGGCAAAAAATCAGGATGAGTAGCCACTGCAACCGTCGGTTTCCAGCGATAAAGACCCTTTTTATCCTAGCTGCGCGGGGCATCAAGGCGACAGCCCAGAATGCCAAAGACTACTTTTTTCATTCTTAACCCTTCACACAAAGAACCTGCTTGAGAGTATGAACAGTCTCAACCAGATCCGACTGGGCCTGCATGACCTTTTCAATGGGTTTATAGGCTCCAGGGGTCTCATCAATGACTCCCAGGTCCTTGCGGCATTCCACACCTTCTGTCGCTTTGAGATGATCCTCAAGCCCAAAGTGCTCCCGAGCCTTTTTGCGGGACATGGCCCGTCCGGCCCCATGAGAGCAGGAATGAAAGGAATCCGGATTCCCCCTTCCTCTTACAATGAAGCTCTTGGCCCCCATGCTCCCCGGAATGATGCCGAGCTCACCCTCCCCGGCTCTGACGGCCCCCTTGCGAGTCACATAGACTTCTTCCCCAAAATGGACTTCCCGGGAAGCATAGTTATGATGGCAGTTCACTGCCTCAAGCCTCGCCTCAAAAGGAGGGATACCTTGGGACCTTCTCAAGGCATCCAGAGTCCGGCTCATCATGATTTCACGATTTCTGCGGGCGAATTCCTGGCCCCAGCTAAGGGCATGCCAGTAATCTTCAAACATCTGGCTACCCTCTTCAAACCAGGCCAGTTCCCGGTTGGGGGTTTCAAGACCCTTCTTTTGCATGGCTTCCCGGGCTTTTTCAATGAAATAGGTCCCAATTCTGTTTCCCACCCCTCTTGATCCGGAATGCAGCATGACCCAGACATCCTGGTTTTCATCCAGGCAGATTTCCAGAAAATGGTTCCCCCCACCAAGTGTTCCCAGATGCCGGTAGGTGTTGGCTTCCCGAACCGCATCGGGATGACATTCCAGAATGCGCTCAAATCCTGGCTTGAGCTCCATCCATGTATTCATGACTTCTTTTGGAATTTCCCGACTGTGAGAACCCCGATCGTATCGACCAAATGATTTGCCATGCGGAACGTCCCTTTCTATCTGAGCCCGGATTCCCCGAAGATCCGAAGGTAGATCAGATGCTCTCAGGCTGGTCTTGACCGCCATCATCCCGCAACCGATATCAACCCCCACAGCTGCGGGGACAATCGCCCCCTTGAGAGGAATCACAGATCCGATCGTGGCCCCACGCCCCCAATGAACATCCGGCATGGCCGCAATCCAGTGATGCAAAAAAGGCAATCTGGAAGACTGCAAGAGCTGCTCCATCGCCGCTTCTTCAAGAGCCACTCCGTGAACCCAGGCTTTTACTTTTCCATCTGCGAATACTTTTGGCCCTGACATTGCTTTCTCCTTTATTTCCTGGCGACACCCTTAGAAAGAAGCGTGCCAAAGCCAGAAAAAGTGAGAAAAAACGTGGACAGGCCCATCAATAGCGGAAATATTTTTTCTTGGCAGAAGAAAAGCCTATCAGAAAATCTATATAGAGTTATATGAATCTAGAAAAAATTCTTCAGGCGGTTGAGAAACTCTTCTGCCTGGCGGCTTTTTTGAGAGGAACGCGAAGGAAAGCCCGGAGTCAGCATGGAATCTACAGCCGTAGCCGTTTCAGTTTCACAGCCCTGATTCAGAATTTCCGTACTCAGAAAGCGGCTCCAGGTCATCAAACCAAGCCCGGCCCCATACATGCCACGGCGATTCCCACCCGCATCATGCGCCTTCAGAAGATAAAGGCCGTCACGAGCCCGCGTAATGGCCACATAAAGAAGCCTTCTTTCCTCTTCCAGAGCCTGAGGGTTCTCAAGAGAAAAGGTCGATGGCAGATGCCCGTCTTCAAGATGCAGAAGAAACACCTGATCAAATTCAAGCCCTTTGGCAGAATGAATTGTGGAAAGCACCAGGGGAGACTCATCCTTCTTCTCTTCTTCGATTTCCGACTCATCCGGCGGCTCAAGAACAATTTCCGTCAGAAAATCAGCCACGGAAAGATACCTTGCCCCCATTACAATCAGGGAATCCAGATCCTTGGAGCGTTTGACATGATCATCATGGCGTTTTTTCAGGATGGGCTCATAGAAGAGATGAGCCAGGCGCAAGGCCTCTTCCACCCGAAACAAAAGACCGCTTAAGGACTCAAGCAAAGAGAGCCAGGATTTGACCGCTTCTTCGGATCGAGCCGGTACCGACAGGTTGTCATTTGCCCTTGAGAAATCGCCGGAAGCAGAAACCACCTGATCCACCAGCTGCCCGGCGGTTTTTGGTCCAACCCCTTCGAGAAGCAGGGCGGTTCGCTCAAGAGCCAGCGTATCCAACGGGTTGGATGCAGCCCGCAGAAAGCACAGCAGATCCTTGACGTGAGCCGCCTCCTGAAAACGGATCCCTCCATGCTTTACAAAAGGAATGCCGGCCTTTCCCAGCTGAAGCTCCAGTTCATTGGAGAGCCAGGCTGAGCGAAACAGAACCGCCATATTCCTGAGTTCCTGGCCTTCTTCCCGAAGTTTCAGAACCCTTTGGGTCACAAAGGAGGCCATCTCCCGCCCGTCACGAAACTCGGCACGAATCGGGCGGGCCTTCCCCTCCCTTGAGGCTATGAGATTCTTTTCAAAGCCATCGCGGGATTCCTTCAGCACCGTATTGGCTATATCAAGGACTGGCTGTACCGAGCGGTAATTCTCCTTGAGATCAATACGGCGGGCATGCGGAAAGATCTGAAGAAATTCATGCATGTTCTCCACCCGGGATCCCCGAAAACCATAGATACTCTGGGCATCATCCCCCACCACACAAAGGTTTTCATGCTCCGATGCCAGAAGACAGGCAATATGAGCCTGGATCCGGTTGGTGTCCTGATACTCATCCACCATGATGTAGCGGTAGAATCCGGAAAGCTCGGCCCGGACTGCATCATGACGAACCAGAAGATCCCTGAGATGAAGCAGCAGATCGTCATAATCCATCAGGCCACGTTCCCGCTTGGCCCTGGCATAGTCTTCAAACAACTCTTCAAGCTGGGGAAGAAAGTCCTGAAACTGGGGCCATTCCTGCAAAAGCAGGCTTTCCAGCTCTTCACCTGTGTTTCTTTGTCTGGATACCATGGAAAGTAAAGTAGATTTACGGGGAAAACGCTTGTCCAGCTGATCCAGTTTTTTCTGCCGGCGCAGGGACTGCATCAAATCCTCGGAGTCGCTGCGATCCAGGACGGTGAAATTTCTTTCAAACCCTATCAGGGAGGAAAACTTTCTAAGAATCGACTGGGCAAAACTGTGAAAGGTTCCCCCACTGGCAAGAACTGCCCCGACCCCCAGAAGATGCCGGGTTCTTTCCAGCATTTCCCGGGCCGCTTTACGGGTGAAAGTCAGAAGGAGGATCGACTCAGGAGGAATTCCGGATTCAATCAGGGAAGCCAGCCTATGAACTAGTGTCCTGGTTTTTCCGGTACCAGCACCCGCCAGGATCAGAAGCGGACCGTCATGGGTTTGAACGGCAAGCTGTTGGGATTCGTTGAGCATGCCACAAGGCTAGCAAAATTTCAGGCGGGGATCTCAAAAATCAGCTCGAGAACCA
>CAZDAM010000087.1:0-14461 GCA_964503595.1 uncultured bacterium
GCTGGAGACCATGCCGGTGAAGCTTCGGGCTGAACTGTCAATTCGCCCGATGGATACTTTTCAATCCACTGGAACACAGAAGACTACTGCTTCATTCTTTAAGCCTTTTAAGCCATCTGTATGACTCCTTTCGAGTCCACGGAGCGCCTCGTAGCGCTCCCCACATTCCGCACACAGCCCTTAAAAAGCACCGGATCCAGTATTTTTTACTGCCTCTGGGTGCACTGGCCGACAAAAGTTTGTTTTCACCTGTTTTTGTCCCGGGACGCTATATACGGAATGTGGGATGTATGTCTTCCGAAAACAGGTTCTTTTATACGATAGTTTCTGTCGCCTAAAATGGGCTTTTTTAAGAGATAAGTTCCAAAAGCAAGCCCACTGATGGTGGGAAACTCCGAGCAATGATAGGGAGCGAAAGGCTCTTTCTTCTCAGCTTAGGAAAAAAACTCCACCACTGCAGCAGAGCTACATCAAGGAGGAATTTCTTGAGCAAGGCGCAGAAGCAAAGCCTTGTAGCCACCCGGATCGGGAGTTTTCCCGCAACCAGAGGAAAAAGGAGGTTCCCACAATCACGATATGCTCCATAAACATCCTCCTCCTGCAGTGACGACACGGAGGGATTGCCCGTATAATGCCCGCATGCAAAATACAGCTTCATTTGAGGCCTTAAAGGCCCATTTTCAAACCCTTAAGGATCAACATCTGCGCAAGTTCTTTGGTGAAAATCCCAATCGCTTTGAAGAGCTGAGCCTGAAACTGCCCCAACTTCAGGTTCTGGCTGACTTCTCACGCCAGCGTCTGAATGGAAAGACTCTCGATCTTCTCTGTGATCTGGCAACAGCCTGTGGGCTCAAATCTGCTCGGGATGCCATGTTCGCTGGCGAGAAAATCAACAATACGGAAAAACGGGCTGTCCTTCATACCGCCCTGCGCTCTTCCGATGATGCCCCCGTCTTTGTGGATGGCACCAACGTCAAGCCCCAGATTCTGGCCGAGAAAAAACGCTTTCTGGAGTTTGCCCGACAAATCCGGGAAGGGAAATTCGTCTCCTCCTCCGGGGAAAAATTTACCGATGTTGTAAATATCGGGATTGGAGGCTCGGATCTGGGTCCCAAGATGGCCTGCGAAGCCCTGAATCACTATGCTGATGGTCCAAGGATTCATTTTGTCTCCAATGTGGATGGCACTCATCTGGCAGAAACCTTAAAGCTTATTCCCCTTAAAACCACCCTGTTTCTGGTGGCTTCCAAGACTTTCACCACTCAGGAAACCATGGCCAATGCCCACTCCGCCCGCAAAGTCCTGGTGGACGCTCTGGGAGAAGAGGCGGTTCAGCAGCACTTTGCCGCCATGTCCACGAATCTTGACGCTGTTTCCCGGTTTGGCATGAATCCAAAACATGCCTTTGCTTTCTGGGATTTCGTCGGGGGCCGCTATTCCATGTGGTCCGCAATCGGACTTCCAATTGCCATTGCGATTGGCCCAGACAGGTTTGAAGAAATGCTTCGGGGGGCAGAAACTCTGGATCGCCATTTCAAGACCGCAGAATTCAGGGAAAACCTGCCTGTCCTGTTAGCCCTGGTGGGGCTCTGGAATGTGAATTTCTTTGGCTTTTTAAGTCAGGCTATCCTTCCTTATGATCAATACCTGCACCGCTTTTCCGCCCACTTTCAGCAGGTGGATATGGAATCCAACGGTAAATCCGTTCATAAGGATGGTTCTTTGGTAGAACATCAGACCGGGACCGTTTTGTGGGGAGAGCCCGGAACCAACGGCCAGCATGCCTTCTACCAGCTTTTGCATCAGGGAAGCCAGATTATCCCGGCGGATTTCATCGGATTCCGGCATTCCTTGAATCCTCTTGGAGAACACCACAAAATCCTGATGTCCCACTTTCTGGCCCAGACCGAGGCCATGGCAATGGGCAAGAACCTGGATGAAGTCAGGGCTGAGCTCAAATCCTTTGACCTGAGTGAAGAGGAAATTGCCTTTCTGGCTCCCCATAAGGTTTTTGCGGGCAACCGCCCGACCACAACCCTTCTGGTGGATCGTCTGAGTCCTTTTACACTGGGAATGCTGACCGCACTCTATGAGCAGAAAATCTTTGTTCAGGGAGTGCTCTGGAATGTGAACAGCTTTGATCAGATGGGCGTGGAACTTGGCAAGGTCCTTGCCGGAAAAATTCTCAAGGAACTCAATGGCGGAGCGGCTCAGCCGCATGATTCCGCAACTGCCGGACTCATTCGCGAACTCATGGAAAACGGCTTTGATGCCTGAAAAAAGGAAATGGATATGAACCAGCTTGAATCACTGAAACAGCATACAACCGTTGTGGCCGATACCGGTGATATCGCCTCCATTGAGGCCTACAAACCTCAGGATGCCACCACAAACCCTTCCCTGATTCTGCAGGCCGCCAGGATGCCGGAATACGCCTCCGTCGTTCAGGAAGCCCTTGATCAGGCCCGAAACACCGGGAAATCCGGTGATGCCCTGGTTGAAGAGGCCATGGATCGCCTCGGAGTTGCCTTTGGTCTCCAGATCCTCAAGATTGTGCCGGGACGGGTTTCCACCGAAGTAGACGCCCGCCTGTCCTTTGATACTGAAGCAACGATTGCCAAGGCTCACCGCCTGATCGAACTCTATTCCGAAGCCGGGATATCCAAAGACCGGATTCTGATCAAGATTGCAACTACCTGGGAAGGTATCCGGGCCGCTGAGGTTCTGGAAAAAGAAGGCATTCGCTGCAATCTGACCCTTCTGTTCTCAAAAACTCAGGCTGCAGCCTGTGCAGAAGCCGGAGTTTTCCTGATTTCCCCTTTTGTGGGACGCATTCTGGACTGGTATAAAGCCAAGAATAACTGTGATTATTCGGGGGCCGAAGATCCGGGAGTCCTGTCCGTCACCCAGATCTATAATTACTACAAGCAACATGGCTATAAAACCATTGTAATGGGAGCCTCCTTTCGCAATGCCGATGAACTGCGCGGGCTCTGCGGCTGTGATTACCTCACCATTGCCCCCAAATTCCTTCAGGAGCTCAAGGACACACCCGGCGAGCTTGAGGTGAAGCTTCAGGACTCCATTACCGGCGAAGCCCAGCCAAAGATTGATACCAGTGAAAAAAACTTCCGCTGGATGCTTAACGAAGATGCCATGGCCACCGAAAAACTGGCTGAGGGGATTCGTAAATTTGCCCAGGATCTGATTGCCCTGGAAGCCTCTGTTCGGGGTCAGCTTGGTCTGTAGTTGTTGATTCAGGTTGGTTCAGGGTTTTTCCGATCCGGGGATTCTGTGCTACGATAACAGGAAGTGGCAGGAAAAATGGCTGCAGCAGTTGTTTTCCCTGCTTCATGACGCGGCATCGAGGAGGGACCCATGGCACATCGCACCTTTGTCCAGATTCTTCTGCTTTTAAACGCCTTCATGGCCGGCTGGCTGATTCAGGAAGCCAACGAGCGACCGGCGGCCAGAACCTGTCCATACCAGAACCACAGTGTGGAAGTGGCTGTTTATGAATTCATTCCGGCCAACAGTATTGTCATTGAAGCCGGGCACGGCTTTCAGCCCATGGCAATTGTTCCTTCCATTCATCCCGGTCTTCTGCCCCAGCACCTTCAGGGCTTCGTAGCCGAAAACCAGCTGGCCTGCTATTCCGATGGAATCCATGACATGCTGGCCCCGGCTGACATTCCTCTGCGCTACGAGGAGCTTTACCAGGCAACTGCCCTTCTGGGTGGAGCCGAGTATGGCAATCAGGCTGTTGTTCGCATGCTGATTGAAAATGGTGTCAACCCCAACATCATGGACTGTTTTGGTAATACTCCGTTGAGCCTTGCCATTGAAGCCGGCCATGCCGGACTGGCTCATGCCCTCATGGAATACGGCGCTGACGAAAGACTTTCCGCCTGGAGCTGGTAATCCTTCGAAGCAGGTTGTTTCAGACAGAAAATTATTCCTTAAGCATCTGAATGATGTTTTATGATGCTGGATCTCCCGAAGATGTGACTTGCGCTTTCGGGAGATTCTTTTATATACTCCGGCCTGAGTTGCATTAGGAGAAAAATCCTAGTCCAAAAATATTTATGCCACAGATTCTCAATGCAGATGAAGCCATCCTGAAGATTCGCCCGGGATCCCGCCTGTTTATCGGTTCCGGCGCCGCCGTTCCAGCCGAACTGGTTCGTGCCCTCAAGCGCAACAGCCCACATTTCCGCGATAATCGTGTGCATCACATCCTCACTCTTGGAGATGATTTCTATACCACCGCAGAAACAACAAAGAACCTGCGTTCTTCCAGTCTCTTCATCGGAGCCAATGCCCGCCGGGCAGTTCAGGAAGGATGGGGTGACTTTACTCCCATGTTTCTTTCTGAAATCCCCCGGCTTTTTGCCTCTCCTGGATTCGGGCTGCATGCTGCCCTGGTTATGGTTAGCCCTCCTGACAAGCACGGTATGGTCAGTCTCGGGGTTTCGGTAGACGTTGTGCGCTCTGCGGTGGAAAACTCCGACATCATCGTTGCTCAGATCAACGAGCACATGCCCCGCACCTTTGGACAATCCTTTCTGCGCTATGAAGATCTGGATTTTGTCGTCCATCACAACGAAGCCCTTCCAGAACTCCCCCCAGTCGAACCGGATGAGGTCAATCTTTCGATTGGACGACTCTGCGCCGAACTGATTGATGACGGGGCGGTCATGCAGATGGGAATCGGAGCCATTCCCGATGCCGTTCTGAAAAGTATCGGCCACAAGAAAAATCTGGGTATTCATACCGAGATGTTTTCCGATGGAGCCATTGATCTGATTGAGCGTGGTATCATCACCAATCAGACCAAGGAGGTTCTCAAGGGCAGAATCCTGACTTCATTTGTAATGGGTAGCCGCAGACTCTACGACTTCGTCCACGAAAACCCGCTGGTTGAATTTTACCCCTCTGATTTTACCAACGATCCCTTCATCATCAGCAAGAATCCCAATGTGGTCGCCATCAACTCCGCCCTTCAGGTGGATCTGACCGGTCAGGTCTGTGCGGACAGCATCGGACACCGTTTCTACAGTGGTATTGGTGGTCAGGTTGACTTTATCCGGGGCGCCAGCCGATCCTGTGGCGGCAAGCCCGTCATCGCCCTTCCCTCCACCGCCAAAGGTGGCAAAATCAGCCGCATCGTGCCCGAGCTTTTTGCTGGAGCCGGTGTGGTGACTTCAAGAGGCGATGTTCACTATGTCGTGACCGAGTACGGAATTGCCCACCTATACGGCAAATCCATCCGGGAACGGGCCCTGGAGCTCATCCAGGTGGCTCATCCGGACTTTCGCTCCGAGCTTCTGGGGTTTGTGAAGCAGACCCGCTATGTCTATTTTGATCAGAAGCTTCTTTCCCAGGAAGCCCGGTACCCGGAACATCTCCGGGAAACCTTGAAACTCAAGCAGGGAAATTTCACGGTCCGGGCCTTAAAGCTTACCGATGAAGAAGCCCTGCAATCCTTCTTTTACAGTCATGCTCCTGAAACCGTACGTCAGCGGTGGCTGCATTCTGTGCAGGCACTTCCTCACGAACAGGCTCAGGAACTGGTTCTTCTAGATTACCGCCGCCGGATTGCCCTTGGGGTCTTTCAGTCGGATGGCATCCGTGAGCGTCTATTGGCAGTAGGACGCCTGCATGGACAACCGGGTTCGGATTATGCCGAGACGGCTGTGGTAGTCAGCGAGGGTCTGCGCCATCAAAGCGTAGGCCTTCACCTGTTGCGCCTACTGACGCAACACGCAATTCAGGAGGGCATCTGCGAACTGCGCTGCCCGATTACAGGCGACAATGTCGGAGCAATCCGGCTCATACGAAAGCTCTGTGATGATGGACTCACTCTAGCCCTGGAAAGTACCGATGGGGAGCTTCTGGCTCGCATTGCTCTTCCTTATTCGGGTAAAAGTGGCCTGATGGAGCCTTCAGGAGAAAATTCAAATGGAAAATACTAAGAAAAACATCCTGGAATCCGGAATCACCCCCACTCAGCCAGGCAGGCCCAAGCTCTCCAGTCTCAACCTGATCGATATCATCGAACAGGGCGAATCCTCGGAAGAACAAAACCTTCCCGAGACTCTGAAAGTCAACTAGACCGTCTGTGAGAACATCGGCTTCAAAGTCTTCTGTTGCTCGCGGAAATAGGTATCAAACGGAAGACAGAGATTTCTTAGAAACAATCGACCCAGATCTGTTACTTCAAGCCTTTTGGTATCCATTTTCAAAAGCCCGCTTTGGACATGTTCCCCAAGCTCGGAGATTTCCTGAGCAAATTTTTGGGCGAAATCCAGTTCGAATTCGCAGGAGAAGTCTTCAATATCAAGCTCAAGCTGGCACATCAGACGGGCAATGAGCTCCTGGCGGAGCAGATCCTCTGAAGAGCAGATATGCCCTTTGTAGATGGGCATCTGTCCGGCCTCCACGGCTTCCCGCCAGAGCGACAGCTTCTTGTGGTTCTGAAGAAAACTCCCCTCAATCTGGGAAATGGATGTCATGCCCAGACCAAAGAGATTCATGCCCCGCTTGGTGGTATAGCCCATGAAATTGCGGTGCAGTTCCTTATTCAGGTAGGCCTGATACAGGGCGTCATTCTCACGGGCAAAATGATCAAAACCCAGAATTTTGTAGCCTGCTTCCAGAAAATCGTGAGCCGCATTCAGAAAAATCTGCATTTTCTCGTTCTGATCCGCCAGGCTGTTCTGGGGGAATAGACGCATCAGCGGTTTGAGCCAGGGTACATGGGCATAGCTGTAAAGTGCCACCCGATCCGGATTGAGCTCCAGAACCTGCTCCATCGTGATTCTGAAACTCTCAATGGTCTGATATGGCATTCCGTAGATCAGATCCATATTGACACTGGAACCGGAGAATCTCTCCCTCACCCACTGCATCACATGAACAACCTGTTCATAAGGCTGAACCCGGTTGATGATCTTCTGGACCTTGGGATCAAAATCCTGAATTCCCATGGAAATGCGGTTAAAACCCGCCTCCTTGATGGCATCCAGAAGCTTAGGAGTGGTGAACTGGGGATTGATTTCAATACCCACTTCCGCATCTTCCACAAAGTCAAAATGCTTTCTGAAGGAACGGGCCAGAAATTTGATTTCATCAGGAGTCAGATGAGTCGGAGAGCCTCCGCCCCATTGCATCTGATGAATTTTGCGGCCAGCAAACAGCGGGGCCGACTGCTGAATTTCCCGATTCAGAACCTGAACATATTCCCCAATCACTTCCCGGTTGGAAGTGATGATGACATTGCAGCCACAGAAATGGCAGTGTCGGGGACAGAAGGGCAGATGGGCATAGAGGGAAAGCTCCTCACGCTCATCCAAAATCCCGGCAATCAGTTCGCGGGCTTCAAGGGATCCGACATTTTCCGTCCATACCGGAGCCGTTGGATAGCTGGTATAGCGAGGCCCGGGACGGTTCATCCGGCTTAAAAAATCTGGTTCGATCGATCGGGGTAAACTCATAGCCTGATTGTAACCGTTTGACCTGCCCGTGACCACAGCTTCAGGGTTTCGTTCTGATATAATTCCCGTGTGCAAAACCTTAGCATCTTCTTGCGAGTCGTCTTTCGCCGCTTCGTCGCGGATTCATGTCCCCGCACCGCAGCGAGCCTGAGCTACACCACCATTCTCTCCCTGGCCCCGCTTCTGGTGATTGCCTTTGCCCTCATCGGAGCCTTTCCGGCCTTCTCAGGCATGGAAGAGCAGCTCCGAAACCTCATCTTTGACACCTTCGTACCGACGGCAGGTTCAGCCATCGATCAGTATTTCACCGGATTTGCCAAAAACGCGGGCAAACTGACCACCATCGGGATTGTGGCCCTCGTTCTTACCGTGATTCTGCTTCTTCTGAACATTCAGGATGCCTTTGACTCGATCTGGAAATCGGCCCAGAAGAATTCCATGCTGTTCAACATGCTCAAATACTGGGCCTTTGTAACCCTCGGCCCCCTTCTGATGGGAACCAGCCTCTCGATTTCCTCCATCATCTATGCCCAGGCCATCACCCTGAATCTGCCCGGTTTTGAATTCATCCAGAAACTGTATTCTGTCGGTCTTAACGGACTGATTGAAACCGTCGCCTTCTTCCTGCTTTATGCCTTCATGCCCAACACCACGGTCTTATGGCGGCATGCCATGCTTGGAGCCATCGTCACAAGTGTTCTGTTCAAGCTTCTCAAAGCCAGCTTCGTCCTCTACATCACCCGCTTTCCAACCTATGAAGCCATCTACGGAACCCTGGCCACAGTGCCCATTTTTCTGTTCTGGGTCTATCTTTGCTGGATGGCTGCCCTTCTGGGAGCGGAAATCGTGGCTGCCATGCCGGAATACAGAAGACTTGGCAGTGTGGTGGACGGAAAAGGCGTGGAAAGACGTCTGAGGCCGGCCGAACTCATCCAGCTCGCCCTTGGAATTCTCAGGACGATTGCCACCAACGCTTCCCAGAAACGAACCACCCGCATGCAGGACCTGCTGAACGAATTTTCCGTTTCTTCAGCCCAGCTTCACCGGCTGATGAAAATGCTCACCCACAAGGGCTATATTCTGTCGATTTCCAGTTCCCGTTACAGCCCCCTGGCCGATCTGGAAGAGCGGAATCTCTACGAGCTGGCCCATGACCTGAACCTGACTCTGGAAACACAATTTTGCGATATGGAATCCGGTTTCAGCCATTTAAAGTCTATATTGAGTCAGGCGGAGTCTGGATTTGATGATTTAAAACAGCATAGTCTAAAGAAAATGCTCATTCAGAACTCTACTGAAATTTCCTGATTTTCATGCATGGCCCCACCTGCTCCCACGGCTTGCACCCATTTCCACTTCGGAGTAGAATCGGCGCGTAAGGCAAAGGAGGAGCCATGAAAGCATCCGACATCATGACAACCAATGTACTGACCATCCGTGAAGATGAGTCGGTCAGCAAAGCCCGCACCGTCCTCATGGAGGAAGATATCACTGCTCTTCCGGTCGTCAATGAATATGGAGACCTGAGCGGGATCATCACCCAGACGGATTTCTTTCAACTGGAGGCACTGGTAGCCAGTAAAATCCTCCGGGATCTGGATGTCGTCGAATCCCTGAAGGTTCACGATGTCATGATCAAAAACACCATTACCCTGCCTGAAGATGCCACCCTGGCTGAAATCTCCTCAAGCATGGTGGACAACAGCATTCACCGGGTCATCATTACCCGTGACGGCAAGGTTGTAGGCCTGATTACGGCTATGGATGTCCTGAAAACCGTTGTTCTTTCCGTCAGCTGAGGTCAGGCCATGTTTTACGTTCAGTTGGGACAGCTTCCCCGCAAACGTCACGTCGCCTTCAAGAAGGATAATGGAGAACTTTTTCGGGAGCAGCTTTTCGGGCTGAAAGGCTTTAGCGGTATTTCCTCCCTGGTTTACAAGGAAGAGCTGCCCCCGGCAACGCTTTTCATGCGTTCTGCCGGTAAAGTCCTGGGGGAGACCCATCCTGAAGATGATTTTCTGGCCTACCGGCATCTGAAAACATCCGGCCTTCCCCAGGAGGATTCCCTGGCCCAGAAAAGACGACCCCTGATGTATAATCATCAGGTTGAAATTTCAGTGGGCTACGGCCCTCCAGCCGGACTCTTCAGAAACGCCTCGCATCATGAGCTCTGGTATCTGGAAACCGGGGAAGGCCGTCTCATTTCCGAGTTTGGTATTCTCAGGGTCTGTGCCGGTGATTACGTGTCCATTCCCAAGGGAATCACCTGTGAATGGGACTATTCCCAGGATGCCCGCTTTCTTCTGACCCAGTCCCTGGAACCGATTGTGTTCCCCCGGCGCTATCTCAATGAAATGGGGCAGTTTCTGGAGCACTCCCCCATCTGCGAGCGGGATATCAAGGTTCCTGATGAACTTTACAACCCTCAGGACAAGGGCGAGACAACAGTTCTGATTCGCCGTGATAGCGAGTATTTCGAGCAGGGTTACAACCACCACCCCTTTGATACCGTGGGATGGGATGGCTACCTTTATCCCTTTGCGATCAGCATTCATGATTTTGAGCCGATTGTGGGGCGCCTGCACATGCCTCCACCGGTGCATCAGATTTTTGAATCCGGGCATTTTGTGGTCTGCAACTTTGTTCCCCGGCTGTTTGACTTCCATCCGGAAGCCATTCCAGCCCCCTATTTTCACTCCAATCTGGACAGTGACGAGGTCATTTTCTATGTGGAGGGAAATTTCATGAGCCGCTCCGGCATTGAGCCGGGCAGCATCAGCCTGCACCCCGCAGGTGTTCCCCACGGGCCTCAGCCCGGCAAGACAGAAGCCAGTATCGGAGAAAAGGCGACCGAAGAGCTGGCAGTAATGATTGATACATTTCAACCCCTGAAGGTAACTTCGCGCGCTCGCATGATTGAAGATGAAGCCTATGTGCGTTCGTGGGTTCGTTCCGAGGAGAAGTGATGGCAAATTCCATGGGTTTTCGTGGTTATGACTATATTGAGTTCTATGTGGGTTCAGCCCGCATGGTGGCCTGGTGGTTCGTCAAGGGACTGGGCATGGATGTTGTGGGCTACAGTGGCCCCGAAACCGGCGTCCGCGATCGGGCCAGCTACTATCTTTGCAAGAACGATCTGAAATTTCTGGTCACCGCCCCCCTGCATCCAACCTCAGCCGAAGTTCAGGATTTCATCCACCTTCACGGGGACGGAGTCAAGCGCTGGGCGATTGAAGTGGATAGTGTGGAAGGTGCCTTCTCAAAGGCGATCAAAAACCGGGGAATCCCCATTCAGAACCCTACCCGTCTTGAGGACGAGCACGGTTTCGTCGAGCAGGCTGCCATCAGGCTTTATGATGACACCGAGATTGTTTTCATCAACCGTGACAATTATAAGGGCATTTTCAAGCCCGGATTCGGAAAGCCCGTTCAGCATTATCAGGTCCAGCGTGAGGACACCCACTTAAGTCATGTCGACCATATTGTAGGCAATGTCCGCACCAATGAAATGGATCGCTGGGCTGATTACTTCAACCAGAGCTTTGATTTTGAGACTTTTGTGGACTTTGGCCCAGGAGACATCAGCACCAGGTTTTCCGCCCTTCTGTCCAAGGTTGTCAGAAGCAAGGACAGCGTCATCAAAAACCCCATCAACGAGCCCTACGAAGGCATCAAAAAGAGCCAGATCGAGGAATATCTCGACCACTACTATGGCTCCGGGGTTCAGCATATTGCGATTGAAACTCCCAATATCATCGAGTCCATTGCCGCCCTGCGCGCCAATGGCATTGAATTCCTGTCTGTCCCGGATACCTACTACGAGGATCTTCGGGCCAGGAATCACCCCATCAAGCAGGATATTGCCGAGCTTCAAAAGTACGGCATTCTGTGTGATACCGAAGGCAAAGGCTACCTCCTTCAGCTTTTCACCAAGCCAATTGGCGATCGCCCCACCTTTTTCTTTGAAATCATCCAGCGCTGTGATGGTGCCGAAGGCTTTGGCCAGGGCAACTTCCAGGCCCTGTTTGAATCCATCGAACGCGATCAGGAGCTTCGTGGCAACCTGACCTGAGTCTGAAAAAATAGACCCAATGCAGTGAAACCCCACTTTCAAAGCGGGGTTTCTTTGTTTTCTGGCCCATTTGAAAGAGGGAGCCCCCCGGTCAGGTACTGGGGCCGGTCTGTGCGAAACACGGACTGTATATGCTACTCTCTAGCAAAAAAAGGGGGACCCATGGGTCAAAGCAATGAACACAAGTATTCCTCAACCGTAGAATGGACCGGAAACCTAGGGAATGGAACTTCGTCGTACACATCTTATGGTCGGGACTACAAGGTTGAGATTGCAGGCAAGCCAGACCTTCTCTGCTCCGCAGACCC
The DNA here is from genome assembly GCA_964503595.1 of uncultured bacterium. Lineage (GTDB taxonomy): Bacteria > Muiribacteriota > UBA6191 > UBA6191 > UBA6191 > CAZDAM01. The sequence continues at coordinate 11,877 of CAZDAM010000087.1, forward strand.
TCAATTTCGCGGCGATTCCTCCCGCCATAATCCCGAGGATTTCATTGTCGCGTCCTTATCTTCCTGCCACATGCTTTTTTACCTTCACCTTTGCTCTGTAGCAAAAATCAATGTCGTCGAATATCGGGACAATCCGGTCGGCACGATGAGCATTGAAAAAAACGGTGGTGGACGGTTTTCCGAAGTGGTCTTAAGACCCGAAGTGAAAATCTCCGCAGGTGATCCAGAAAAGGCTCAAGAGCTTCATCACAAAGCACATGAACTCTGCTTCATTGCGAATTCACTGAATTGCTCCGTAAAGATTGAAGGCACTGTTCATACTGTTTGATTCACAGTCTTGATCTTGCCGGGATATTTCCCGAGTCTCGTTAACCCATGCCTTTCCGAGTCGACGAAAAGGCATGGTTAAGCCACTCGATCCGGCCTGATGGGATCATCAGATGGCTGCAAGGGGTTTTCCGGATCCTGCCAGATTTCCGGAGTCAGTGGTAAAAGTCCATAATGAGCCCGAGCCTTGTCACAGGCCTCGTTCCTGACTCCATTTTCAAAGGAAGGAGTGAATTCGCGGCAGGGAGAAGGCCGCTCGGAATAGATGGTGCAGGCCACCCTTTCTCCAGGGTTTCCCAGAAGAGCATGACAGCGAGGTGGTTTGGTTTCCGTCCCCTTCATCAGTCTCAAGGTAGAATTCCAGTCTGTCGTCAAGGCAACCGGTACTCCCTGAGGGGTAGCATCATCTGCCTCACTCCAGTGAAAGCTCACACGAAAAAACGCGCAGCAAGCGCCACAACTCAGACAAGGATGCACGTTCATCATCCTTCTCCCCGGGCCAGACGAATCAGTCTGCCCAACCCTTTTTAGGGGGTCTTCACCGTGACAGGATCCAAAGAAGCCCCATCCACACCAGGCAGACAGGGCTAATTCTTAGAGGTATTTTACTCTACAGAACCGTAGTCATGCAGATTTTCCGGAACTTCGTCATAGCGACTCTTTTCCATGAAGCTGTGATAAAGAGGGAAGGTTTCTTCAGGCTTTACTACCTGGCCCTTGTGAATCAGGTGCACAACCCGAAACGGGCGATTGGGAGTGTCCTCACCATCTGGCCCACCCAAAACGGCCACATCATCCGGGCTGATGGTTTCACGCCCGGCGGATTTGGCAGTACGGAACTGAATGCCCTTAAACACCTGATATGGAAGTTCAGAACAGACAATCAGGGATTCGGTGTTTACATCAAAGGCGAAGTCATAGGCAGTTCCGACATAGCGAACGGCTTTCAGCAAAGCCTCGGCAACCAAAGTCTTAGGATAGGAAGACGGACGAAGAACAGCCATATCGGTAATTGTCCAGTGGCTGATATCTTCAAGCTGTACACCGGGGCGCACCGCTTCCACAGTTGTTTCCCCTCTTTCAAGAGCTTCCAGATGAGGCTTGAAGTCAGGGTGATCCACCAGACGAGTGCCATCCTTCAGGTAAAGATCCTGAAGCTGATCAGGACGTCCTACATAGACAGCGACGTGTCCAAAGTGACCCGGAATGAAAGTATCAGTGATGGCTCCAGCGGTTTTTTCCACAATCACATCACCCGGCTGAAGGACGGTATCCATTGCCGATTTGAGAGTTTCTTTGGGAATCGAATTCAGAAATTTCTGAATATTCAAAGCACCGGCAGCATTGCCAAAAACCTTGGAAAGCTGGTACTCCACGAAATCCACCCTCTTGTGATGGCGAAGCTCAAGTTTGAAAAGATACTTGCGAAATGCCGTCGACAAGCGCCCCCAGAAAGAGGACTGCTTGAGCATTTCCTGACTCAAACTGGTATCAAGCCTTTGAACCAGGGCATAAAGGGCAGGAGCCTCGGCCTGAGTCAGACCTTCCATACGGGATCTGGCTTCATCAAGAAGCTTCAGGGTCTTGCCAAACTTCACGCGGCGCCCACGGCTCATGAAATTTTCAATCAATTTCTGATAGTGCCCCTTCTCGCCGTTGACTTCGATTTCATTGAGCTTTTCCAAAAACAGCTTGCTTGATTGGGCCGCATGGAACTGGAAGCGCAGATTTTCAAAAACCAGCAAATCGGACAAACCCCCGAAAAGCAGATCCAGAAGCTCTTCATTGCTCAGATCTTCTGCATCCACCCCATCAAAAATTCCGCGACCGTAAAGGCTTTCAAAAATCTCGGTGATTCCACCACCCACCATGCTTCGATCAAAGCGGGAATCGAATTCCTGAAGACGATCTGCAAGCTTGTAGTAATCCTCGATCATGGCGCGAATCTCATCGTTCATTTCCGCTGAAATGACTTCCGCTCCGACATTCTTCTGAAGCCATTCCGCAGCTCGTGCCATCTGACGGTTGCTGGACTGCTCAATCTTCCAGAAGTCCTGGGCCGCTCCATCCAGCTCCGCATAAGGAAGAGCAGAGCTCAGGCTGACAGCCATTCCCAGTACCAGTGCGTTCAGTATCTTTCGCATAAGAATCACCTTGAAAATCTCTTGAATTTTGGACAAAGGACGAGATCCTACTACTTAGACACCCACACTGGGAAGAAATCCAGTGCAGGAAATTTGCAATTCGACAGGTTTTTT
>CAZDAM010000088.1:0-14291 GCA_964503595.1 uncultured bacterium
TTGTAAGGCAGGTGCTCTAACCAACTGAGCTAAACGCCCCCCGTCTCAAGGTGAGCTAATAATATCATAACCCCCGGGAATTGCAAGACTTATTTCAAATCTGCTCTGGAAATTTTACTTCTCTTCCCAATCCAGCGAAAGAAACCAAAACCGGCCACTGCTAATAGACCAAAGGGCATCAGAAGCAGACAGAAAACAAGCCACCGTACACCCAAAGACTGGCCCAGAGTCCGGGCACAGGCAGGCGAGTAACGGTAATAACTTTCCACAAAAACAGGAATCCAGGGTAAGAGAACCTGATCGCGAAGCCAGCTGTAGGCCAAGACAAGCCAGTGATCTCCGGAACCGGAAGCCGCAGTCACAATAAAGCAGCCCCCACCTCCTCCTCCGCCGCCCGTTCCGGAGCCAACTCCGGACAGAGACTGGCCTGCATTGGAATCGAAGACCGAGTTCAAAGAGCGCAGAACCCTCCATTGACTGAAGTGAGGAACGCTTCCGTATAAAACCGCCCCTTCAAGCCTTAAGGTCCGGCCTGCATCCATCCAGCTCTGGAGACTGGTGTCGTAATACTGAAGCCTGAAGTCCTGGGCCCTGACCACCGTATTATTGGCAAAGTAGCTGGGCAGAGGAAACGGAAATTCAACCGAGCGGCCCGGTTTTACCTTGCCACGGATTTCCAGCACCTTGCCGACCACTTCATGGGCCGCCGGAAGCTCACTGAATTTATTGGCCCCCAGATCCGGCCCCGTCTTGAAAACCGGGAAAATGCCTTCCAGGTTTTCGGTTCTGGGCAGAACAACCCTCTTCAGATCCGCGTATTCATCCCCAAGAACGCTCAGGTCATACTCGGTGGAAATGCTGTTTGCCGGCAGGAGAATTTTTCCGTCTCTTGTTCCGGCTGCCTTCTCTCCGGCCCCCAAAGGACCTACGATATCCGTAACCGGGCGCACAATATTCAAGGCTGCGGCATAATCCGTAATCCCGGGCTCTTCCTGGATATCAGGAATACCGTTATTGTTATCATCCGGATCCTCAAACATCTTCAGGCCATCATTGTCCTGATCCAGCATTCTACCCGTCGGATAAAGCGCTCCAGGAATCACCCCGGATTCATCCTGATTGGCAATATTGTCCCCGTCCATATCATCGTCAAAGGCATTGGGGATACCATCGTTGTCACTGTCCTTGCTGAAATCCCAGCTGATTCCACCAATCACAATTGCATTTTCGTTTTCATCGTTGACGCCATCGCCATCATCGTCCGGATCGCGATTGTCCCCGACTCCATCTCCATCCGTATCTTCCCATTCCGTAGGATCTCTTGGAAAGGCATCCTCGGCATTGATGACGCCATCATCATCCCAGTCCAGATCCGGGCCTGTATTTGCAGTTTCAGTGGTACCGCCTCCGGAATCGGCTCCGCTTCGATGAACAGATACTGTCAGTTCACCACGGTTGCCCGCCGTATCGTATCCGTTTAGAAGAATCCGATTTTCTCCTAGTTGCAGATTGGTCAAAGTCAGGTTGAATTTTCGTGGATCCACAGTATTGATCGCCACGCTTCCGGAAACTGAACCCGCCTGAGTCAGGATCTGAAGCCTGAGATCCGCCAGGGTTTCCGTAGCGCTACCAGCAAGATTGATTGTGGAAAGTTCGGTCGGATTATCCTCCGTAGAGCCCGCCCCAAAAATCACTTCAAGCTGGGGAGCCCGGGTATCCACATAGAAGGATGCATTCTGAGGCTGCTTGAGGGCCAGCCCCGAGACGGTGTCCTGGTCCCCGCTCAGTATCACCTGGTTCAGTCCATCCTCCACCCGGATCTGATGACGGAAGTACCAGCCCTTTCCTGAAGGCAGCACGGCTTCATTCAAAGTCAGGTCCTGGGAAGACACCACGTCAAACCCCTGATGGCGTATCGTAATTTTTGGCGTGCCGATCTGAACCTCCGAAAAGACCATTTCCAAAAGCATTTCACCCGCATTGATCACGGTGAGCGGATTCAGGAAATCCCGAATCAGGCCATCTCTTGAATAGGTCAGACCGACTTCAGGCGCCACGGTATCAGTAATCGGCAGCAGATGCCCGCCATCGGCGAGTACTGCGTCCTTATAGGCGCCATTCCCGGAGGTATCCCGGATTTGGGAATTCAGCCGGAGCAGGGTTCCGGCATTCAGACCCGCCGACGAAGAGCTCAGTTCAATGACAATCACGGTATTGCCGCTATCCAGACTCACAGAAGCGTTGGCCCCAAAAGTCGATGTTGAGACCAAATTCAGGATCTGATCGGCACTCAGTCCACTCAGGGAAGCCGGGTCCAAAGCCTCATCCAGCACGACCCTGAGCCTGTCCCCTCCCTGAGGAAGAGCACTGACACTGCGCTTATCCAGTTCCACCGACAGAACACGGGGACCAAAGGAGTCCTGAGTTTTGAGGGTTGCCGAATTGCGAACCTGGCTTACCGCATTTCCGGCCATATCCTGGAAAAGATTCTTCGCACTCAAGAGCATCTGCGAAGAAGGATTGATCAGGGCATTCTGGCCAAGATGCAGAAGAATACGGTTCTTATCCAGCTCCCAGACTGTATCGGAACCAAGAACTGCACCTTGAAGCTCGAATAAATCCTGAGTGGAAACCGAGCCTGGATTTTTCAGGATTTCACTGAAATATACCAGCAGCTGATCCCCAGAGCGGAATTGACCGTCTCCGTTGCGATCCTTAAGCTGGGCGGCCACAAGCCTGGGAGCCACGGTATCCGTCAACGATGTCAGGTTCAAAGTACGGTTGGATGCCGTCACTCCATTTCTGAAGCTTAAAATCTGAAACGGAGCCGAGGCAAAATGAGAAGTCTGAACTCCATTGAGCTGAGGAATGAAACCCGTATTCATGGTCAGCTGCAGATAGTGGCCCGCCGTTGTGACCAGAACCTGCTCAGAAGAATAAAGCTCCACCGAGTAGGGGGTCGGAACCCCAAAAGCCCCGAAGGCAATCGGGCTGGATGCATTCATACCCCGAAGCACTGAAGCAAGGTTATTGGTTGTCACCGGCAGAAGAGGACTTGAATTCGTTGCCCGGACCCCATCAACCCCTCCGGATGTTTCCGAAAAACGCATCAGGAATCGATCTCCAAAACTCAAGGCTCCGGAACCATCTGCATCATCAAACTGAAGACTGGAAAGATAGCCATGACGCTTCTGTACGGAGACCAGCATCTTGCCGAGATTTCCGTTTGTATCCTGATAATAAAGCCAGAAATTGCGGATACCATCTTCAAAACGGGTATAGTCACCCGAAATCTCAAGATCTCCGGTACCGGGATGGATCCGGACATTGATGAATCCTGCTGGCAAAGTCAAAAGCCTTGAACCTGCAGGAATCGCCTGGCTCAGATTCAGATCCGATTCATTCAGGAAGAAATTCGGCTGGGCCAGATTGACAACAATGGGCTGATCATCCGTTAAAAGCTCGGATGCCTTGAAGGATCTGATCGCCGGATTGGTCAGAATCAGGCTGGAAACTTCCGCCCTCTTCGGCAATGCCGGGTCAAACAGAGGCTCGGTTGCCACAATCTGTACCGAAACACTGGTCGTAACCGAGCTCAGATCTGTTGTATCAAACAACTGCAGGAGAATGGTTGTACGGCCAATCACTCCCGGCAGGGCATAGGCCATGAGCTTTTCTTCTGTGGGCGTACAGTTGGTCTGGTTGAAAACCGCCGGGCCATACTCCTGAGGCAGGAAAGCCTGAATCATGTTGGGATTGTAGTCCGCCACCCCAAAACAAACCCGGTTCAAAGGAGTGTCCAGATCCGATTTGAATGGAGTCAGATCCAGAGATACCGGATCCAGACTGTCCTTGGCAATCAGAAGGGAAAGCGGATTCCCGACAAAGGTCGGAGCATCGTTGATCGAACGGAAAGTCCAGTTGATCGGCAGTGTCCTGGCAACCCACTGGGCCTCGGACTGATCCACAAGGTACAGATTGGCACCCAGAATCACACCCGTCGTTTCGGGTTGCTGCATCACAGCATTCAGTCCGGTGACAAAAGCATCTCTCTGGTTCGGTCCAATCAGATGATTGGTCAACTCCAGACGAACAATCTGCCCCCCACTGGTGGCGAAAAGCGAGGTGGTCGTAACAACTGAAGGATTAAAACTGAAGGCATAACTCGAGGAAGCTGCATTTTCTTCATCCGAAATCCTGAAGAGGCCATTGAGATTGATGCTCTGATCCTGGTCTTCCCCGGTCTCAAGAGTCAGGCTGGTAAATGGCGAACAGGTCTGAATATTGCCCAGGGCACAAAGCTCCGGAATATCATTCACCGGAGTGGAAGTCAGGGAGATAATCACTGAAGTCGTGGTTTCCGAAGGTCCGTACGTCAGATGCCAGTCATTATGCATCTGGATAGAATCCCCGGTATCCCGGACCAGAATCCGGTAGAAATGGGGTACCGTCGTCGTAAATGTAGCATTGGCCGAGAGCACCAGATTCGGACTCGCATAGGAAAGTGCAAATAGTCCATCTCCATCATCTGTCACCAGGGCATTTGGATCTGCTGATGTTACCCGGCGAATTTCGGGAACTCCGAAATAGGACATATAGTCATGGGTTCCCGAATCAGCAAAATCGGATACGCTCAGACTCACACTCCTGGCCTCACCTTCCAGAAGAAGGAAGGAAGCCTGATGCATGGGGGCTGACAGCACGGGAGGGTCATTAACCGGCCTGACGAATACGTTCAGATCGGTCTGAAGAACCATCTGGGATGAGGAACGGGCATCACTCAGACAGAAGCGCACCACTTCGGAATCCAGAGTGATTCCATTGGCTTTCAGGGTATGGAACTGATTCGGTCTTCCGGTAAAATGCACCGTTGTCCCGGCAACCACAGCACTGACTCTTGTCGTCGTATAGGCGGAGGCCCCAGAAGGACCATTGGTACAGTTCTGGTTCACAGATGCCTGAATTCTCACCAGAAGAGCATCCGGTGGAACATCAAAATCATCTTTCAGAATCGAGGCAAAGTCAAAACTTGTCGTCGTGTCTTCCCCAAAGCAGGAATTCTCACCAATACAGAGAAGCGGAGTCCCACTCAGATAAGGGAAATCATTTTCCTCCTGAACCTCAATCTGAAGAATACGGGTTCCGGTGCGTCCGTGTGCGTCCGTCACGGAAAGGGCTACCGTTGTCAGAGGAGTGGAACCATTGGGTTTTGGCTCCAGATGGATCTGATCCCCTGTGGTGGCCGTGACAATTCTCAAGGAGAAGGCGCTGGTCTCCAGAAGGTTTGTCGTAAGACCAAGGCTTTCCAGAGACCAGTGGTACCCATCAATGGTTTCGCCAAAGCCCAGATCCCGATCCTGAAGAACCAGATCCGGCATGGAGGTTTCCAGAAACACCATGCTCGTCGAAGAATCTTCCTTCACAGACCAGATCAGATTACTGGCCAGAGGACTGGTCGACCAGGCACTGGCTTTGGCAATCGAGGGAGCCGTCCAGTCCGGCAACCAGTTCAGAGTCACGATATGTGAGGAGGAAGCCCCCGCATTATCACTCAGAATCAGGCTGACCTCGACACTTCCGAACATCCGGAGCGCCTTGGGAGAAAGTGGACCGGTGGCATTGGTGTTTTCTGGAAGTGAGCAGTTGCTTTCCCTTCCCAGTGGGCTCCCCCTGAGGACAAAGCCTGCACTGGTCACAACAGGAAGTTCAAAAAGCGAGCTGTCCAGTGTCAATGGATTCAGACTTGAACTCACCACCTGCATGCTGAACTGACCGACACTGTCCGGATCGGAAACATACGGACTCAGATCCGCGCTGATGCATCCGCCCTCAAGAGCTGTCAGAAGAGTTGTGGCGACAACTGAAGGCAGGGAAAAGGTTGGAGGGTCGTTCACGGCATCGACAATGAACTGAACCGCGGAAGCCGAACACTTGCGCGAAGTCCGGGTCGAATTGACGCCGGCAATATCATAGAAAGGATGGCTAAAATCACAGAGATGAAAGGTTACCGGAGGCAGGACGGCTCCAGACAGATTGGGCATAGTGACCTGCCAGGTCAGGGACTTGGAAGTCTGGTCCAAATCCAGCGTGAACGGGAAGCCGCCAATGCTCAGGGATTTGTTCAGAAGCCCCGGAGATGTCCCGCTCAGAGTGGTCGGATGATCATCCATATACCACTGCATATTCTTTTCCTGTCCGCTTAACGCCTCTTCCTCATCCAGCATGAATGGCTTCAGATCAGTGGTTCTGGGACCCGCCCCTTCAGAAATTCTCCATTCCCAGCGACCTACAGCCGTATTCAGGCTCAGACCGGGATTGGAAGCCCACTGGATCATGGGGTAATCATTGTGACCATAGAGTCTTACGGTCACGGCAGACTGGGCAATATCACCGGGATTGTTTCCATTCAAGGTCAGATTCAGCGTGGCATCCGCCTGCTGGTAAGCCACGTTCTGATTGGGCTTCAGGCACAGGAGTCCGGCATCTGCATCCCCGTTTTCAAACGGCTGTCCATTCGTACAGACAATCGTGAAGATATTGGAATCACTGCTCTGAAGTCCCGGAGGAGTCTGCCCCCAGATCAGGTTGTTATTGGTTGTCACCGGAATGAAATCACGGGCGTCATTGGCCCAGGTTGTAAGATCAAGCCTCTGTAGGGAAACTGTTTCCTCAAGCTCTAAAAACAGATTGGCTGCCACAGAAGGATCCTGTGGATTCACCGGACTGATTCTGACCGGATCATTCACCGATGCGATCGAGAAAGTTACATTTGTAGTGGTTGGGGTCGAGCCCGTCCGATTGAGTTCAAGTGTCAGGGCCAGCTCTCCGTAAACATCCGGTGCGGGCCGTATATAAAGCCGATCGGAAACCGGATCCAGATGAATGCTGGTCGCCGTCGTGGCAATCGAGCCCTGCACATTCTTGCCCAGCCTCACCCGATCATATACTCCGGAACTCAGGTTTTCCGCATGCAGAAGTGCCTGAAAATGAGTCGGATAGGATGTGGGCGTAGTAAACAGGGTCGAGGGCTGAGTCAGCTTCACCGACCACCACAGCTCTGAATCCTGGGTCAAGGCGTTGAAAGGATCCAGCTCATAAGGGCTCAAATCAAAGAAATATCCTTCCTGGTCTTCATTCAGATTGCGATTGGCCGTGAACAGAGCCTGCCTGATCACGGGTGGATTCGTGACCGATTCAACACGCAGTTTGCACTGGGAATTTTCGGCAAACAGACCACCCTGATCGGTAATGCGGATATTGAAGGTCGCATCCCCATAGGCAAAAGGTTCGGACTGAAGCTGAATACTGCCTCCCGTACCATTTCCACTGATCTGGACCTTGAAGAGCCCGGCAATCGAAGTCTGGGTATTCAAACCGTTCAAGGAAACAACTCCGGCCACTGCCGTCATGCCCGCTGTTTCACTCCCGCTGTTGAACGGAATGAAACCATTATAGCTGACGCTGCCCAAAGACCAGGCATAATCTGCCGGGGTACGGGGACTGAACGGATCAATAAGATCCACATCTGTTACAGCAGCAAAATCCAGCACACTGGATGTCGTACCAAAATCCTCTTTCTCCGAGATCAGTGGACGGGCCGGGCAGGGAATACCCACAAAGGAAGGCGGATCGTTTCCGGGATTCACCTGAATCATCACTTCCTGAGTTGTGGAAAGAATCCCCGTCTGGGCGCGAATTACCACGGTTGCACTGCCGCTGCGATTCATTGAGGGCGTGATCAGCATCTGCTGGGTCTCACCCGTGGTACCCACAAGAACCGGGGATGAGAAAGTGATGCTGCCCAGAATACCAAACGGATCCGTGACGACCGAGGTGGTCCACGTGGCCGGAAAAGGCCCGTCCACATCCCAGATTCCAACCTGAAAGGTTGCGGGGGTGTCTTCGGTGACAATCAGGGGGCTGGCAATTGCTGTAGCCGGCAGGTTTCCGGATACCGAAATCATCGGACTATCCCCCTGATCCAGAACTTTCAGCTGAAGGGAAACACAGTTATTGGTCCCGGTGGAATGACTCAGATTGCCATTGGAAGCCCAGTTTCCGGTACTGTCCCGAGCACAGACCACAACCGTGTCAAAAGCACCCGTCGCATGAAAACTGTTCGGTATTCCACTGACAACCAGATTCGTCCCGCTGATAGACCAGGTCGTAAACTGGGTGACCGATTCACCCGCATGGCCATAGGCAATTTCCCAGACCATGGCAGTTCGCGTAGTTTCTCCAAAAAGTGGAGCCCCATCCGGAAGCAGATTTCCATCGGAAGGATTGAGCTGGGAAAGCTCGGCTGCCATGGTGCTCAGATCAAACGCATAATTGGAGGCATCTTCCGGCATATTGAGCTGAGGAATCGAGGGGATGTAGCGGGGAGGATCATCCACACAGGCCACATTCACAGAAAACTCATCTGTAGTCACCCGATATCCTTCCGAGTCATATAAGGTGAACTGGACCGAACCGAACCCACAGGCTTCGGGATTCCCTTTCAGCAGAAACTGATCCGAGAAATTCTGATCCAGGGGCAAAACGGAAGGATTCACATATTCAAAAAACCCGGTTCTGGGACCTGAGGGCGGATCGGATCGGCCATCAAAGCTTTCCACTCCCCAGTAGAGGGAATTATGCTCGGAAACATTGAGCTGGTTGTTGCCTTCACTCCCACATTTGCGGGTACCCACGCTGAAAGGCCCGTTACATTCATAGCCCAGAAGAGCAATCGTTCTTTCGGAAACATCCCCTTCCGTCCAGGTGTCCTTGACCGGTTTGGTGACATAGCCTGGTCCGGCTGCCACCTTGACTCTACCCACATCGGGAAAATAGGTCACTGTACCAAGATTATCTTTGATTTCCAGATCCAGCTGAAAGGTTGTGGATACCTGCAAATCGAAGGGTTTGATGGCAATTCTCCAGCTATCGTCCGCAAGCGAGCTTAACGGGTCAATCTTGAAACTGTTGAAATTCGGCCCACCTGGCCCCGGGGGGAAGGTCGTCCGCCCCAGCGGAGCTGATGCCAGCGTTGATACGCGATTGTTGTCATTGAGGGTGTACCCATAAAGATAGCGGGTTCCAAACGGAGCCCCGGGAGGCATATTTGGGGACTGACGAAAGTCAATCCCGTCATTGTAGAGATAGAAACTGTAAGCCGTCACTGGGGCCGAAGGAACCGCCGCCGTATCTGTGACTACCAGATGCATCAGAACAGCCGTATTATCGGTTGAAGAAATTCCCTGTCCATCAGAAATTCTGGCCTCAACCTCAAAGAAATCCGCAAAGGAAACCTGAGTGAAATTCCCCAGAGTTCCCGGAGAAATCGGATTCTGACCAGGAGCCAGAAGAAGGGAATTCAACACTGTGCTGTTTTCATCCGGAAGGACAGTCAGAGAACCTTCCCAGGCGGTAGCTCCGATTCCGGGATCGCCTCCGACGACTTCAATACCACAGGAGCCAGAGGAAAAAACCGATGGAGCCGCAATGGTAAGCATGGAGCCTGCCAGAGAACAGCTCACAACAGAATCCGGAAATCCCGCAGCCGGATTGCCAAACGTCACCTGGCCAATCGGATAGTTATAGGTCGCAAGATAATCCGGGTCCTTCAGATCGATGACAACCTGCTGCCCCGGTGGTACTCGCACAAAAGCCCCCGGCTTGATACGCGGGCGCTTCAGAATCTGAAAAGGATCCCCACAGGAGTTCGTGGCATTATTGGTATTACCGAATCCATCCTGGGTATCCAGCTCGAAGCAGTAGTTCGTGGTATTGAAGACCTCAAGATTATCGATGTCCAGAGTACCCGAGCAGGTGATATTTCCGCTGCCGGTTCCGCAGCTCATGTTGAAATTCCCATCGGGGATCGTAATTCCGTCTGTCGTCCGAAGCTGAGCAGAAGTTGCTCCGATGATGGTGGTCCCGGTATCAATCACACTGGCCTGAACGCTGAAAACCGTATTGTCAGGATGAGGCCCAAGACCCGTTGGAGACGCCCGGTTGAACACATTCACTTCAGGGCCCAGAGAATGGGTATAAAAAATCCCGTCCTCCAGAGCAGTTGTGATCGGGATACCGCCCTCGGTGGTGAAATCAAAACGGACATTTCTTTCCTGAAGCGAAGAACCGCTGGCAGTTCCGCTGCTGGAAAAAACCGCTTCCCAAAGACCGCTTGCCGGATTCACCAGTGTCATTGCACTGCTTATATTGACCGCCCCGGAACTCTGCAAAACCAGATTGGCAGTAATGGAAGCCACCGGATCGCTGAGACTTGTGGAAACTCTGACCCGGTAGGTCGATTGCACATCGCCCGGAGCGGACAGAGAGGAAACCAGAGGCACCCCACCCCGCATCAGCCGGACTTCAATCCCGGTAAGATATTTGCTGGCATCTGTGGGAGGATAAACCGTATCTCCCCCCGGAGAGCTCAGACTCTTGAAGTAATCTGTCCGGGAATTGGCGGCCCGGGTCTGGCTTGCCACCGTCCGCTGATAAGCGACTTCGTGCATACCCCGGTTCCCGGAGTCCAGAAGCTCCTCATCCGTGCCCAGATCAAACATGTCCAGTTCGGAGTCGAAATCAAAGGTATAGGCCGCTGGAGAACCAGAAAAAGTAATCCCGTAAGCTGCTGCAAGAGCTGCCGGATTTGCAAGAGCCAGACCAATATCGGACTGTTCCCCGGGATCTCCAATCGAAAAAACATCCAGAATATCCGTGAAGGTTTCCGTACTGCGATCATAGCCCAGCAAAATCACCGTAAAGGCATTGCGCTCTACGGCAGTAGCCGTACCCGCCGTCCCGTTGATGTTCTCTGTCGCAAAAACATTGGAGTTGGAAAAGCGGTTTCCGTAACAGAGCCTCAGACCCCCAGTACCACCATTCCGGCCACCAACAACATTCATGTAAGGAGTGCTGATGGTGGTTGCCCCCCCACTATTCCGATCATCCAGAATGTCAGGATGGCCGGAATCCCCCGTGTTTTCCGACATTCCACCGAGATAGAACCGGTGATATCCCACATTTCCCGGTGCTTCATAAGTGGCCGAGCCGGCCGGCGTGGGGAGCTTGTGTTTGTCCACATTCGGACCATCAACAACCGGAGCCGCACTTTTGACGGCAAACCAGCCAGTCCCCACATCTGCTCCGGCATCTCCGGTTGCAGGCAAATAACCGGCCCCAAAAGCATTATTCGTTACCGGGCCATTCCAGTGGATCAGAAGGTAATCCCCACTGGTCACACCGTTCAGGTTATTTTCATAACCGGCACCCCCGAAACTTCTCAGGGCAAAGGTCTGGGAGATTGCATCCTGGGAATTGTCCAGCCCACAGACATCATGATTCGTGGACAAAGGGCTGTTGACACTGGAATTGGGTTCCACCACAAAGATCATATGAAGATCATTCATATCAAGAGCCTTGCCGGAGACATTCTTGAGTTCAACGACCAGATCACCCTGGGCTGTATGCGGACTGATGACTCCGGGAAGAGCACCCAGATGACCGTCGTCATCCAGAATCACTTCGGAAATGATGACATCACCCCTCTGCGGCAGATCCGCCGCATAGGAGAAGGAGCCCGGAAAAAGACCGGGAAGAAGAAACAGAATCAGACGGAGTAATAATTTCATTCAGGATCCATTATAAGGATTTCTCTTTGTTTGTATGCCCGTCACAAAGGCAGTTACAGAAAATTTCGTCCCGAAAACCGCTTCACTGAACCTTTGTGGCATGCATAGCCCCTTTGATCACGGCAATTCCCATACCGGTTTTTGGGTTCAGGAGATACTTCTGTCCGGAAGAAACCCGGCCAAATGACAAAAGTCCAGCCAGAAACCTGAGGCGATGATGATCCAGTACCACAAATCCTGTCTTGGTGAACCTGAGACACAAAAGATGGTAAATTTCGTCAGGATCATGTCCCAAAAAACAGCTCAAAACCCCAAGACCCTCCTCTGGCTCTCCCCATTTCCTCCAAAGCTCCTTTGAAAGTTTCTGATGAAGAAGTACAAAATCCTCCTGAAGGGAGTCGATAAAACCGCCCAGCATCCAATCCGCATTCTGATGACGGATACGATTCCGAAGATACTCATCGGAAAGATTACTCGAGTCCTCCCGAAAAGAAAATCCTTCCCTAAGGAGCCACTGACGGATTTCCTGGCGATAGACGGGGCGAAAGGGACGGAAAATTCTCTGGCGGGAATCCAGAACAGGCAGGGCCTCCATGCGTGAATCAAGCCTTCCCTGGGTCAGGGTAATCCAGAAATTTTCCACACTGTCTTCCAGCTGATGCCCTAAAACAGCCCAGGAATCAGGAATTTCCCGCAGGAGCCTTCCGACATGCTCTCTTCTGAGATTCCGGGCTCTTTCCTGAAGATTCGCCTCCTTCCTGACAAAAGCCGGGACAATCTCGCATTCAAGACCAAGATCACGGCAAAGCCCAGCCACAAATTCGGCATCCTTTCTACTCTCCTCCCCCCGAAGTCCATGCTGAAAGTGAATGACCCTCATGCCCCGGAAATGCCCACTAAAAAAGCGGGCAAACAAATGCAGAAGAGCTGTGGAATCTGCTCCACCCGATGCCAGAAACAGCAAAAAGCCACCCTCAATCTCCATGAGATTTGGATTCAGAGAGTGGTTTTTTACCTGCCGGGGCAGGCTCGTCAACATCGGGGGTTATTTTGCGCGGTAGGTAATTCTTCCGCGGGTCAGATCGTATGGAGACATTTCAACTTTGACTTTATCACCAGGGATAATCCGGATATAGAATTTGCGCATTTTTCCCGAGATATGGGCCAGCACTTCGTGCCCGTTTTCCAGCCGAACCTGAAACATTGCATTGGGCAACGCCTCAATGACTGTACCCTCTACCTCAATTGCGTCATTTTTTGCCATATTGATTCACCTCGTCAAGCGGCGCAGTGTATCATAGCAGACAAAAGAGCACAAACTGTTATTGACGGAATTTAATTTCGTTCATTTCCAGACGCACGATCAGGAAAGGTGGCTTTCCATCCCGCCCTCTGGATTCCATTCGACGGATCGAGGCCACAGATACCCTGACATTATCAGGCAGACTCTCCAGCTTGCGCAGATATTCCACGGTCTTGTCCATCAGAAGATTCTGAAGCGTCACCGTATAGCGCAAAGCGGAATATTCATCATTCTGAAGCGGCGTCTGGGTCTGTATCTGGCAATCCTGAATGCCAATCTTCAAATCCTGGCAGTAACCGTTCAGCTTCTGAAGCAGATCCACTTCCCGGATATCTCTGGGACCATCGCGGGACAGGATTTTCACAACCTGGATGTCCTGCTTGATTCTTTCCAGTTCACGATGATGATCCTGAAGCTTGGCATGAACAGCATCCGTGAAGCTGATCAGGCCTAGTGAGACAACCAGAAGAGCCGGGACAATCAGAATCGCCATACTGTCCTTGAAGAAGTTACGGTTCAAGAGCCAACCTCCTTCAGACGAAAAGATTCTTCAAACATGTAACGCCCACTCTGGGGGTCCTGCTGGGTATTATCCCGCTTTCTGCGATCTACACCGGGAAGCTTTTCAAGCAGACTTTCCACATCCGTCAGATCCGCCGGTGAAGGAACCGTTCCGCGGATAAAAAGCCCGGATGCCTGTTCTCCATTTTTCAGGCTGATTTCCTCAAAATGGACATCCTTGCCCCTCAAAAGCTCAGTGTAACCTTCCAATGCCCATAATGGAGAACGGCGCGCCAGGGCAAAGCGGGCCAGAAGCTTCTTGCGATCGGCTACATTTTTCTGAAGTTCTTCAAGAGAAGAGTAGGCTCCCTGTTGGGCCTGCATCACCTGATTCGTACTCAGGATGTACTGCTGCTTTAAGTTACTGACCGTAAAATAACTCATCAGAACCTGAACTCCACTGATGGACGCATAAAAAGCCAGAGCCAGAGTGATTGCAGCAGAATGCTTCAGAAAGGCTTTCTGGCTGAGCATATCCATCCGCACCCGCCGCCTAGCAAAATCATGGCGAATCTTGCCCTTGCCAAGCCCTCTTAAAGCCAGTCCAATGGCAATGGAGAACAGAAGCGGGGACTCCGGTGCCTGAGCCTGAAGCTTGAAGCCTTCCACAGGATGAGCATGCACAGCCGGCATCTGAAGTTCGCGAGCAAGGCAGGAGTCAAGCCCATTCAGAGTCGAGCCTCCTCCAAAAAGCCAGGTCTGGCGAATTTCCTGATTTCCCTGTACGGATGCAAAGGAGCCCAGAGTCAGGTGAATCTCTTTGACCAGGTAATCCAGACAGTCTTTCAGGGCCTGATCAA
>CAZDAM010000089.1:0-14217 GCA_964503595.1 uncultured bacterium
CCCAACGGAGCCGGTAAAACCACCTTGATGAAGGCACTGGCCGGAGTCCTGGTTCCGGATGCCGGAACCATCTTCTTTGAGGAAACTCCCATCCATTTCTCCTCCCCTCCCCCCTACCGTCTGGGCTGGCTTCCTGATGAAGAACCCTTCTTTGAAGAACTCAACGTGAAGCAACAGATTGAACTCGCCCTGAAACTTCAGGGAGCTTCTCTTCAGGATCTCTCTTTCTGGCTTGAGAGGCTTTCTCTTCACGATGTAAGCCAGAGAAAAATCAAGGATCTGTCCCTGGGCTACCGCCAGAGAGTCGGACTTGCCATGGCCCTTTGCGGCCAGCCCGACATTCTGCTTCTGGACGAACCTGGAAATGGGCTTGACCCCCGCCAGTTCCAAGAACTCGAAGTCCTTCTGAAGGACATCAGAAACGAGCATGCTATTCTTATCAGCACGCACCGGATTCGTGACTGTGAAGCTCTCGCCGATCAGATTCTTCTGATGCGCCAGGGACAGATTCAGGCCAGAGTCAGCCGTCAGGAGTGGGAACTTCAGAGGAAAAACCAGTTTTTGATTGAAGTTGATCCTCGACAGGAAGAAACTCTTCAGACCATCCTGAAAGAACTTGAAATCTCTTCTCACCCCGAAGAAAAAAGCTTCTGCCTGAGTTTCCAATCCGAAAAAGATGCTCTAAATCTTCTTCAGATTCTTGCAAAGCGGAACATCCTTCCGCTTCACTTCGGCCTCAAACAGCCTGATTTGCAGTCCATCTTCCTCTCTTTGAGCGAGGACTCATGAAAACGAAATTCATAGCTCTCTTTCAAACCGAACTCCGTCTGCTTTTGCTCCACCCCGGTTTTTTCATCAGCATTGCCCTTGCCTGGTTTCTGACTTCCTGGATCTTTGGCCTGGTTCTCAAGCAGACCTCCCAGGCTTCTCTCATGGCCCCCATCTGGTGGATGGGCTTAATCTCCCTGATTCTGGCTCCACTTTTTTGCATGAATGCCTTTGAAAAACACTCCAGTCGGGGAAGATTTTCCTGGATTCGGTCTCACCACCTGCATCCACTCGGGCTGGTACTCATTCCATTTCTCATCCAGATGATCCACTTTCTGGCGATGGACTCCCTGCTTTTTCTGCATCTTTACTGGCTTCAGAAAGTCGCTCTTCCCGATTTGAGCCTAAGCCTTGCCTCCCTTCTTGCCCTCCTTGTTCTTCAGGCCACCCTGGTTTCCCAGAATCTTCTGATAAGCTCCGTGACCACCTCCCCACTGAAGGCCGTCACGGCAGCTACAGCCTGGAACTGGTGTACCTTTGCCCTGATGCATGCCTCACGTCTTGGTTCTTCCGCCAAGGGCCCTGATGTCCTGGTCGCTTTTTCGAGTTTCGGCTCCTTTCAGAACTGTCTGGGAGGACAGGTCACTCCCCAGGATCTGGTCTTTCCTCTCATGAGCATCCCTGTCGCCCTGATCCTGACAACCCTGGTGATGCGCCGATGAGAACTCCCTCCCTGATTCTTCTGATTGCCTTTGTGACCTTCATGGCATCAAGCCTTGCATCCCTGTTCTTCGCTCATCCCCAGTCCGTCCTACCCTATCAGCTTTTTCTAATGGGATTTTTGGCCCTGGCGCTGGTGCTTGTCCTGCAATTCCGCGAGCTCATAGAACTTTTCAAGACGCGCTGGCACTACTTCACTCCGGATCGCATCCTGAGAGCCGGACTTCTTCTGACCCTGACCCTTCTGGCCACGCTGGCTTCCACCAAAAGCAAGAAGGTTTTTTCCCTGGGCGAAGACACAACCCATGAAACCTCCCACGAATTCCTCAGCCTGGTTCAGGAACAGAAAATCTCCTTCACCCTGATTGCCTCTCCCACCCGCGACGCCGGATTTTCGAATCTGATGAACCGTTTTCTGGACCGGCTGAAGTCCTATCTCCCCGGCCTTGAAGTTGAAATCGTCGATCCGATCAGCCAGCCCTCCCGAGTCAAGGATATTCAGCCCATCCCCTGCCTGATTGTCATCCAGGGGGATCGCCAGATGATTCTGGGAAGAGAACGCCTGATCTGGGAGGAAAGCGGCCAGAATCCGCTGTTTTTAGGAGAAGGGGCCATTACTTCCGCCATCCGCCGTCTCCAGAATCCCCAGACTCTGGCTTTTTATCATTCTGCCGGAGCACAGGCTCTTTTGCATGAAGGCCCCGACGGCTTTGCCGGGCTCAAATTCATCCTGCGGGAAGAAGGCATCGAAATCTTAACGGTCTCTTCGCTTCAGGCCCTGATCCAGAGTACAGCCTCACTCAAAATGGTGATCCTTAACCGGATCCAGCAGGAGGTCTCTCCCCAGACACTTGAAGCCATCCATGCTCCGACCCTGATTGCTCTTGAACCCTCTTCCTCTTCCCTGGTCTCCCCCCAGCCCATTGTGGATCCTGTCCGCCGGATCCAGGAAGACCCCTATCTGATTGCACCGGTTCCCGTCCCTCATCCAATCACCCGAACTCTGGGCCCGCGCGAGAGCCCCATCTTTGCCGGTGTAGCACACCTGAGGCCAGATCGGGAAGAAAGGCGCATTCTTCAGACTACGGCCGGAGCATGGCTGGATACCGGGACCAATCCCATGCTTTATGAGCCGTCTCTCGAAGAAAAGGGAATTTATCGCATCATGACCCAGCTCGGCCCCCATATTCTGGTGGGGGATACCGACTGGCTTTCCAACCGTTTTCTGCCCCTTCCCGGAAACCGTCTGCTTTTGCAGTCCACCATGCAGATTCTGGGAGGACGTCAGGATCTGGCTCTTGGAATGGCTCGCTCCATCGTTTCCCGCACCGTAAAAATACCGGATGAAGACATCATGCGCTACCTCGCCCTGACTCTCTTTGTACTTCCTTTCCTGGCTCTGGGAGCCTCCCTGATTCTCTGGATCCTGAGAAAGAGGGCCTGATGCGCTGGGTCTTCAATCTGATTCTACTGATTCTCTGTCTTTACCTGATTCAGGATTTGAGTCAGAAAACAGAGAAACTCCAGAATTCTGAACATGCCTTTCAAAAACTTCCCTGGAACGATTTTACCGGAGCAAGCTTCAAAGACGGGTTTCGCCTGATTCGCCAGGAAAAAGCCTATATTCTGCGTGGCCCCCGCACACCGGATATCCCAATCCCCACGTCCCTGGTCCAGAAATGGCTGGATAACTGGCTTCTGCTGCCAAACCCTAAACTCAAGCCCCTTGTGGAAGAGCCCTCTGCCTACGGATTTTCCGAGAAGCCCGATGTCATTCTGGAATTTGTGAACCAGAAAACCAACTTCAGCCTGGGCCACTTCGTTCCTGGTGAGGCCGACATGGTCTATGCCCGCATGGACCAGCAGTTTTTTCCCCTTTACAGCATGTTCTCCGAAAACTTTTCCTGGCCGGAAGAAAAATTCATCCCCCGTGATCCCCTCTCTTTGCCATGTCAGATTTTCAACCTGCTTCACGGTCCCCACAACCTGCCCGAAGGCTTCAGAAGCTTTCCTGCCCAAAGCCCGCCAAAGACCCAGGGCTACTGGGATATCAGACCCCTTCTGGAAGCTCTTATGAACATCAATGCCACACCCCTTTGCGATCAGCCTTCCCCGGAATCCTGCATTGACTTCTTTCAGCTTGATGATCGAAGCATCTGCTCTTCTCCTCAGGGGCTCTATGATCGAAAATTTCGGATTCTCTGGGATTTAAGCCCCAATCTGAAGGATCTGCTGAGTAGCTGGCAACTCTACTTCTTTTCTCCCAGACCAGCCGACTATCTGAATCCCTCAGAGCTTCAGAGCATGCATCTGTGTGGCTTTGAAATCAGCTCCCAGAACAGGCTTTTCTCTTCTAGTCTGAACCATCTTGCCTCACAGAAACCCACCCTCATGGCTCCTCAGACCATTGGTGCTCCCTGCCAGATAAGGCTTCAAAAAACGGATGGGAATACCCTGGTCTTCGAAGCCTTTCGTAAAGGTCTGGAAATCGGCTTCATCCCTGAACCTGATGTCATGGTTCTTCTGAAACTTCCTGGGCAGACCAAGGAATAATTTTTAGATTCCTCAACTCCTTTCTGTCAGACTCCGATGATCCGATCGACATGTTTGGCATTTCACGGATGAAAGCTGTTCGGGCTTATGTGCTTCTCGGGGTCCTGGGATCCCGGTATTTTGCTGCCGAAAATATCCGCTACGAACGAAACCTGGAAGACTATGGCTGGTCTTCCGCCGTTGAGGACTACCGCCAGAAAATTTCTCTGGAGCTGACCTCTCCCGTCAAGGCCACCCGCACTGCTGAGGATGTTCCCGACCCGATTCTTCCCAAACTTGAAAATAATTACAGCGATTTGATCCCTCCTCCAACCAAACCCCGTTCACGAAGGTACTATCAGCCCGATTTTGATGATCGGATGCCCAAGTCCAGAGCTGAGTTTGATGCCGAAAAATCCGAAAGAATCCGCGATTACCAGCGCCCCCCTTCCTTCAATTCCTTTCTGGATGATCACCGACCACTCAGACAGCCCATCATGGGAAATACCATTTATGGTCTAAGCGGGCTGCATCGCACCATTACCGCAGACATTCTCCCGGAAGGAGACTACCGCTTCGGATTCGGGTTCAGTCGGGTCGAGTTTGATCGCTCCTTTGGAAGGGATATTTCCTGGGGATCCCTGATGAAATACAATGTCCCAGTATCTCTGGCCGGACGTATCAGCGATCGCTTTGAAATGGCCCTTTACGGCAATATCGTCAATGAAAAAGCCGTTTCCTTTCCTCTCTTGAACGACTTCGAGAAAACCGAGCTTGAAGAAATCGGCCTTCAGAACAAATTCCAGTTCATGGATCGGCCTGGTCAGGGACTCAAGGCAGCCTTCGGTTTTGGAGTGGAACATGCCCGTGGCCAGCAGGTAACCCGCCGGGGCGGCGATGGAACTTCCTGGACCGGATTCATGTCCGTTACCCGTGACTACGAACAATACAGTCTGCATGGCCAGCTGGGCTATTCTCTGGCATCCGGCCAGGATCTTTATGGCAACCGTCAGTCCGATGCTCTCTATTACAATCTGGGTATGGAGTACGCCGTGGGAGATGCAACCCGTCTGACCGTTGAAATGAACGGCCTGGACTGGTCCACCTACGGAAACACGGTGGATGTCACGCTGGGAGCCCGCTACCGCCTCAGGGAAGAAGTGACTCTGGATCTCTTCCTGCCCTTTAACCTGGTAGAAGCCAATCTGCCCTACGAATACAGCAATATCGTGCAGATAGGCGCATCCATCAAACTCTGAGCCTGATTGCATTTCAGCAGGAAACCCCTGCATCGAACAGAGAAATCTGAATTCCGGGTTCATCCTTGAAATATGTATGTCTTCTGAAAACGGGTCATTTTAGACGACAGGTTCTGTCGCCTGAGTAAGTCGATTTTTAGGAAACTCCAACCAGAAACAAAGGAAAGTCTTTATCTGATCCGTCCTTGAGGCACTTCTCCACCAAAGAAAGACAATTGAAAATCTGCCTCCAGAATCCTATAGAGATTCTGGAGGCAGATCAGATAAAAGCTACAAGTTTTGAATCAATTCAGAGGAAGTTGCTGACCTTCCATATACTCAATCCTCTCCAGGCGGAAGACGCGGATTCCCACTCCAGGATCAGGGTCCAAACCACTCAGATAGAGTTTGATTCCGTCTCCGGAAAGGCGCGGAGAAGAGAGAGAATATTCCTGCATGGAATGGTCTCGCCAGACCCCTCCCGGTTCGGTAAACACAATGCTGGTTCCATAGGTGGTGTCATAACCAGCAACAAAAAGGGTTCCATCCAGATGGGCAATCTCAAGCTCGTCCGCTCCGGAAATTGCTGAAGGAATGGACATGTCGCCCCAGCCGGGCACTGGGACATAAAGACGCAGGGCAGGAGAGGCTCCATTCATTCCGGCAACCACCACCCGCTCCAGGCTTTCCACAGAAATTTTCAGACCGGATGCGGGCCCCGTGGCACCCATCGGATTTGGATCCCCCTGGAAAGTGGTCCAGGCGGAGCCAGAAAAGCTCTTCACATTCACAACGCTATCATCCGAGGACATGAAGACTACAACGGGTACCCCATCGGGAGAAATATCCAGATCATAGTCCTCCACTGCGGTATAGCCAATCTGTCCGGTTCCACCAAGCCTTACCCAGCTGCCGGAAGATTCCAGTTCATAGACCTGAAGCTCCCCCGTGCCCATTTTGGCCATGACATAGGTGAAATTGTTATGGCTGACACTCCCCGGATTCATCGCTTCTGCCGAGGCCACAACCGGATGAGTCGCTGAACCGGAAAAGAGATCCGCACTCATCGTTGACCAGCCTCCGTCATATTCGTAGGCTTCCACAAATCCCGTCGTTGCATTTCCAAAAATGAGCAGCGGCTTACCAGTATCCGAAACCCCGAGCTGAGGACTGGAAACCGTTTCCCCGACAGGACTCATTCCCTGGGAGGCTCCCAGATAGTTAAAGCCCGCTCCATCCCATGAGGCCGTATAGACTTGGGAGCTTGAGTCCAGGATCGCCCCGACAAGAGGCTTCCCGTCCTCAAATCCACCATGACTCAGAAGCACAGGCTGCGTTGAACTCGTGGCAAACGGCGCATCCAGAAGCTGCACGGGGGCAATATTGGTATACGTTCTACTGAAAGGGGCTAATGGTCCATTCTGATGATCATAGATCACCCTGGAACCTGGCACCCAGTCACTGACTGTCAATTCAAACTCCTGGAATGGAGGCAAAGAATCGTTGAGGATGACATCAAGATATGGAGGGTCCGAATTGCCCAGAGACAAATCCAGATCCAGAATCGTTCCTTCCTTGGTTTTCACCCGGACAGCACTGCTCAGATCCAGTTCAGAGTCATCGAGAATACGGCTGAGTTCCAGGTAGATTCGAATATTCGAAGTAATAAAGGAAGGCTCAAACTCCTCGTAAGTAATCAAGGGAAGGCGCTTTGGGGAAAGGGTATACGCAATGACATTTCCCAACCCGTCTTCCACGAACAGATAGGTTTTTGTGAGACCCCGGGCCAGCAAAGGTCTGGAACCTGGCTCCACTGTAATATCCTGAATTGTCGGGCTTGTAAGATCTTCCCACAGACCCTTGAATGGCTGATAACGCTTCATCCTCAGATGAAGAGTCCCAACCACGTCTTCATAATAAGCAAGATAGATATCACTTCTCTCATCTACCAATAGATCAGCCCCATCAACGACGGAATTGACCAGAATATCTTCTGGAAAGGCCCCAACCCCAAGCTCATAACGCTGAAGCCGGATTCCGTTGGTCCCATCCGTCATCATCGCCCAAAGAATATTATTGGCAAAGCCGATTTTCAGGGTGTTCAGATTCTGCAGGGAACTGTTGCTGAGGTAAGAACGAGGGACCCAACCAGAAGAGGTGTCCTCCAGAACTACCGGGCTGATCCGGGTTGTTGTGCCATCCTGAACCAGAGCCGTGAAGTAAAGAACTCCCTCGTAGGTTTGCAACTGAGAACTCTGAGCCGTGCCTCCAAGATCAATGGCACCTCCCCTTGGAACCCAGGTTTTCCCGGTGAAGGTATAGCACTGCAGAAACTCGGCATTCACTCCACAGAACACAACCTGATTCTCCGGAGAAACCCCCAGGGCCCTTCCAGACGTCATTCCCGGCAACAACTGACCAGCCTTATGCCAGTCACTACTGTAGAAATTGCGATACATCTGATGGTTTCCACTTACGAAAAGCATCGCAAAAGTTTCCCCCTCAAACTCAAGAATTTCTCCGTTGACATCATTTGGAAGAGCTGAATAGGAATGAAGCCCGCTTGTTCTGAGGTTCCGCATCGCCGTTTCCGGGGAATTGGACTGATAGCGAATAGAAATATCTCCACTGTTTCCTGATACAGCAAGACTGCCGACATAGTTTTCCTTCACAACTCCAGCTGCATACTGAAGTTCATCCCAAGTCAGGAAGGGTGCTGTCATGACATGCTCTTGAGCATTGGACTCTTCCAGGACAGACCCTACCCTGTAACGTCCCTCCACACCGGGTGTCGGAGTCGCATTCGGAGAATTCGGGCCGGCAGCCACCGGATCTGATTCCTGGGCCCCTTCCGGATAGCCATTCAGAAAGGGATCGTAAGGGTCACTGCCCGCCATATCGGGTGGTGGCGGGTCGATGGTGATACTGAAAACCATGGTAGCGGTTTCGGTAATCCCGTCCATTGCCTTCACCGCGAAACTGTCAGTTTCCGCATAGGCCGATGTCGAAATATAGGTCAGATTGCCGGATTCTGTATTCAGATCCATTGTAAGGCTGCCGGATGTCGGCCCGGAAACCAGCGTCAGAGTGGGGCTTGGGCCATTTCCAGAGATCCCAAACGGAATCGTCAGCGTTCCATCCATCATGACATTGAGGTTTTGAGAGGCCACCTCAATCGCAGGAGCCACGTATGTCTCTGTTTCCAGATCCAGATCCAGATTGAAGCAGGCAACAGGAGTTGCTGTATCGCAGATCTGAATCAAAAGCGTATCTGTGCCCGGAGCAAAGGGAGCGATCAGATCCATGGCCAGAACCCCGTCGGTCAGAATGCTGGCCGTTCCCAGGGAAGTCGTACCCGTGGACGGGAAGTTCACGGTGTAAACATGATTCTCTTCATCCGTTACCTGATAGTACAGGTAACGCTCTGCCGTACTCCACTGATCGACCTGAAGCCAGAAAGTCGTTGTTCTGGTCATTCCGGCATCACTGAAGAACTGAATCTTCGGAGCTTCGTTCACATCAACAACATCCACCCTTACCGGGCGGGAGCTCGAAGCAAAGGAATCATCCGTAACCGTAACAATCAGATCGTACTGGTTATCATTGTTCTGATCCGAAGGATTCTCAAAATTCGGGTTGCCCAGAAATGTCAGTTCCCCACTCGTCGGATCCACATCGAAAAGACCCTCATCCGGACCCGAGATCGTGAAGGAGTGGCTCGTTGTCAAATCCACATCCGTGGCCGTAAAAATTCCGGCAAGAGCCTGATTTTCCTGTACCACGAAACGGATAAAGGATTTGGCGCGCTTCAGATAGACCCGGTTGCTATTGGTACTGTCCCGATAGGCCAGATAGGGAATATTCTGGGAGCTCACTTCAAGATTCACGTCATCGGGATTACTGGGAGTTATCCCGTAGTCACCAATGACTTCAAAACTGGTCCCATTGAATTTCTGAACCACAATCTTACTTGAAATTCCTTCATCCCGATAAGCCGCAAAAGGCTGATTGCCGACTCCAAGTGCCAAGGCCTGCCGACTGGAAGAACCATTGGAAAAGCCCAAAGCCCCGTAAGGAACCCAATTCGTTCCATTATATTGAAGGACTGAAATCTTATCCGCATTTCCCCGATCCCGATAGGCAACCCTGGGGCGGCCATCCGAACCCACCCGGATTCTGGGGTCATAGACATTGCGAATCCCTGGGTTTCCAGAAAACCCCGGAATTCCGACATTGGCCCAGGTTGTACCCGTCCACTCCTGAACGGATGCGACCTGGTCTACCCCTAGGCGGGTAATGAGGATCGGGCGACCATCCAGAGTCAAGGCCAGATCAAGAGGAGGCTGAATGATATCATTGGTGAAGGAGGGATCTCCGACATAAGCCCAGGTTGAGCCGGTATAGGTCATCACGGATGCTTTATTCAAGGGATCGCGAAACGCCACGAATGGTTTTCCCGTGAAGTCCACAGCAAGAGCGTGGCCACTGCTGGCACTGGTGCCAAAGCCCATTCCGCCAACACTGGCCCAGTTGGAACCATCAAATTTCATGACCGACATACGCTGGCCGTTGGTACCATCCTTAAACACGGCGTAAACATTTCCGGAACCATCCAGATCCATATCCATCTCAGCGGCCGTTCCAGGGGAAAAACCCTGATTTCCCACATAGACCCAGGTTGTTCCCGTGAATTTTCGAACCGATGCCCGGCTGCCAACAGCACCATCCGAAAAGCCAACATAGGGAATATCTGAGCTGTTGAGCTTCAGTTCGATATAGTTTGTACCAGACAGAGACACCGGCACATTGCCGACAATTTCCCAGGTTGTGTAATCCGAGTTGGTGACCGATGGGGCATCATTGACCGGGTTCACCGTAACATTCAGATCCAACTCGAGTTCAAGCTCTCCATCGGAAATCACGACATTTACAACCGAGTTGCCATGAGCATCCTGAACCGATTTCAGAACAAGAGAAGAACCTGATACCGAAACCGTCACAAGTGCCGGATCCAGAGAGGTTGCCTGAATCGTTGTGAGATCATTTTCCAGATCATCGATATACAAATCGATGTATTCCGTTCCAAAGTCTTCGGAAAGCACGGGATGAGATACTGGAGAGAGCTGAGGGGCTTCGTTTGCGTTGGTAACCCAGACCCGAACCGGAACTGTCACGGTCTCAAGCCCATCCGTAGCTGACACCTGGATTTCATAGGCTCCATCAAAATCATTGTCCACTGGACTTTCAAAATCCGGAGCAGAGGCAAAAATCAGCTGATTCCCGCTTAAGAGGAAACTTGCAGCATCCGGGCCACCTGCAATATTCAGGCTCAGGGTATCCTGATCGAAATCCTCAAAATCAAGCGTACCCGCCAGAGTCTGGTTTTCTTCCGCAAAGAAGCTGAAACCCAGATCCTTCAGGGTGAGGGCCTTGATTTCGCCGGAAAGCTCGCGATACACCGCAGTCATTTCTCCCTGATTGGTTCTGGCAATATGAATGTGATTCCCCATATCTGATACCAGCGGGGTTGAACCCGTCGAGATCCAGCTTCCATTCTGAAAACTCTGGACAACCGGAGCTCCCCCGAAGCCTGCATCTGCATAGGCTACATACGGAATATCCGCAGGATCCATCATCAAACGAACCCAGCTTGCCGCTCCTGAGGAAAATCCTGGAGAACCCAATCGAGACCAGCCTTCCCCGTTATAGGCATAAACACTCAAACGATTCGAGTAGGCCAGTTCCGCATTGGCAAACCAGAGCTGATTGGCAGAATTGACCGCGATGGATGGGTAATCAATCCCACTATCCGAAAGGCCCATCAGGCTTACCGGATACCAGTTGCTTCCCTGATACTCCAGAACCATGGGATCATTTCCCGAATCAAACTGCTGGAAAGCCAGATACACTCTGCCATTCTTATCAATCGCAAGGCTTGGACGATCTCCGCGCCCATACTGCTCAATTGCAGGTCCTACAGCAACCCAGCTCGAGCCATTGAATTTCATGACGCCTGGGTAATACAAAGGAGCTGCACCCCGAAATGCAATATAGGGGGTCCCGATCTTGTCCAGTTTCAGAGCCAGCTGATCCATAATTCCCGGAGTGAACCCACGAGTACCCACAAGTTCCCAGGAAGTGCCATTGAAGCGTCTGACGGTTCCCTTACTGCCATAGGTCAAATCTTCATAGGCTACATAGAGAGTATTGTCAGAGTGAATGGCCAGCTCCACCCAGCTGGCTCCGCCAGCAGAAATATTTGAACCACCAACCAGCTCCCAGGCTCCCTGGACAAACCGCTTGACGTTGACTCCCCCATCAACATTGTCATGATAGGCAATATAAGGAATATTCTGGTTGTCATAGACAACGGATGGATACTCTCCGATTCCTGAATTCAGGGGTAGTACGCCGGGTGTCATCCACATACCACTGCCAGCACTGACTGCAACCGGGCCATCATTGACCGGATTAACCGTAATCTGAAATGTACTCAGAGTCTGATTCCCAACAGAATCAGCCGTCACAGTAATATCCACTACGCCGTTTGCATTCGGAACAGAAGTGAAAATGAAGGTTGTGCCAGCCAGACCGGACACAGAAACCACATTTTCATCGGATGAAACCGCTGAAAGTGAAATCGCATCATTATCCGGATCTGTCACGACTACACTGATTTCAAGTGAGCCAAAATCCTCATTCAATACCCGATCTGCAATCGAAGAAATCACCGGTGCTTCATTTTGATTCGTAACTTCGACCACAAGAGCCCGGGTTACAGTCCCACCGGCACCATCACTGACCGTAATCACTGCTTCATAGAGATTGTCCCCATTCAGATCCAATGGAGTTTCAAAATCTGCCGGGCCCGCAAATGTCAGTTCGCCGCTTGCCGAATCCATCACGAAAAATGAACTGTCATCGCCAGATTCAAGCGAGTACGTCAGGGAATCCCCATCCACATCCAGAGCCACGACGGTGGTCAGGGCAACCGTGTTTTCCGATGCCTCAATCCACTGCGGACCTTCTATCTGCTCCATCACAGTGATGCGGCTGCTGGTTCCATCATCCCTGTAGGCTGCATAGATTCTGTCCTGATCATCGATGATGGCATGGTGATAGTAGCCAGCTCCTGCCGAAAAGGCTGGCTGACCGGAATACTCCCAGCTGGTTCCGTTAAAGGTCATGGACGAGGCATATCCGCCCAGAGATTCATCCCGGAAAACCAGGTTCAGCCTGTCTTTGGAATCAATCAGCAGATTGACACTGCGGGTTCCGCCATTCGTGAAAGCTCTTGGGCCGACAAGTTCCCACTGATTGCCGTTCAGGCGCATCACCGAAATCCGGTTGGACTGGGCATTATCCATGAAAGCGACATAGGGAACACCTGAGGAATCAAAAGCAAGAGAAGGTTCAAGTGGGTAAGTCAGCATGGTCTGAGGATCCCCGGCATTGACCCAGGAAGTCCCATTGAATTTTTTGACTCCGGTGCGGGAAGCACCTTCCATATCCCGATAGGCGATATAGGGAACACCTGAGGGGCTTTCCTTGATTTTCAGGTACTGGGCCGTATCTGGAGTAATATCGGCCTGCCCCAGAAAGGACCAGGTGGTTCCATCAAAACGGGCGACGCTGGCGTGACTGGCAAGGCTTTGGTTGCTGTATGCCAGAAGCAGATCCCCATTGGAGGAAACCATGGTATTGGGCCAGGCTCCAGTACCCGGCTCACCACTACCAACCGAAACCCAGCTGCTTCCATCAAACCTTTTCACAAAAATGGTTCCAGGATTCGCCGAATAGGTCAGATAAAGCTGATCCGAGTCATCCACCGCCAAAGAGGTAAAAGCAGCGCCTGTATCAGAAATAAAGTTGGGACCCACATAGTTCCAGGACGAGCCATCCCATTTCTGGACACTGACCCGATCCGAAGAAATCACATTGACATAGGCCACGTAGAGATTTCCCTGGGAGTCCTTGATTAGCGACGGGTTCTGTCCGGCCGCAGCACTGATTCCTGCATTCCCCACAGCCAGCCACTTCAGACTACGGGTGGCAAAATAAGGTTCGTCGTTTACCGGGTCGATATTACCCAGTACCTGGGTTTCGGTGCACAGGTTTTCCTGACTGTCATCACAGGCAACAATCTTCAGCCAGAAAGATCCGCTCCAGTCTTTTCCACCCTGAAGGGAAATCAGATCCTGTTGAGATGTTGCGAAGACCTGCGCCGCTTCTGTTTCATCCCCAACGGGCAAAGCATAGGCATGAATCTCAACACTAACGGCATCCTGATCTGCATCCGTCAGAATCAGGCTGAACTGGGCTGACTGATCTTCCAGAAACTGGATGGTCGCCGAACTTCCCAAAGAAGTGGCAATACTTGGAGCATCAGCTAGCGGATCTACAGTAACGGCAAAGGTCTGCTGGCTTGTTTCCCCTTCTGAATCTGTATAACCCAAGATGAATGTATCCTGACCAAAATAATCCAGAGTCGGGACGTAGGTAAAACCAGAAGCATTGAGAGTCAGAACCCCATTTTCTGGCGTTTCCAGAATAGATGGGCTTACCGAAAAGCCCTCTGGATCCGAGTAGGCCCATACCTGAGTCAAAACACCATCTTCTGCCACGCTCAGGCTGACAACAGGATCAGCATAACCACTTGAGGGTGGGGCATTGGTAAAATCAACCTGAACAGTGAACTCCTGGGCGCTGCAAAGTCCTCCAGGAACATCATCGCAAACCTGAAGAGCCGCGTTCACTGCCCCATAAAAATTGGAGGCCGGAATCAGAGTCAGAAGATTTCCATTGATGACAAAACCGAGATCGTTGGATGGGGTCGGATTTTCGAAACTTCCTGTATAGGCAACCGCTCCCAAAGCAACCGAATCTCCGTCCACTTCAGACACAGTGAAGGAAATGGAGGTTGTGGTATTGCGATCCAGGATCACCGAAGCCGTGCTCA
>CAZDAM010000090.1:0-14179 GCA_964503595.1 uncultured bacterium
CGTAATACACTCGACAGGATTCGAACCTGTGACCTTTTGATCCGCAATCAAACGCTCTATCCGACTGAGCTACGAGTGCCTGTGGAGGGGCACTATAAACAGGACGGATGTGAAATGCAAGTAAAAAATCTGTAATTCTGGAAAGAGAAGGCAAAGGTGGCCTTACGTTCGCGGATTGGATAAATTGTATGTCATCTATGCTTGAGGAAAAAAAGACAGGAAGTCTCGCTTTAGTCCCCTTGACGGAAGTTTTTCTGGAAAGCGGCATCCTCAAGGCTTCCCCCGAACTCCGTACCCTGACGCCGTTTCTTCGGGATTACGAGGAGATCAGCTTCCGTATTCTGGGCCGGTTTGAAATTCAGGGCTCCTGGAGAAGGGAAGGGGGTTACTTTCTTTCCTTTGAACTCATGGAGTTCTGTCGCCGCCTGGGTCTGAAAACCGGAGATACTCTCAGAATGAGACGTTCCGAGGAAACTTTAAGGGTTCTCGAGGTCGATTTTCCCGGTTCCCGAGATGCCCTGATTGCATTAGCCCGGGCAGCTGAGCTGGCCAGGGAGATTCCCAGAGTCGAGCTTGAGCTTGAAGAGCTCACGGATTCAGAGATATGTACTGAACTTGGCAAGGCTCTTGGTGAGACAGAGCAATCAAGAATATCTTCTGAAACAGCCCACCACGCCCTGCTCGATCACCTCATTCTCAAGAGTCTGGGGAGGACTCGCCTTCTGGGGCTTAAGGAGCTTGATCGGATCCAGCTTTATCCTCATCAGATTCAGGCGGCGGAAAAAGCCCTGTTTGAATGTGGCGGAAGGGCGCTTCTGGCGGATGAGGTCGGGATGGGTAAAACCATTGAAGCCGGAATCATCATGCATGAGCTGATGAAGAGAGAAGAGGCCGAGAGGATTCTTGTCGTGGCACCTGCTTCCCTGACTCTTCAGTGGAAGGCAGAGCTTCAGGAAAAATTCGGACTGGATTTTGTATTGGCATCGGAGATTTCCGATCGCGAGGAGATACCAGGCAGGATTATTGTGTCACTGGATACCGCCAAAAGCCGACGGCACCGTCAGGACTATATTCACGAAGTCTGGGACATGGTGATTGTGGATGAGGCTCACAAGCTCAAGAACCGCAAGACCCTCAATTTTCAGTTTGTGCGCAGGCTATCTTCCCGCTACCTGTTCCTGCTGACGGCAACGCCGATTCAGAATGATCTGATGGAGCTCTATAATCTTCTGCATCTGCTTTCACCGGGAAGTCTGGGAAGTCTGCAGAATTTTCGCAAGAAGCATGTGCATCCGGTCAATCGCAGGCTGGCTCTGGATCCGGATGGATTAAGGAGTGCCCTGGCTCCGCATATGATCCGCTCCTCGAGGGGTTCGACAGGGCTGAAGCTTCCTCCCCGCAGGGTGCTTTTGCATGAACTGGAATTCAGTGAGGCCGAGCGCAGGGTTTATGAGCGCCTATCTGATTTTATTCACGAATACTGGTTTCTGGCCGCTACCGATAAGGAAGGCCTGAATCAGTTGACTCTGATGCTTTTTCAGAAGCTGATGTCTTCGTCTCCCAAGGCTTTGCAGGAGTCCGTAGAGGGGATTCTTGCCCGCCAGACTCTTTCAAGAGAAGTGCGAAAAAGCCTGGAGGAGATTCTGGAGGATTTAAGAAAGGTTCCTTCCTCGGTGAAGCTTGAGGCTGTTCTGGAGCTTTTACAGAATGAGCTTTCGGATCAGAAGGTTCTGATTTTCACCCAGTTTCGCCGGACGCAGGAAGTCATTCTTGAGGCCCTTAAAGGGGCCGCGATTCCTACGGCCAAGTTCTGTGGGGAGATGAGTCTGAACCAGAAGCAGGCAAGCCTCAAGGAGTTTCAGGGAGATGCACGGGTTCTGGTCAGTACCGATGCAGGTTCTGAAGGCCAGAATCTTCAGTTTGCCCGTTGCCTGATCAATTTCGATCTTCCCTGGAATCCGATGAAGGTTGAGCAGAGGATTGGCCGGATTCATCGTCTGGGGCAGAAGGATGAGGTTTTCATCCTGAATCTTTGTGTGAAAAAGACCATTGAGGAGCATATCGTGACTCTTCTGGGGCGTAAGATCAGGCTGTTTGAGCGTATTGTCGGTGAACTGGAAATGATTCTTGGGTATCTGGGTTCCCAGCTTCGGGATCTGGAAGCTCTGGATCACCGGATCATGGAGGTCGTGGCCCGGTTCCGAAGTTTCGAGGAGCAGCGGCAGGAAGTCGAAAGAATGGGGCAGAAATTTTCCCGGGCGGCAAAAAGCTACGAAGAGGCGATTCGTTCCCAGTCTCTGGTTCTGGGGGAAGAGCCGTGAGTCTGTTTGCCGAATACATCAGAAATTTTGAACGCTCGGAAGAGCTGTCCCTGGAAGACTATCTGAAAAGCCGGGATGAATCCCAGACCTTTGAGGGTCTTTCGGGGGGCTTTGTTCTGGCCTCATCCGAAAAGTTCCGGGGAAGATTTGTCTGTCTTCTTCTGGAAGTCGAGAAGCCTTTGAGTGAAAAACATGTTCTGCTGCTTTGGGACAATGGTGGAAACTGGGAGCTCATTGAGGATCTGGGGCAGGTTTTTATCAGCCGAAAAGATGGGGAAGGATCTGAGCTTGCAGATTGTCCGGCGCCGGAAGAGCTGCTTCCTCTGCTCAAGCCGGTTCTGATGTCCATCAGAGAAAAAGCTGAACTCTGGCTTCAGGGGGAGCTGAATCAGCTCAATGGCTATATCCGCGAAGTTCATCAGGAATTGCAGGCCCGTCGCCAGAGTGCCTGGCAGCAGTCCTGGTGGCTGGAGCGGGATCGTCAGCTTCGGGAAGAGGAAGAAGAGCTGATGGGGGAAATTGAAGAGCAGACCCGCCTGCTTAAAGAGCGTTCCAGTTTGCAGTGGTCGGTGAAGATTCCTTTCTGGGGGGTTTTGCAGGGTGGCTAGGATTGCAAGTGCACTTTTGATTCTTCTTCTGATTCTGGGAGGGGTCTATCTGTATTTTCTGGCTCCCTCCGGCATGGAAAAAGAGGGGGACAAGGCCTATCAGGCCCAGAAGTATGCTGACGCCGCACTGAAGTACACGGCGGCTCTGGCCAAAACCGGAACTCCATTTTCCAAGGAAAGATTGCTGTTCAAGACAGGAAATGCCTGGAATCTGCAGGGTGAAAGGGAAAGAGCCCTTGATTTTTACATGCTGATTCTAAGGAACAACCCGGATTCCGTTTACCGCTCCCGGATTGAAGAGCATCTGAAGGAACAGCAGCAGACTCTGGCAAGACAGACTCGCAGGGATGGAGTCTCCACTCTGGATTTGAGCTTTCTGAATCAGAGCGAAGCGAAAAGCCTTGTGCAGATAAAAACCGAGCGGGATCAGATTTACCTGGAGCTTCTGGATCGTCTGATTCGGCCTGGAACTTCTGCTGTGGATTACGAAACTCTGGAGCTTTATCGCACCTTTCAGAAGGCCCGGAGCAGATTTGACAGTGCTTTGGAAGGGGCCTCCGAACAAAGGGTTACGGTTTTGAGAAAAGGTGGTCCAGAGCTTCATCTGGTGCTGGTGCAGTTTGCGGAAGAGTTTCAGGAAGAGCTTCAGGCCCAAAGTGGTCCCCAGAAGGTTTTCTGGCATGGAAAGCCGAATCTTGCCGAGGCCCTGGAAGACGCCGGGCGTATCAAGGCGGATGGATTTTTCATTCAGTTGCAGGATTCGGACTGGGCTTCTGCCGGGGTTATGCTCCCCCGATTGGTGGAAGTCTTCCAAAAAAGCAAAATATTTCTGGTTTTTGTCGATACCATGAAGAATACGGAAGAACTGGATCAGTTCGCCGAGTCCCTAGAGACTGAGGTGCGCTGGTTGAAATGTGTGGATGGTGTACCGGCCTGTATGCAGAGTTTACAGGGTCTGTCACAACGTAAGAGCTTATGGCAATTGAATGGCTGAAAGATTTGGCGACCATTCGTCGCACACTGGAGGAGGCAGATGCCTCCGATCGTCTGATTGCCATCCATTCTCTGGAAATTCTGGGTACTCCGGAAGCTCTGAAGATTCTGGACGGTTTTTTCGTCAATGCGGTAAACCATGAAAAATATTTTGTGGAACGGGCTTCCCGGCATGTAAAGGCTCATCTGAAAAACGGGACTGTTTCTGCAGAAGTACAGAAGAGTCTGAAAAAACTCGATGATTACCTCGAAATTTCCCGCCGGATGCAGGATGGGGAAGAGCCGATGGAGCCTCCCAGGCCCTATGAAGAGGAAGATTTCCAGCTTGGAGAGATCGAGGAAAGCCTGAAGGCTGCTCCCGCTCCTGCCCCACCTCCTCCAAAATTGAAGGAAGACGTCCCGGAAGAGGAAACTCTGATCGAAGAGTTCGCCCCGGTGGAGGAATCTCTGCCAGAGGAAATGGCCTCTGAGGATGTTGAGTATGATTATGGTGATCTGGTCGCTGAATCTTCTTCTGATGAGGAGAGTAGCTCCGAATATGACGGCGCTTATGACCCTTATGGAGAGTCCTTTGAGATGGAAGGGCTGCTGCCGGCTGAGGCCGATTCCGGACTGGAAGATGATTATGACGATCTGCTCCCTCCGGTTCGGAAGGATGATTCTGCTTCCGATGATTATGCCCGGAATTCTGAAGAGGAGTATGCGGATTTGCTGCCGGCAACGAATCCGGCCCAGCAGAAATCTGATGAAGATTATGGAGATCTGCTTCCACCTCTTGGGAACGATGAGGTCCTGGAAGATGACTATGATGATCTGCTTCCCCCGATGAAGAGTTCCGGAGACAGTGGAGCCAGTGAGGATATTCTTGCCGGCGCTGCAGCGGATGAGTATGAAGATCTTCTGCCACCAATGAATGAGGAGTCAGAGGATGATTATGGGGATCTTCTTCCGCCTATGAGGGGTGAGGAAGAACAGATTGGGGAGGATTATGATGATTTGCTTCCTCCTTTGAAATCGGATGATTCTCATGGTAATGACTATGGGTATTTATTGCCCCCGGACAAGGGAGCTCCCGGCACAGAGGAATGGGATGATCTGCTTCCTCCCATGAAAACCGAAGAAGAGGGTGATGAGGATGATTATGCGGATCTGCTGCCTCCTTTAAAGCAGGGATGAGAATGATGCGACATCTTGTTGTTTTTCTTTATCTGTGTGTTTCCTGGAACCATGCAGCCGATGCTGAATTCTGGCAGCGGATGGCGGAAACCTATCGCGCCAGTGGTGAACTGGCCCTGGAAGAACTGGCCCTTCAGAGAGTTCTGGAAAGCAATCCCGGGGATGAGACTGCCGGGACTCGTCTGGTTCAGGTGAAGGCTGAGAGGGAAAATCGGGGAAAAGGTTCCATTGCCGAGCGTTTTCGCCAGATTGAGGAGACCCTGAAGCAAGACGAGGGAAGGGACCGCCCTTTTGAAGGTGAAGATGTTTTGAACTCTGAAACCAATCTTGAACGAAGAATCCAGGGCTTTGAAGAGGGCATGAGTCGTCCTGGTCTTACGGATGGTCAGAAAGAAAGGCTCAAACAGATCTTAGCCCGCCTGTGGTTTGAGCAGGGGATTGTTGAAGCAGAAAATGAGAGGGTCAGAACGAGTATTGACGCCTTTGAAAAATCAGTTTTCTACAATCCCGATTTTCAGTTGAGTCACTATGAGCTGGGCTATCTTTATTTCCGGATTCGTGAATTGGCCAGGGGCATCAGCAGCCTGGAAAGGTTTTTGAAACTGCAGCCAAATGGAGTCCTGGCAAGAAATGTTCGAGAAAATCTTTTAAGTCAGTATATCAAAATGGCTCGCAAATACTTCTTCCGGAAGGATTTTGACAACTGTCTCCCGGTTCTGCGCAAGATCATGAGCTTTGATCCACGATCCGCGGAAGCCCAGCAGGCCAGAAACTATCTTATGGATCTTTATTTCTATCAGGGTATGGACAATCTGGAACTGGGGAATTTTGAGAATGCCAGCCGTAGTTTCCATGAGGCCCTGGTCACCATGCAGGCAGCTCCGGAACTGGACTCCCGTTTCTTCTCCCGCCTGGCTCAGCATGCTGTTCAGCCCTTCATGAAATATGCTCAGAAGCTGTTTTTGATTGATAAGGATTACGGTCAGGCCCATACGTATTTTCAGGCAGTGACCTGGCTTGTGCCGGGTTCTCCGGAGAGCTTTCTGGCCAAGGAATACATCAAGGATATTGCCAGGTTCAACGGTACCGTCAAGAATCCGGTGGTTTACATGTCCGGACTGGTCGAGGAGGAAAGTCGACGTTTTCTCGCTGAACTGGAAGAAATCCGTACTGCCCGCCGTTGAGTAGTAAGAGCTTCTATTGTCGACTACTGCTGGATCTTGTATGCTTCAGGCGTGAAATCGAGGGACCTTGAAACAGGCTTTCAGCAGGAAGCCGAATTTATTCGACGCAAAGTAGCTCTGGGAGAGCTTTCTCAGGATGAGGGTGATTTTCTTATCAAGGAAGCCAGGGCCAGACTGGAACAGAAGCTTGCCCGTCTGAGGCGTTCGGATCGCCGTTTTCATCTGGTTCTGGGCTGGATTGGTCTCCTGATTTTCCTGGGCGGTCTTGGCCGCATAGCTTATCTGCTCTATTCCTCAAAAATGGAAATCTGGCCGCTGTGGGTCGGTCTTGGCGGGGTCATTCTCCTCTGCATGTCCCTCTATCTTGAGATCAAGCGGCTGGAAAAGACTTTTGAACGTACCTGCAGCCGGGCTCTTTTTGAAAAGATCCTGAAATCCCCTGAGATGGATTTTGAATGGAAACGTCAGAGTGTGGTTCAGGTTCATCTCCTTCTCAAGAATGAATCCAATCTTTATGCGGGTCTCCCGGAAGATAATCTTTGTGATCTGATGGGACGGATTGTCGATTCGGTCCACGAGGTATTTGAGGATGGCAAAAGTATTATTGAGTGGATTGGTCACTCTGAATTTGTCATCAGCTGGCCGGCAGTCACCGAACCGGGTGAATTGGCTCGGGTTTTGCAGAAAATTCAGGCTTTTTTTGAGCATCTGCGTCTTCATGATGGGGAATGGTTTGATAAATCCGTAAGAATGGGAGCCGGAATTTCCTGGGGGACCTTCTGGTGTGGAAATCTGGGGCAGCGTCTCAGGGTATTCCGTACACTCGGTAAGAAAAGGGAAGTTGCCCGGACTCTGGCTGAAGCTTCGGGCTGGGAAGAGATCTGGCTGGATGAAGAAACTGCTGGAGAGGTTGAAAAGTGGATCTACTGGCAACCTCAGGAGCCGATCTTTCTTCGAAGTTCCAAGGAGCTTATCAAGGTCTGTCGCCTGGCTGGATGGAAGGATAGCCCTCAGTGTTTGAGCTGAACGAATCCGAGCAGTACGAACTTTTCTTTGAGCTGGCCCGCAATCTTTCCCACCCTATGCGGGAGGTGCGTCTTGCCACGGTCTCCGCGATAGCAAGGGTGGCCA
Source organism: uncultured bacterium (assembly GCA_964503595.1). Lineage (GTDB taxonomy): Bacteria > Muiribacteriota > UBA6191 > UBA6191 > UBA6191 > CAZDAM01. Next base: position 7,414 of record CAZDAM010000090.1, read on the forward strand.
ATCGCCGTTGTACCAATATTCTTCTGGATAAGCTTGATCTGGAACGCGATGTCATCATCAAAGCTTCAATCATCCGGATTCTGGGAGATATCGGAACCGAAAATCTCGTCTCCGAACTCGGCCGCTACCTGCATAATCCTGAGCCCCGCATCAGGGCCAATGCAGTCGAGTCGTTTGCCCGGATCAAGGTTCCGGACGCAAGGTGGCTGGTTCCGCATCTGGAGCCTCTGATTCAGGATGAAAACAACAGGGTTTCCTCCACAGCCTTAAAAGAAGTCATTGCTTTGGGGGAGACCCGCTGTCTGCCCTTTCTTAAACTGTTTCTCAAGGGGACCGATCCGGCCCGTAAGGCATCGGCTGTGTGGGTTGTCGGAGAGCTTGACCTTGAGGACATGCTTGAAGATATTATTTATGCCCTTTATTCCGAAAATTATCAGGTACATTCCATTGCTCACCGAGTTCTGGGGCGCTTTTCGGAAAACGCCATTCCGATTCTGTTTGAGAATCTGGCTTTGGGCGATATCACGGTCAGGGCCTATACCTTCCTGTTTTTTTCTCACCACTTAAGAGAAGTTACCGAGGAGCAAAGGATTCTGCTTCTGGAGCATCTGGAAAAAGGTGAGGGCGTTTTAGCCGGTTTTGTTCTGAAGTCTCTTCTGAATCTGAGGAACGAGGAAAGCTGGCGGCTTCTTAAAATCCATGCAGCCGGTGGGGATCCCGCCCTGAGGAGAGTTGCGGTGGAGTCCATCGGCCTGTTTCTTGGCCGTGACGATATCAAGCCGCTTCTGATGGAACTGATTCGAAGAGAAAAGGATCCGCGACTGCTGGGCTCCATGGTTCACCATCTCAAAGGTTTTGCGGATGAGGAAACCATCGACCTGTTGCAGAATCTGATTCAGCATGAGGACCGCAGGGTTTGTGCCAACGCGGTTGAAGTGCTGGGAGAGATTGGTGATGACCGGATTCGTGAGCACCTGATTCCTCTTCTGGAGGACTCCAATAACCGGGTGATGGCCAATGTCGCTGTGGCTCTGTTCCGTCTGGGAGAACAGAAGGTCGTCAGCAAATTGAGGCTGGCAATGGATTCCAGAGATGAATCACTGAGGGTAAGTGCCAGCTGGGCCCTGGGAAGACTGGGAGCTTCCGAAGTCTCGGATCTTCTGCTCAAAGGTCTTCTGGATGATGTGGAAAAGGTTCGTCGTAATGTTCTGGATGGACTCCTAAGAGAGGACCGTGAAGCTTTTGGCCGTTTGATTGGTATTCTAAAGAAATCAGGGACTTTGACAGCCCGCAAGGCTTTGGCGGAAGTCTCTTCGAAAGCATCCACCCGGGAGGAGGCCTGTTCGGTAAGTGATGCCCTGCAGGCCTACGCGGATAACGTCAATGTCTTTGAAGTTCCTTCCGAGCTCTCCAAGGAGGAGGAGGAAAGGCTGACAGAGCTTCTTTTCAGTGAAGATCGTTCCCTGAAGGTTTATGCCTGTTTTGTACTGGGAGAGAAAAAGGTCATCAAATCTCTGCCCAGGCTGATATGCCTTCTGTTTGAGCGGGATGACGAAGTTGTCGCTGAAGCTCTGATGGCTCTGAAGAAGCTGGGGAGTCGTGAAGCCCTCGTGTTTCTGAGGGATATTTTTTCCCGACTTCGTGGTGAGAATATGCGCCTTTGCGCTGAAATCATGCAGTCTCTTTCGGGAGGAAAACTGAAGTCGGAGGACTTTCCGGTGAAACTGGGCCAGACCCATCAGCGTGCATTGGAGCAGGCTGTTCATGCCAACTGAGCCTCTGGCCCAAATCCTTTATCTCAGGGAAGTTTTCCTGGATTCCCCGTATGGTTTTCAGCTGGGGACGGTCGCCGCTTTTGCTGGCCTTTGGGGCAGTTTTCTGAATATGGCAATCTGGCGGATGCCCCGGAGGGAATCGATCATTTTTCCCCGCTCCCATTGCCCGGTGTGCCGCCATGTTCTAGGATTCTGGGATCTTCTGCCGATTTTCAGCTGGCTCTGGCTTCGGGGAAGCTGCCGCTACTGCAAAACTCATTTTGGTTCACGATACCTGATTGTTGAAGTCCTGCTTGTGATCTCCTGGAGCCTGACCTACCATCTATGGGGATTGAGCTGGCCGGGATTGGGAATTGCTCTGGGATTTTTTTTCGGACTTCTGTTCATGGGAATACTGAAGCACCGTAAACTGGATGCCGGAATTATGAAAGCTCGCAGAGGTTTTACCTTCATTGAGGTCCTGATGGCGCTGATGATTGTAGCTGCCATTATCATCCCATTTGGTAATATTTTTCTGTCCAGCTATACCAGGGTTATCCGGAGCCGGGACTACAACATCGGCTGGAACCTGGTGGAATCCAAAATTGCTGAGTTGAAGATGATTCCTCCATCCCGGCTGATTTCAGACTGGAATCTCTATGTTGAAACGCCGGATTACCGCGACAATATTTTCCGGGATGCTGTCCATGAGGAATACGAGGAACTGAAGAAAGACGAGGCGGCTTTTCGGGAGCAGTTCACCGATATCTATTCATCAAAGAATAAATTGCCGGATGGGGTGCATCGCAAGTTTGTCGATAGATTTGAATCCTATTATGGCTTTCCCTTTGAAATGCATCCAGATGGATATGAAAAGTTTCGCCGGATTGTGATTGTAGAAGAGGTTCCTTCCAAAGCCCCGGAACGCTTTTCCCAGGATGGGCAAAAATTTCACGTCGTGAGCAATCTTCTGAAGATCACCGTCATTGTGACCATTGCGACTGAAACCCTGAACCGAAAGCTGGAAGCCAGCTTTTATCGCCGCAAATGAAACGACGTGCATTTACGCTTCTGGAGCTTCTGATGGTGGCTGCCGTCATGATCATGATCATGGGTGTGGCTTATAATTTTTACATCAATATGTCCAAAACCTATGTGCGTGGCTCGGAAAAGCTCCAAAGAATTCTTGAGGCCAGTACCTGGGTAGAAGTCATTTCTGCCGAGCTCAGATCTGCGGCCAGGATCATTGAACTCAAGCCGGATCTGATCACCTACCAGCGTTATTATGAGGAAACGGAAAGTGGCAGGCCGGATTCCGTAAGCGATCTGAATGCGATCAAGACTCAGACCATCAGTGTTCGGGCTCGCGAGCAAGGTGATGGCGGTGTGATTCTGGAGCGTAAGGAAGGCATTGGATTCTATAGCCCTCTCCAGCCTGCTTTTAAGGCAATTGGACTCAAGCCAGAGATTTTTCGAGGTTGGGAGGCTGGAAAGAAGGGGTTTCAGGAATATGATCCCTTCGATGGCAACCCGGAGCATGTCCCCATGGTTGAAATCCGGTTTGAATTTGATCTGAAGGATCAGTCTGAAACCTATTATCGACGGCTGTTCCTGCCGGCTGTTTATGGGAATCTGCCCCAGTCTCTTCTGCCTCAGGAAGTTTTAGGCGATAAACCCTGAGCTTTTTCCGGGTCGACCTCTTCTTTAACAATTTCCTTTTCTCTGAAAGTCTTTTGTAACGCTTTGATCAGAGATCTGTTCTTCCATTGATTTGATGCTTATCCCCGCGTCCTGAGACTCCGATGCGACTGTGGCAGGACGGTTCCTGCAATAGGGGAGATGGGCCAGATGAGCGAGGCGATTGATAAGTCAAAGATGCGCATCGGCGACATCCTCGTTTATCGGGGAAAAGTCACGCAAGAGCAGATGTCCGAAGCGTTTCGTATGCAGAAGGAAACCGGTTTAAGGCTGGGCGAACAGCTCATTGCCATGAATCTGGTGACTGAAGAGGACATGCTGGAATGTCTGTGCTGGCAAAAAGATGTCCCCATGATTCCTCTTTCCGGAACCGATGTATCCCCCCAGGCCTTTGCCGCCTTGAGCGAAGATTATATTGAGCAGTCCTGCGTACTTCCTCTGGATATTTCCGGAGGGGTACTGACAATTGCTCATAACGATCCGATCAATATCCAGTTTGTGGCGGATGAGGCTGGTCACAAGTCCGGCCTGAAGGTCAAAGCCTTTGTCGCCTCGGAAAACCAGATTCGGGAAGCGATTGAGCGCCATAAGGAAAAGATGCGGATTTTTGCTCCGCTTCTGGATGCCCTTCAGGCGGAATCTCCGGATCGTCCCAACCCTTTGACGGATACGGTCTGGGATCTGGAGGAAGTGACGACTCCCATCGTGGCTTTTGTGAATCTGATGATGCGTACGGCCATTGATCGCAAGGCAACTGACATTTACGCCGAATTCATCGAGGAGAGACTGAAGGTTCGCTTCCGGGTGGATGGGGAAGTTCAGGATCTTTTCAAGTTCCCGGCTGATTTTGACAAGCACAAGGATAAGGTGATCGCCCGCCTCAAGATGATGGCCAATCTTGATATCAGTGAAAAAAGGATGCCCCAGGACGGGAAATTCCGAGCCAGGCTGAGGAGAAAAGCCGTGGACTGCCGGATCAATGTTCTGCCCACGGTAGAAGGGGAAAAAGCTGTAATCAGGATTCTTGCCAAGGATCGGCTGAATGTCACTCTGGATAAGACAGGTCTTTCCAATTACTCCTTGAAACTGCTTACGGGACTTCTGGCCAAGCCTTATGGTTTGCTTTTGGTAACGGGACCGACCGGCTCCGGGAAAACCACGACGCTTTACGCATCTCTTCAGCATGTCTGGAGCCCTAAAAAGTCTGTGGTGACGGTAGAAGATCCGGTGGAATATGAGGTTCCCCACTATTCCCAGTCCCAGGTCAATCCAGAAGTGGGGATGACCTTTGCCTCGATCTTAAGAGCTACTCTGAGACAGGCTCCGGACGTGATTCTGGTAGGCGAAATCAGGGATGGGGAGACAGCCAAGATTGCCTGTGAGGCAGCCATGACAGGTCACCTGGTTCTTTCGACCCTGCATGCCAATGATGCCTCTTCTTCGGTGATGCGTCTAACGGAAATCGGGGTGGATCACTTTCTGGTGGCATCCGTACTGATTGGATCTGTTGCCCAGCGTCTGGTCCGCAAGCTTTGCGTCAAATGCCGCCAGCCGGTGGGCCTTGATCAGGAGCTGGATGCTTTTGCCCAGCGCTACAAAATCAGAACCAACCATGTTTTTCATCATAAGGGTTGTCCGGCCTGTTTTGGTCAGGGCTTTGTGGGTCGTATCGGGATTCACGAAATTCTGATCAATAATCCGGCGGTCAGCGAAATCATTACTCGCAAGGGGACTCCGTTTGACATTGTGGCTGAGGCAAGAAAACGGGGATTTGTAACACTCAGGGAAGATGCCATGCTCAAAGTTCTGCAGGGTGTCACGGATATGGAACAAGTCAGGAAGACGGCAGGATAGTCCTATGTGTTCACACGGAGGTCATAACATGAAACGCACGAAGGCCCTGTTATTCGGATTGGCCCTGGCACCGCTCTTCACGGGTATTGTCATGGCATCAGACGGATGGCAGCAGGAACAGAGTCCCAACTGGCGTTTTGGGCAAGGGCATACTTCGGGCATGGAGGAGTATCGGGATTCCCCATTCTATGCTCCGGAAAGGGCAACGGTGGAACACCGCAACCTGCGTCCCTACAGCACCCAGAACCGGGCATTGGGGGTGGATGAGGAAGTCGCCATCATGCGGACCAGCATGACGAACCTCCATACGATCAAGACAACTTATGATCGCAAGGGCAATATCATCACGATTCATTCCTGGGATCGCCGGACCGGTGAGGATGTCCCGGTGAATCTGGATGTTCTGGCCGATCCGATTACCAAGGATGAAATTGAATCCAGTGTCGCCAAGCTGAGGGTTGTTTACAACTCCTATGGAGAAGTGGTTTCCCGTCAGGCCTGGAACAAAATCACGGGAGAAAAGATTTCGGTTCCTCCGGCAATCCCGTTCACCAATTTCATTGATGAGGATAAATACTGGGCCTGGGTGGAAAGGCAGAAGCTTTACGAAAGAAGCTATGCTGACATGTATGTGGATCGTGGGGCGGTTCGTACCCGCCGGATGAAAAGCATGATGCAGTATGCCAATCCATTCGGAGTTCCCTATGAAGTGGAGGTTTATGAAGAGCGCCCGATTGTCGAGCGTCACTATGATGATGGCTGGTATCGCAATGATGTCTGGATTGCCATGTTCAGTGCGGATATGACAGCCAAGGTCAAGGACCGTCTGGGAGCCAGTTCCGGTGTGAAGAAAAAGAGTGCAAGTCATTTTGAGGTTGGGGCCGATGTGGAGCTCGGACACAAGCGCTTTGATCTGACCTATCACTCGATCGCCAGCGATTCGACTCTGAATCAGGGCCTCACGTTTGATAACCGGGCCTACGGAGCAGGTTCCATGCTCGACTTTGATCTTCAGGCTGTGGATGTAGCTTACCGCCGTCCGTTTGTGCGCAGTGACAAGGGAGATTTTGCCCTCAACTGGATTCTCTCAGCCCGTCTGATGGACCTTGAAGCCAAACTTTCCAACCAGAATCTGGGTGGAACCAATATCAGCCGTCTCAAAGGCACTACCGTCATGCCTCTGATTGGGATGGAAACCATCAAGAATGTGAGCGATCACATCGACTTCTTCGGCTCCTACAGGATGTTTGATATTTCCGATGTTGCCATGAACGAATGGCAGATTGGAGCCAAATACTATTTCCATCCCGAGCAGGTGGATGACTGGAGAGCAGTGGTTGGTCTGAAGAGCCTCACCTATGAGGGCGAAGAAAGCAAGGACTTCATGCGAATCTCTCAAAGAGGGATGAGGTTTGGTCTGGAAAAAGCCTTCTAGGTCACTTTGAATCGGGGAGAGCGGC
>CAZDAM010000091.1:0-14116 GCA_964503595.1 uncultured bacterium
GATGGAAAATCTGATGACGCTCTGTTTCAGACATCATGCTCTGGTGCATGAAAGGGGCCGGGAATAAAAACCCTGGTTTCTTTATTTTTATGCAAATTACTCTAGGGGTTATCAGGGGTTGACGTTTCATCATGAATCCGCATAATTACGGCATGCCGCTTCTGCTCTGTCTAATCCTCTGCTCGCTAAGCCATGCGCTTGAGATCCAATCCGGCGACGTGATCCTGGAACGTGTACGCACTTCTTTTGGTGCTGGAGTCGAGGGAGCCACCGGTACCGAATGGGCCCATGTCGGATTTGTGGAAAAAGACCAAAACGGTGAGATCCGGTTTCTGGAAGCCACCATTCCAAGAGCCCAGAAAATCCCGCTGCAAAAACTCGTCAAACGCTCCAAAGGTCGATTGGCTCTGGTTCGGATTCCCAGTCTGACAAAGAAAGAGATCCAGTCCGTACTTCAATACGCCAATCAGCAGATGGGAAAACCCTATGACCGTCTGTTTCGTCTCCACGAGCAGGAAAGCCTGTATTGCTCCGAGCTGATCTGGGCTGGACTTGAAGCGGGAACAGATACCGAGAGAATGCCCGCTACCCCCATGGATTTCAGCGGAGCGTGGGACTACTGGACAAAGTGGTTTGGTAATGAGCCCATTCCTCAAGGGGAACCTGGTGTTGCCCCCAGTGACATCCTGAACGTCCCAGGAGCTGTCATGCTCCATCATTATCGGGAAAACCCAACATCGGATCTTTTGATACCTGAAGCTTCAGGCCTGTTTGAAGAGCTATATCAATAGTCTGTCAAAATAAATCCGCGGCAAAATTCGCTGAATTTCAGTCCTGAACTTCAAGCAAAAGACCTTTTTCCATCACCCAGTCGACCACGGACTTCTGATCCATCAGACGGGAGCGGGTGGAGCCGGTGATCCCGATTCTGACCAGGCCACTCTGATCTATCTTCCTGCCGATTTGATCAAATAGTGCGTCATCATAGGCAACGGAATCAAATTCAACCCACTGGCGCTTTCCTTCAATCATCAAAGGAGCTGCCTCAGCCTGAAGATTTCTGAGATTCAGGATGGATTCCGCCAGATGAAGACTGGTATTGGAGCCATGCTGTATCCCCAGAAGCAGAATCTTCCCCCCGTTTTGATAAAGGTAGCCCAGTGGTCCACTCATCCCGAACGGATCGCTTAGATCCTGATTTGCAAGAACCTCCTCAGCTTTGGGACCCAATGCACAAAAAGACCCGGAAGGATGATGGCTCCTTCTGACTTCTGGCCAGGTCCGGAAGGATTCGGCGACAACTCCCATTCCCCTGGTTGGAGTCAGACGCGGGTCAAAAGCAGGCATTTCCTTCTGAATCGCTTCCATCCAGAGAGGTGGTACGGCAGGTGCCTGCCAGCGGGAAGGGTTGGTCAGATCTGAGGAATGAGCCGGCATGATCAGGGTTCCCGCCGGAGTCAGGACATCCAGAAGAGCCTGAATGACTGCAACCGGCCCCCCACAGACCCAGCCAAGGCGACTCATGGAGGTATGGACCAGTACCAGATCGGTTGCTCCAAGACCCAGTTTCTTTAGTTCAAGCCCAAGACTTTTACGTGTTACCGGAGCATTCCCCCGACTGATCGCATCTGCTTCACCCATGACATCCCTTATGATGCCTGAGCCAGATCCTTTTTCTCAACATCCCCTTCATCTTCCAGAAGTTCCCGAAAATCGGGAGAAGATTCCATCAGCTGATCAAAAGTTCCATAGGCTTCCACCCTGCCATCCTTGAGAACCAGCACCCGATCGGCACGTCGTGCCGTGGCCTGACGGTGGGTTACAACTACCATCGCTGGCTTCTCTTCCTGCTTTAGAACAGCATCCCAGAATCCTTCTTCATTGCTCGCATCAAGGCTTGCCGTCACATCATCCATCAGAAGAATGGATGGCTTGCCAATCAGGGCCCTGGCAATTGTCAGCCTCTGTTTCTGGCCTCCGGAAATTGTGACTCCCCGCTGCCCGATTTTCTGCTCAAACTGCTCGGGGAACCTGCTAACGTCCTTCTGGAACTGAGCTTCCTCGGATGCATCTTCCATACGGGAAACTGCAAAATCACGATGAAACAGGATGTTATCCTTCACCGTACCACTTAAAACCAGAGGTTCCTGGGCAATAAAACCCATATTCGCATGAAGTCTTTTCAGACTGTCTTCATCCGCCGGCTTTTCATTGATCAGAAGCTGACCCGAATCCGGTTTCTGCATGCCGCTTAGAAGCGAAAGCAGAGTCGACTTTCCAGAACCGATCCTGCCGATAATCGCCAGCATCTCGCCCTGCCTGATTTCCAGACTGACATCCTGCACGGCCGGTTGCTCCTCGGACTTTCCCGAAAGACCTTCCGGACGGTAGAAGAATGTAGCCCGGTTCAGCCCCAGAGCATGTACCGAGCCTTCCGGAGCCTTCGCACTCAGATCCACCGGGGATTCGGGGCCCTTCAGTTCCTCCAGGCGATCCACGCAGACAAAAGCCTGACGGGAAATCACCAGAAGATTGGGGAGATCGAGCATGGGGTAGATCATGATGCCAAGACAGGTAAAAAAGGCATAGTATCCGCCAATCGAGAGATCTTCGGAAATCACCAGAAAACCCCCGAAGGCAACAACCAGAACCTGGGCTGCCTGGGAAGCGAATTCATAAAAAAGCGTCATCCACACGGAAAGCTTTGTTGCCCTGAGTTCGACTGCGCCACGGGTATCAAGAATCCGATTCAGATGACTGGCTTCCCTCATTTCGGCATTGACTGACTTGATCACCCGGATGCCACTTACTGCCGTCTCAATCGTATTGGTACATTCAGAAATGTAACGCTGATTTTCTGACCAGGCCAGGCTCAGGCGATCCTTCAGAAAGGAATAGGCCCAGAATACAATCGGGATGGGTAGAAGGGCCACCAGAGTCAGCCCTTTGTGCAGGTAGAACATGGCCAGGGTACAGCTCAAGACAATGCTGAAACCATTCAGAGCCCGAAAAATTCCCGAACAGCCAAACCAGGCCACTTTAGGGTAGCGGGAAAGATCATCCGTGAGTCGGGTGATCAGGTCTCCGGTGCGGTGACGAAGAAAGAAGGAACCATCCTTCTTCAAGAGCATGGCAAACCACTTTCTGCGGACAAAAGCCTCAAGATTGAGATTCATCCAGGCCCGAAAAAATGGAAATGTGTGCGCCAGAGCAGTGAAGAATCCAACCCCCACCAGAAGCAGGGAAAGGCTCAGGGCTTCTTCACTAGCAGCAACTTCAGATTCCAGCAGAACTCCCTGCAACCGATCGATCAGATGCTTCAGGGTCATAGGAACCGCAACAGTTGATACGGCATCCAGAAGACACATGAAAACCAGAAAGAGAAAAAACCCCCGATAATGGCTCCAGAGATGGCGATACCATCTGAAATATTTCATCAGGCCGCCTTTCCAGCCTGAAGCTGAACCAGTTCAAAATAGCGGCCCTTATGCTCAACCAGTTCCTCGTGGTTGCCCCGCTCGACAATTTCCCCTTTTTCAATCACCAGAATGCAATCCGCATGCCTCACCGTGGAAAGACGGTGAGCAATCAGAACAGCAGTCCGTCCATGAAGCAGAATCTGAAGCGCATTTTGCAGATAGCGCTCTGTCTTTGGATCCATACTGGCAGTGGCTTCATCCAGAATCAGAAGTTCAGGATCCCGTGCCATTGCCCGCACAAAGGACAGAAGCTGGCGCTGCCCCATGGAAAGATTGGCCCCACGTTCACTTAAAACCGTCTGATATCCTTCCGGAAGTTTCAGAATGAAATCCTCTGCCCCAAGAAGGCGGGCTGATTCCATCACTTTTTGATCAGAAATTTCCGGATCCATGGCCTTCAGATTGTCCATGACGGTGCCGGGAAACAGATGGATATCCTGAAGGACCAGACCTACTTTCTGTCGCCATGATTTCAGGGAGTAATTTCCCAGGTTCACCCCATTCAGGAGAAGGTCTCCCCCAGTTGGATTCAAAAAGCGGCACAGAAGCTGAATCGTGGTCGACTTTCCCCCTCCGGAAGATCCGACCAGAGCCATACGGGTCCCTCTGGGAAGTGTGAAACTCACATTTCTTAAAACCGGCTTCCCTTCTTCATAGGCAAAATCCACCTGCTGGAACTGAAGCTTCTGGATTGCTGGTGCCTCCGGCAGGTTTCGGGTTTCTTCCACCTCCAGATCCATCAGCCCCAACACGCGGCGGGCTGAAACAGAGGATCGCTGAAGCTGGGAAATATTCTCTCCTAAAGAGCGTAGAGGACCAACCATCTGGCGGGCAAACTCAACCAGCATGATCAGGGTTCCAAGGCTCATTTTCTGGGACATGACCTGATGAGCCCCGAAGTAGATCAGAACTCCCAGCAATACTCCCTGGGAAATGAACAGGAACAGGGACCAGAAACCGTAGCTGAGCAGGGAAGCCATCTTTTCCGTTGCCGTTCTGCGTTCTGCTTTCTCATCCAGGGCATTAAGAACCTGTTTTTCGCGGCCATAAAGCTGGATCAGAAAGACAGCTCCGAGATGCTCACTGACAAAACCGGTGAGATCGGCATAGGCCGTTCGAGCCTGATCAAAACGGGCCCGGATTTTGCCAAAGAAGTAGAAAATCAGCACCAGCAGCACAACCACAACAGGAAAGACGCCCATGGCTAACTGAGGAGAAGTCAGATAAACCGTGACCAGAATCCCGGCAAACGTCAAAAAATCCGTGAACATATGAAGCGTCAGATGGGAACAGAAATGCTTGAGCTCTTCGGTATCACTCTCAATTCTGGATACCAGCCACCCCGCATTATGCTTATGGAAAAAACCCGCGGGAAGATGAAGCACGTGGCTAAACAGGGCTCCCTTCAGGCGGTTGACAACCCGAATTCCAATCTCGGCCATCTTAAGGGTTTTAAGCCAGGAAATCGCAATTCCCGCAAGAAGAAGCCCCAGAAAAGCCCCTGCGCCGCCTCCCATCAGATGGTAATCGGCATGGGGAACAGCATCATCGACAATCAGTCTGAGAATCCAGGGACGAGCCAGCTGAACCCCGGTAGAGCCCAGCATAAGAACAAGACAGAAACCCAGAAGAGCCGCTTCGGGTTTCAGGTAGGGCCAAAGACCTTTCAAATCCCTCAGGGAATATTTGGTTTTCTCTGGCTTCATGACTCCGCCCCAATTCAGGGGTCCTATTGGATCAGATCTTTATGCAGGAGTCAAGAATCAGTGCACAATGACGGGTTTTTTCTCTGCTTCCAGAAGCTGTTCCATGGCCTTGACGAACTGAAGGGCATCCGGCTGATTCGGCACCAGTTCAAGAACCTTTTGAAACTCGCGGTATGCGCGGGCCAGACGACCCAGCTTGACGTACATGGAGCCCATATTGAGATAGGGAAAGTGCGGAGTTCCGTAACGACTCGCCAGCTTGGCCTTTTCAAACCAGCGCATGGCTTCCTCAAATTTCTCCAGACGCACCAGGCAGACCCCGATATCGTTGTAGGGGTTGCCATAATCCGGATCGAGATCAATGGCCATGTAACACATCCGGATTGCATCCTGAAAACGTCCTCTCATGGTCTGAAGGCGCCCAAGCTGGGTGTAAGCATCGGCTGTTGGATGCAGGCTAAGGGACTGCTCCAGGCAGTCGCAGGCATCTTCGGAGCGATTGGCATCTAGGTGAGCCATACCCTCTTTCATAAGGCGGATGGCTTCCCGATAGTTTTCTGCTGTATTCATTGTCTTCCCCCTTGTAAGTAAAATCAGCAATGCAAGACGCATGCCGGAATTCACTGCTGCAAGCGCCACCCGGTAACAAAAACCCGCCAGGAAAAGAATACATTCACGAGAAGAAGGGCAAAAAGAACCCCCAGACTTAAGACCGGACTGACATCACTCTGTCCGATAAAGCCAAAACGCAGGCCATCAATCATGTAGAAAATAGGGTTGAACAGACTGACCTTGCTCACCCAGCCCGGCAGGTTATGAATGCTGTAGAAAACCCCTCCCAGAAAAATCGCCGGGGTCAGCAGAAAATTATTCAGAACCGCCATCTGATCAAAATCCCGGGCCCACACACCGGCAATGATTCCAAAGGCTGAAAAAATCGCCGAGACCAGCAAGGCCACCAGAATCACCAGGAAAGGATGGGCCAGAGGCAGATGGACAAAGGGAAGCACACATATCCAGATGACAAACCCCACCAGCAGACCGCGAAACATACCTCCACCTACGTAGGCCACGACTTTTTCCATTGCCGAAAGCGGCAGCATCAGAATCTCGTTGATAGTGTTGTTGTACTTGGCAATCATCAGAGATGAGCTTGGATTCTGAAAGGCATTGTTGATGACGCCCATCATGATCAGGCCCGGCACAAGAAAAGCCAGATAGGGAACCCCATGAACTTCCTTGAAAGCTGTCTGCATGGGAAGGCCGAAAATAGCAACATAAAGCAGAGTGGAAATCAGGGGAGAAAAAACGGTCTGGATTGCCACCTTCAAAAAGCGCGATACTTCTTTTCTTAAAAGGGTTTGACATCCGATCCGGTTTTTCATGAGGCGCCCACCAGTCTGATAAATACATCTTCCAGATTGTCTTCCTTCAAACGGAAATCCTCGATTCCTGAAGCATGGACTCCCAAAAGCCCGACAACCTCGGGAAGACCCCCCTCAGCATAATGAATGCGAGCGGAATGATTTGTTTCGTCGGTTTCAATTTTGAGATTTTCATGGGAAAGGGCTGGAACTTTACCCTTGAAACGGACCTGGGCATAGCGGGTGTCGCCCAGCCTGCGAACCAGAGAACGGGTATCATCCAAAGCCAGAATCTCACCGTGATTGATGATACAGATGCGATCACAGATCGCCTCGGCCTCAGCCAGATTATGCGTGGTCAGGATGATCGTCGTTCCCAGATTCCGGTTGACCTCACGAACCAGATTCCAAAGACTCACCACCAGCTGAATATCTACCCCGGCCGTAGGTTCATCCAAAACCAGAAGGCGGGGTTTGTGAACCATGGCCTTGGCCACCAGGAGACGACGCTTCATACCTCCACTGAGCTGACGGGTGTTGGTTTCCGCCCTGTCAAGAAGGTTAAGCTTCTTGAGAAGCTCGTCAATCCAGGCTCTGTTATCCCGGATTCCGTAGTAGCCCGACTGAAATTCCAGAGCCTCACGCACGGTAATAAAGCCATCAAAGGAAAGCTCCTGAGGCACAATTCCCACCATATGCTTGATGGCAAGTTCATCCTGAGGCAGAAACTTTCCAAAAACTCCAAGCTCTCCTGAAGTTTTTTTGACCACCCCCGCAAGCGTGTTGATCAGGGTACTCTTTCCGGCCCCATTCGGCCCTAGGAGACCAAAAATTTCTCCAGGACGCACAGACAGGCTGACACCTTTCAAGGCCTCAGAACCATTCAAATAGACCTTTTTCAAATTCTGAACGTCAAATGCTGAATCACTCATAGAAGCCGCGAGTCTATTCCTCCCGTCTCTAAATGGCAAGGACGGGAACGTTTTTGACTAGCCTGCGTTCAGGGCATGGGTATGAAACGGCAGGCTGCGGTAGAGGTATTCATCAACCCAGTACCATTCATGGCGAGATTCTTCCGAGAGAATGGGGCTTGAGGCATAGTTGGTGATTCCCCGGCGAGCCATGATTTCCTGGAATCGCTTGACCCTGGGCGCATTGACCTGGGGGCCGTTTTCATTGGAAGCCGCCATGAACAAAAGGAAAGGCACGGTCTGAGTCGCAATCAGATTGAGAGGGTTGATGCTCTCAAACCACTCCCGATCCGGATTGTTGCCGTAGATATAGGGAAAGTCCTGAAAGGTCACATCGCTTGTGGTCTGAGGATCCACCTGGCGGTTGTCTTCTTCCCAGTCAAGAAGGACGGCATCATAGCTTCCTACCGAAACATAGCGTCTTGGACTCTGAAAGGCATAGCTTAAAGCCGTTGCTCCTCCCAGCGAGAACCCATCCAGAGAAACCCGGCTGGTATCCACCTGGGGAAACCTGCTTTGCAGATCGGGAAGGTATTCCTCCTCGAATTTGCGGGCATTCAGAAACGGAATCCGGGATTTGCGAAGATCAGGGCGATGAACGTCTTCGGTGAAGTAGAACTCCCCTTCGGCATTGCAGCAGGTTGACGGGAAAACAAAGGCGGCCGGACGCAGAAGAGATTTCTCAATCATGTCCGCCACAATCGTATAAATCGTGCGGCGGCCCCGACTATCGTCCTCACGGGCGTTGAACCATTCATCCGGCGTGGCCCGAAACAGAACCACCAGAGGAAGCGGCCCGTTTCCACGAAACGGATCCGGGATGTAGATGACAGAGGGAATTGATGCCAGAGTGATGCGCTCAATCATGCGGTCAGCTTAGCACAGACAGGGCGGCGATGTGACCTTTGTGCTCAAGGAGATGAATTTCCTGCCCAATGCCTTCAAATTCGACTCTTGCTGTTCTGTTTCGATGAAGACATTTTGGGATCTGAAGGCGGCTGACTCCGGCAAGACCGATTTCGTGAAGCTTCAGACAGGCTTCTTTCCCGCAGAACCAGCTTAAAACAATTCTGGGATCGTCGCCAAGTTCGCCCTCCAGCTCCTCACACCAGAGCCTTTCCACTTCATTCATAAAGAATTTTCGCGCTCCCGGTTCAATCGGGCGGATCCATTCCAGATCCAGTCCTACTGGAGATTCGTCCAGAACAGCCCCGGCAAGATAACGGGAATGAGTGATGGAAACCCTGAAGACCGGTCCCGACTGCGGCACATGTCGCGGCGGACCATCAGGACTCAGAAAGGAATGGGCCTGAAAAAATTCCGTGCCCGGATTCATGAGACCAAGCTTTCGGGCCAGGGCAAACTTGGCTGCAATCTTTCCGGCTGTTTTTTCACGGGTGCGTTTTTCAATGCGCATGGTCAGGATCTCCTCCTTCTCAGAAGAAGTCAGTAAATCCTGTTGCTCACCCCATTCTTCAAGGGAGAGCACACAGACCCGATCCCAAAGCCAGTCCAGCATAAAAAGATGGTTGCATGGCTTTTGGGTGAAGGGCAAGCTGGTATTGCCCCATGCTTCCCATTCTTGAGATCTGGCCCCAGATTCAAAACGCCTTTCAGACCGGAAAAACTCCTCTGGTTGAGGCCCCTCCCGGCACAGGAAAAACAACCGTCCTGCCGCTGAAAAATGTTCGATATCACTGAAGGCGGAATCGCCCTGATTGAACCTCTCCGCACAGCTTCCATCAATGCTGCCAGACGCATGGCGCAGAGCCTTGGCGAGCAGTTTGGAAAAACCATGGGATATCGCATTCGCGGTGAAAACCGGAACTCTTCGGAAACCAGAATCGAGGTCATGACAGCCGGACTCTTTCTTCAGATTCTGCTGGAAAACCCCGATTTGCCCCGATGCAGCCCACTTGAAAGATCTTCAGAATGCCAACCACCTTCAGACCCTAAATCTTTATCTTGGATATGAAAAGACCCGCCATCTTGATGAAATTCTGCCAACCCACTGGAAAGCCCCCGGCGGCAGTCAGATCAGAATTGATTACACTGAGGATCCTCCCGTAATTGCAGTTCGGGTTCAGGAGGTTTTTGGTCTGCTGCAAACCCCTGTTCTTGCTGATGGAGCAATCCGCCCCATGATGCATCTTCTGTCTCCGGCCCACCGGCCCGTTCAAATTAACTCTTCCATGGAACATTTCTGGCCGGAAGACGGTTCCACAGCCCGGGCCACAGCAAAAACCACAAAAAAGATGGGAACAGCGCAACCAACTCCGCCCATCGGACGTAAATGGTTCCATGCTAAGAATTATAATTCTGCTCCTTGCCTTTTCTTTGAATTTTGCTCAGAGCCAGGATCTGCGTTACCCGGTGGCCTGCAACAGCATCAGTCCCGAAAGCGATGATTTCAAAAGACTTCTGACTCTTTCCAGTCTTAGTACCGTGCATCCGACCGACATGGAGTCCATGGAAGAAAGGCTTCTTGAAATCCGCCACATTTTTCAAAAAGCCGGGGACCGCAGGGGAATTTTCACCACCATCTACACTGCGGTAACCCGTAGCGCGATAGAAGCCGTCCAGAATGAAGAATTCAAGGATCTGGTTTCAACCCGCCGCCTAACGGTGGAGTTTGCCAGAACCTACCTGCATGGTCTTCATCTCCATCTGACAAACCCCCACACCCAGAACCGGCGTAAGTGGGGCCTTTATTATGCTCAGGCCCGGAATTGCGATACCCATCCCCTGAAAGTCATGGCCACCGGCATGAATACTCATCTCGTTCTGGATCTTTCCAATGCCATTGTCCTCTCCGGCCTTAGAAGCGATTATTTCAGAGACTATATGCACATGGGCAATCGTCTGGTGGATTCGATTCCAGCGGTCGCCGTTGCCATGCAGCAAGATTGGGGGATTCCGGTTCAGGAAACCGAGGGACTGGTTCACAGCTGGTGGCTCGGTAAAGGGTTTAACTGGACAGCCAAGGCTATCCAGAATGCCTTTGAAACTGTTTCCGGGGGAGCTTCGATTGCCTGGGAATGGCTTACGGACTGGCTGTTTCCCAATCCGGAAATTGCCACTAAAGCGGAAATCGATTCCATGCGCAGCTTTGAAGAGGATCCGACCGGCACTCTGAGCATGAACGGTCTCAGAGTCTTTGCCTGGTGGCAGGCCCAGCGCCAAGAACCTTATTCAAATCCTGAAGAAACCTGGATCATGCGCCGTATGTGGGATGCCGTGCAGGTTTTCTTCAATGTGTCCGGGGTTTTTCTGGAGTCGGCCGAGGCTTCTCAGGCTGAACCTGCCAGATGACGCCGGCATAGTCATCACTGATCAAAAGCCTCCCATCGGGGAGAAAATCCACATCAACCGGTCTGCCGCTGACTCTCTCGTCCTGAAGCCAGCCTGATGCGAAGACTTCCTGGCGCACAACCCGGCTTCCTTCAATGGCAACAAAGCTGACCTGATACCCCTGTTTTCTGGAACGGTTCCAGGAGCCGTGCTGAGCTACGAAAGCTCCCTTGCGGTATTTTTCGGGCCAGTTTCTGTCCCGGACAAATCTCACCCCTAAAGCAGCCGTATGGGCCAGAAATGTGGTTCGGGGCATAGTGGACTGGGAACAGGGTGCCAGATGCCCGAATTCCGGATCGGAAATGACTCCCGCATGGCAGTAAGGGTAGCCGAAATGCTCGCCTTCCACACTCAGCCGATTCAGCTCTTCCGGAGGCAGATCATCTCCCATCCAGTCCCGGCCATTATCCGTAAACCAGAGACTCCGGTCTTCAGGATTAAAATCAAAACCAACCGTATTGCGTACTCCAAGAGCTACCGGACGCATTTTCCCGGTCTTGAGATCCAGTTGATGAATTGCCGCATAGGGAGGCTTGGGATCACAGATATTACAGGGAGCTCCGACTGGGACATAAAGCCGACCGGTCTCATCAAAACGAATGAATTTCCAGCCGTGATGAGTATCATCCGGAAGATCCTCATAGACCACAACCGGCTTCACTTTCAAAGAGTTTCCAGAAACAATTCCTGGAAGCTTCAGAATTTTATCGACCTCGGCCACATAAAGATCCTCGCCCAGGATCGCCACACCATTTGGCATAAAACGGTTCTGAAGCAGGACTTCCACCGTCTCCGCGACACCATCCTGATTCGTGTCCTCAATGCGATATACCCGCCCCCCATCACGGGTCCCGGCAAAAACAGCTCCTGCTGTCGATACAGCAAGCGAGCGAACCGAAGGGACTTCAGCCCATTTTCGGATCGTAAATCCAGGGGGAACAGTAGGAAATGCAGCCAGAACTTCACACAGGAAAAAAGCAGAAATCAGAAATCTCATATTTGAATTTTACAGAATGGGATGGTTCTTGACGGAAATCCCCTTCAGACGTTTCAATTCAAGACATGAAAAATGTTCTGATTTTGAACTTCGGTGGTCCGATTCATCGCAAAGACGTACGCCCTTTCCTGAAAGAGCTGTTTTCCGACACCGTCGGCATTCGCATGGGCATGCCCGCATTCGTGCAAAAGAATGTGGTCGCTCCCCTGATTGCCTGGAGGCGCTCTCCCTCGGTTGAAGACAAATATGATGAAATCGGCGGCGGCTCCCCCCTGGTTCCCATGACGGGGGAGCTGGTGAAGCTTCTGAACCAGAATTTGCCTGACTATCGCTTCTATCTTGGGATGCGCTACACCGCACCGCGAGTGGAAGAAACCCTGAAACAGATGCAGGAGGATGGTGTGGAAGATGCCTTTGTTCTTCCCCTTTATCCTCACTACTCAATTGCCACGGTGGAGTCTTCCATGGAAGATGTGCGAATGGCATTAAAAAGCCTGAACTACCATCCAACCCTGCGCCCCTTGTGCAAATGGTATGATTTTCCACCCTATATCAAGGCCATGAGTCACCAGATTCAAAAAGGCCTTGAAGCCATGCAGGACAAGAACCCGGTCCTGCTGTTTTCGGCCCACGGGGTCCCGGTTTCCTACATTGAAGAAGGAGACCCTTACCAGAAACACGTGGAAGAAACCGTAAAACTCATTCTTGAGGATCTGAGATGGAAGGGAAAACACCTTCTGGGTTGGCAAAGCCGGGTAGGGCCCGCCAAATGGCTCACTCCCTCTATGGATGAGATTCTGGAAAATCCTGACAGGTTTGATTTGAAATCCTGTCTGGTAATTCCTGTCTCCTTTGTTGGCGATCACATCGAAACCCTGCATGAAATTGACATTGAATACAAGGAAGTCGCCGAAAAACACGGAATTAAAGAATTTGGACGCATGCCATCCTTGAATACCGAGCCGGTTTTCGTGGAATGTCTGACAGAACTCATTCAAACCCGGTTTGCCACAAAGTCCTGTCCTGTGATTCCCTGCCGCTGTGGTTTTCTGAAAAATATGCAGGCTTCTTGAAAAAGCTTATCTTTGCTTCCATTGTCTCTCTTCTCTTCTTTGGGCTTCTCGCCCTGATCTGGAAGATTCGACACGACCAGTTCTGGAAGGACTTTGGCGAACTTTCCATTCCGGCAGAAGTCAGCAATGAAGCGTTTTACAAAAGGGCCGGACTTCTATCCCACTACCAGGCCATTGAATTTCTCAATGAGGATCTGAAATTCACCTGTGATGCCATCCCCGACAAACTGAAAAACCTTTTGGCTACCGAAAGTCCCTACCCCCTGGAAAAAACCATTGATCTCCCCTACGAGCCCCTTCCAGGCTTTGCCTACAATTTCCGTCAGACCCGTTACCGCAGCACGGCAATCGGGGAAGCCGCCTTCTGCCTCGGACAAAAGGATCCTCAGGCTCTGATTCATGCCTGGGACTGGATTGGCATTGATGCCTCCATTCTGCTTCATTCCTATAATGGAGTCCTCGAATTTGTCATTGCTTCCGGCATGTTTCGTAAACTTTTTGAAGCCACCGAAAAACTGTTGCCCAACCTGAGTCTCACTCCAGAACAAAGAGCCACCCTGCTCAAAAAAATAGAGACTACCGAAGCCATCTATCCCAAATGGGAAGACGTAGCCACGACCGAACAGAATTTTGTCCTGAAGATTCTTGGGGACTATGAGCGAAAATATCCTTTTGTCCTTGGAGTACTGGCCCTTAAAATCGGCTGGCCCACAGATGCCTACCGCGAGTTTCTGACCCGCCCCGTTTTTGATGGCAAGGAACTCAAGAACATTCATCCCATGGCCGGAATGACGATGGCAGATTTTCCTCGCAACAGGGACATTCACCAGCGCTTCATGGATCGTCTGATGGCGTTGAAAAATCATCTTGAGCGCTAAACCAAAGCGCAGTCCCTTTTTAAAATCCTATCCTTGAAGGCCCGTCAGGTAAAACTCCCCATTGGGATCGCGTTCGTAAACCGGGACTTTTCTTTATTCGATTCAGTTTCACATAAAGGGCCTTGATGTCCGGATGCAGATTACGGAATTTGGTTCCGATTCCCGATGCGCAATCCTGGAAAATGTATGTAGGGTAGGTTTCCCCATTTTCAGCTTATCCAGCCGCCCCCATCGATTCCGTACATGAGGTTTTCCCTCACACGGCTCTGTTGTCAGACTTCACCTCAAAACCTTCAC
>CAZDAM010000092.1:0-12217 GCA_964503595.1 uncultured bacterium
GTCTATTGCTGGCCTGTTGATGTGATTTGCGCTAAAATCGCAAACGCTCCCGGCCCAGTGACCGATCAAATAAACTAGTGGCAAAACTGACTCAGCTTGAACCCTATCTGCGTTCTCAACTGGAGAATCGTGACATTCCCTTGGGAGAAATCCTCAAAGACAAGGGATTTATTGACAACTTCGGACTTGAAGAGGCTCTTGAAAAATCCCAAGTGGATGGAATCCCTCTGGGGATTGCCCTTCTCGAACTGGATCTGATCAACCAGTCCCAGCTCAAAGTGGCCCTCGAAGATCAGGCTGCCATCAAGAAAGTCGCCAAGAAGCGTCACGGTAACAAAAGACGTCTGGGAGACATTCTGCTGACAGCCGGTGTTCTTTCCCAGGAACAGCTGTCCGGGGCCCTGGAGTTTGCTGCGGCCCACGGCATTCGTATCGGAGAGGCTCTGGTACAGCTTGGAATCGTAACCGAAGATGAGCTGGCCCAGTGTGTGGCCGAACAGCTTATGATTCCCTATATCAAGCTTGCAAAAACCCCGCCGGATGCCCTGGTGATCAATATCATTCAGGGAAAAATGGCCCTGAAGCACATGGTCATTCCTGTCAAAAGAGAAGAGACCACCCTGTATCTGGCCATGGTGGATCCACAGAACATTCTGGTGATCGATGATATTGAAAAATCCACCGGCCTGAAGGTTCAGCCCATGATTGTCGCCCAGAAGGACTTTCAGGCAAGCTATGAAGCATTCTACGGGGATGCTGCCCAGGCAGGCAGTCTGATCGAGATGATCGATGATGCGGATGACAAAGACCTCAACGAGATGACCGAAGAGGACTTTGACGAAGACTCCGCCCCGATTAAAAACCTGATGAACAAAGTAGTTACTCAGGCCGTACAACTGGGAACCTCCGACATTCATATTGAGCCTTTTGAGCACAGCATGAATATCCGTTACCGGATTGACGGGATGCTCAGACCTGGAGCGGGTCCCTTCCCCATCAAGGCGGCAGGCCCAATTTCCTCCCGCATCAAGGTCATGGCCGGTCTTGATATCTCCGAGGTCCGCAACCCCCAAGACGGTAAGTTCCGCATGTCCCTGAAGGGCAAGATTGTGGATGTTCGTGTTTCCACCTGTCCCTCCGTCTGGGGAGAAAAAATTGTAATGAGGATTCTGGATCAGTCCGGCAACCGTCTGCGTCTTGCCGATCTTGGAATCGACAAGGAAAACTACGATCTTCTGGAAGACGGCCTGCACTCCCCCAATGGGATTCTGCTGGTTACCGGCCCTACCGGATCCGGAAAAACCACGACTCTTTATTCTTCTCTCGTATCTTTGAACAAACCATCCGTCAATATCCAGACGGCAGAAGATCCTGTTGAATATGATCTCCCCGGTATCAGCCAGTCTCAGTGTCTGCCTGAAATCGGCATGACCTTCGCCAAAGTGCTCAAGGCTTTCCTCCGGCAGGATCCTGACATCATTCTGATTGGCGAGATTCGCGATACGGAAACGGCCCAGATTGCCCTGAAAGCAGCCCTTACCGGTCACCTTGTGCTCTCGACCCTGCACACCAACTCAGCGGTAGAATCCATCGGCCGGATGCTCAATATGGGAATTGACCGCTTTCTGATTGCCTCAGCTGTCCGGATCATTCTGGCCCAGCGCCTGATGCGCCGCCTTTGTGAAAAATGCAAGGCTCCCTGGCGTCCCTCGCCAAATGATCTCAAGAACATCGGGATCAATGAGCGCCTGATGAATTTCCATGCCATGAAAGAGTTTGATGCCAAAAATCTGACTCTTTACAAGGCTGTCGGGTGCAAGGAATGTGGTGGCAACGGCTATAAGGGGAGGATGGGCATCCACGAAGTCATGCGCATGAGCAATAACATGGCCGAAGGTGTCATTCGCGAACTCAGCACCCTGGATCTGAAGAAAACCGCGAGAAAAGATGGCATGATGACCCTGAGGGACTGTGCCTTGACCCGCGTAATCCGTGGTATGAGCTCCGTGCAGGAAGCTGACAGGCTCACGGTCAATGAGGAAAAAGCCGCCGCCACTTCCGGAGATGAGGATCTGATCGATGAAATCCTGATCCGTTCCGGTTCCTGGAAACTTGCTCCCAAGGAAACCCTGGCTCGAAAAAAAGCAGGGAAATTCATTCCTGGCGACAAAGGCAAGCTGGGAAGCTTCTTTCTACCCGCCAACGACATCACAGAAATCGAAAG
Organism: uncultured bacterium; assembly: GCA_964503595.1. Lineage (GTDB taxonomy): Bacteria > Muiribacteriota > UBA6191 > UBA6191 > UBA6191 > CAZDAM01. The sequence goes on from CAZDAM010000092.1 coordinate 2,225, forward strand.
AGAACTTGCAGCCCTTGAAGCTTCGGAGGACAGCGATACTCCATCGAATTCGGCATCTTTTGCCTCAGGACCTTCCCCGGCCGTATTTCAGGATCTTCTGGATGAAATCCGTGGACTTGAAGCCCGCCTGGACGGGAAAGCCTCTCCCCCCAAAGCCTCATCTCCAAAACCCGAAGCCAACCATGATCTTCTGGCCTCAGCTCTTCAGAGCCTGAAGGCCGTGGAAAAACTGGATGGCGATAAAATCAAACAGCGTTTAAGAAAGACCGTGCACCAGCTTGAAGAAAACCTTCTTCTGATGGAATGGACTTCGGGCGGGATCCAGCTCAAAAAGAAAAAGATCCCGATTCTGGCTGCTCTTCACAAGGATTTCTACGCCAAGTTGCCGGAAGTTGCCAAAGCCCTTCAAATGAAAGCCGGCAAGAAGATCGAGCTCTCCAAAATGAAATTCCAGAAAGAGATGGGCAAGGAAAAAATCGGGCTGGATTGTGACTGGAATGTTCTAAAAAGCGCCCTGAACCTGATTCTTGAAAACCACCTTGAGGCTCTTCAGGATTCCGGCGGGGGAGCGCTTAAAATCAAAAGCCAGCTTCAGAAAGATGAACGCGGAAAAATCCTGGAACTGATCCTTCACGATCTGAATCCAAAACTTGCCCAAAGCCTTAAAAGCGAGGAGTTGCTGGCTCCGGGCTTCTCAACCCGCAAGGGAAGAAGTGGCTATGGTCTGGCAGCGGCAGCTGCAATCATCAGAGCCCACGGCGGGGAACTGAATGTTCAGGCTGTCAAAGGCAAGGGCTGCCGCTCAACAATTCGACTGCCCCTGTAAAACCCGTTTACATATGAGAACGGGCACAACGGAAGCCAACGGTGTAATCCCTCTCATTCGGCTCCAGATAATCTCTTAAGTGCATCGGCTCAGGAGGAGACTGCCAGGAACCACCCCGAACTCCCTTAAGCTCTCCTGCAGCGGGACCACGAGGATCCTGAGCAGGAGAATTTTCGTAATAGGCTTTATCATACCAGTCCTGAACCCACTCCCGGACTCCTCCATACATATTGTAAAGGCCTTCCGGAGTTTGTCCAGCAGTGAAAAAATCCACTTCATAAAGGGTGTCCTGACCATTCCATTCCATGTCGAACTGGGCTTTGGTTGGATGCGGTTCATCCTTGCCCCAGGGCCAGTTGCGGCCTTCCTGACCCCGAGCAGCAAATTCCCACTCGGCTTCCGTTGGCAGACGCTTTCCGAGACTTTCACAAAAACCTCTGGCTTCTTCCCAGGTCACATTGACAACTGGCTGGCGGGCAATCCTTGAAGGCATTTTGCCGCCTGCCCAAAGATTGTAACGCCCATTCCTATGAGATGGGGCAGGCACGGCCCCGGACTGAACAAAAGCCTGATAGGCCTCATTGGTGACTTCCGTAAGATCAAGATAGAACCCGGACAATCTGACCGTATGCTCTGGCTGGGAGTCCGAAAAGCCCTTGATGGAACCCATCGTAAACTCGGAAGGCTGATAGAAAACCATCCCTTCGATCGGAGGAGCATCCACAAATTCAGGAACCGCTTCGGTTTCTTTTTCCAATCGGGCTTCCGGCTGGACTTCAACCACTTTGCTGCGGGCCGGAGCAGTCGTTTCATTTCTGGCCTGAGTCCTGGAAGGTTTGGGAGCAAACATGTCCCAAGCAAAATATCCGGCCCCACCAAGTCCCGCCAGCAGAACCACTTTCATCAGGGGGGATCCCCCTTTGGACTCCTTGCTGAAAGATTTCAGTTTCTTGATAAGAACCGCACAGTTCTTGGGGCGTTTGGCTGGTTTGAGATGAATGCAGGAAAGCATCAGGGCATTCAGGCCGGACGGAATTCCATTCAACCCCGGGCAGTCGGCATAGGAATGCTCTTCTCTGGGCTCTCCCTCATTGTAGGGAACCGCACCTTCCAGCCACTCATGCAAAAGACAGCCCAACGCATAGATGTCAGAGCGGACAGTAAAGGATTCCCCGTTCCAGAGCTCCGGGGCCCGGTAATAATCCAAACGCTGGTCTTCCAGAATGGTTTCCGGTCTGTCCAGCATGGGAAACCAGGCAATATCCATCAGAAAAACTTCGTCTTCCTCATTGAGGATGACCGTATCCGAAGTCAATCCTCCATGCTGAATTCCGGCTGCGTGAAGGTTTTTCAAGGTCTCGGCAACTTCCACCATCAGGGCACAGGCCCGATGGGAAGGGAAAGCCTGTTCCTCTTCATCCTCCAAGGCTTCCCGACTGGAAGTCCCCTCAACGTTATTCAGAACCACAACCGGAAACATGTAATTCAGGCCCGGGAGTTTCCAGCGAAACAAATCCACCGGCTTCTGGACTCCAGAGATTTCAAGCTCTCTGGCGGTATGCCAGACATCCTCGACTTCAGCCCAGATTACATCGTTGCTTGCGGCAAATTTCCAGTGAATATTCAGAATCACCTTGCTGCCATCCAGAAGAGACTGGCCGTGAAACTGAGTCCCGAAAGGAATCTCCCGGATGCGGGCAAGAACCAGAACCTTGTCCTGAAGCGTGGTACTTCCTGAGGTGATCAGCAGCTGTTTTTCATCCATATCGCCATGCCATTCTACAAAAAAGCTAAAGTTTCTGAAATTTCTGCCGATAACCTCTTAAGGGGAAAGTACAATCTTCCCCTCTCAAGCCGCTTCTTTCATGAAGAAGCTCCACATACTGTCCCAAGGATGAGGACACGGAGGAAAACATGGATGTAACTTCCTTCGGCCTTTCTCTGCAAACGGCTACGCAGAGAAAGACCGCGATTCAGGCCCCCCCTCTTCGGGACCCTTCAGGCCCCGCAAGGCCGGCCCAACCACCGCCACCCCAGGATAACCTTCAGATTCAGTCACAGCCCACGCCTTTTTTCTCTGATATCGACCAGTTTTTTCAGGATCTTGATATGGATAGCCTGATGCAGGATCTGGAATCTGTCGTGGAAGACATGCAAAGCCTTTTTGAAACAGAGGAATCCGAGGATCTGGAAGAAATGAAAGATCCCAAGAGCTGGCTGATGAAAGAGCTTTACGGACTCAACGATGATGAAAAAGACCGCAAACTCCGCCAGATTCTAAGGGAGATCGATCAGGAAAATGATCTGGAAAAAATTCTGTTTGAAAGAAAGGAAGTCCGTAAAACCTCGATCAAGCTGGATTTTCGTCTCGAAATCAGGGCAGAAGCCCGCACTCGCAATGAAGTCACAGCTGAGGGAGAGCTTTCCGTAAATGTGGAAGGAAGATTTGAAGGACTTCAGACCCGCTCACGAACTGGCCGGGAGGCAGACCCCCTGATTGTGGATCTGGGGGGAGACGGATTTTCCACAACAGGAGCAGAAAACGGGGTTCGTTTCGATATTGACGGAGATGGAACCGTCGATCAGACGAGCTTTGTCAAAGGCAATGATTTTGCCCTGGCCCTGGATCGAAATGGCAATGGCCGGATTGATTCGGGCAAGGAATTGTTTGGAGATCAGAACGGCGCCAAGGATGGCATTGCCGAGTTAACCCGCTTTGATGACAACAGGGACGGAGTCATCGATGCCAGAGATTCTGTCTTTGACTCGCTTCGACTGATGAATGCCAACGGCAATTTCCGGCTTTCTCAGATGGGAGTTCAGGCAATTGATCTAAATCGCCTGAATGTCTTTGGGACAGAACAAAACGGGGATCGCTATGCTGGCGGCCTGAAATTCATCATGAATGATGGCAGTCAGCGCAATTCCCGTGACTACTGGTTTCAGTACCGGAATCCGTAGTCGCTCAGGAATTTCTGGGCCTGTGACGCACCGCACTATCAACAATGAGCGTCACAGGTCCGTCATTCACAAGTTTCAATTCCATGTGAGCTCCAAACAGCCCTTCCTCAACACTGACCCCGGCTGCCCGGAAATGCTCGGCTGCATATTTGATCATCTCTGAAGCCGAACCCGGCTTCATGGCATGGGAGAAGGACGGACGGCTGCCTTTGCGCATGTCCGCTGCCAGAGTGAACTGGGAAACCAGCAGAATCGCCCCCTCAACTTCACCTAGACCCAGATTCATCTTCCCTTCAGAATCCTCAAAAACCCTGAGCCTCAGAATCTTCTGGATGAGCCAGTCGGAATCTTCATGGCTATCACCTTCCTCGGCACACCAGAGAAGAACCAGCCCTTTGCCAATACGACCCACACTCGTCTGATCCACCAGCACTTCAGCCTCGGAAACTCTTTGCAGTACAACTTTCATGGGTTCACTTTTCCTTGGTCAACTTCTTCTGAGCATCAGTATAGGCAAACTGAGCCTTATGAATCGCATAGCGATAGGCGTTTTCCCGGCTGATAAGCTTCTGTTCCAGAAAGCTTTTGATGACATCATCCATCAGCTGCATGCCATGCTCGCGAGCGGTTGATATGTATTCGTTCATCTGAAAGGTCTTGCCCTCGCGAATCAGGTTGGAAATCGCTGTGGACTTGAGCATGATTTCCTGCACAGCCACCCGGCCTCCTCCCTCTTTCCTGATAAGCTGCTGGGCAATGATGCCCTTCAGATTTTCTGCCAGGGAGTTACGAACCTGAGGCTGATCATCAGCCGGAAACATGTTGATGATCCTGTCCACAGTCTTCGCAGCCGAGTTGGTGTGCAGGGTTCCGAATACAAGGTGACCCGTTTCGGCGGCTTCCATGGCAAGTTCCGTAGTTTCCCGATCCCGCATCTCCCCGACAAGCATGATATCGGGATCCTGACGTAAAGCAGATTTCAGGGCGTTTTTAAAGGATTTGGTATTGGTACGAAGCTCCCTTTGCATGATCTTGCTTTTCATGGGCGCATGCACGAATTCAATCGGATCCTCAATCGTGATGATGTGCTCTGCCCGGTAGCGGTTGATGTAATCAATCATAGCCGCAAGCGTGGTACTTTTCCCGGAGCCCGTGGGCCCGGTCACGAGAATCAGTCCGTTGATTTCCAGGCAAAGCTTGATGAAGACATCCTTCTTACTGAATTTCAGTTCATCCATGGAAAGAACTGTGGAAGGAAGAATCCTGGCTACAACCGCAGTCCCCAGCCTTTCCTGAGCCACATTCAGACGAATCCGGCAGATTCCGGGAATATCCATGGCCTGATCGACTTCCTTTTCGGACTGGAAAAGTCTTTTGCAGTCATCATTCAGACACTGATAGCCCAGCGAAAGCGTGTCCGATGGCTTCAGCAAGGGCATTTCATTCATATGCCGCATTTCTCCGGAGACCCTGAAAATCGGATGATAGCCGACAGAAAGGTGAATATCCGAACAGCCCATCTGCTTGGCTTTCTTGAAGATATCCACCGCTGAAACCGGATAGGTGTTGGCAACCTCAACGATTTCCTCGACTGTGACGTGCTCGCCGCAGTGATGGCATTTCAAGGCCTCATAGGGAATTTCCATCAGACAGTACTGGCATTTCCGTGATTGCGGATTGTCCGCCTTGGGCTTGACCACATCATCAAGCTTCTTGCGCTGGGCTGACTGGTAAGCCTCACCCATCCCGGGAAATTTCTTGTTGGCATAATCCAGACACTTGGCGGCGAAACCCTTGAGCTCGGCTCCATATTCCCCCATTGCAGCGGCTTTGATCAAAGCGTATTCTTCAACAGAATCCGGGTTCATGGTTCCCAGAAGCTTTTGAATGAAAGCTGCTTTCTCCTTGACTCCTCCAAGCCCCTGAAGTTTATCCACCAGTGCTGACATTCCCAATTCCTTTCATCGGGCAGACGCCCGAAGCTAGCAAGTAACGAACCCGCTCCTGCTGAAATATCGTCGTATGGCCACCGGAATTCAGATCGCGCGGCGGTAGTCTTCGCGCTTCAGTCTCCATACAGGAACCCCGCAGAAGCGATCCCCTTCCGGGCAAATCGGCCGGGTGGCTGCTGCCTTACGGATAGTACACGGTGGCAACAGGTACCGACCAATCTGAGGGTGAACCTCGGAAATCTGCAGAGCTTCATCAAGACTGGCCTGCCAGATTTCTTCCTGGGCATTGTAGCAAAGGCGCATGGCCATTTTGTGCTTCATGGCCAGTAAATCGCCGCTCTCACTGAAACGGACACTTAAAGCATTGGGTAGCATATAATGCATCTGCTCATACGAAAAACCCATCTCAAGGGCTTCTTCACAGCGCTGCCAGATCTCTTCCATTGTTTTGGAGTAAAGGGCTTTGGCTTCGGAATCAAGCTGAAACAGCCTTGGGATAACATAATCCGGTTTTCCGGTGTAATGCGCCTTCAGAAACGGGCGGGAACCCGGAGTCATCCGGTGCCTCTGGTCCTGAGAATCTGCTGCATGGCTCAGTTTCTTGCGAAACGTGTAGGAAGCATGCATGGCCGAGCGCATGATCTTGGAATGGGTACTCACATTCAGGGATTCCTTAAGAAGCGGATTCCTGCCTGAATCCATGAGAATGGCCAAAGCTTCCTCATCACTCAGATCCTGAGGAAGCTGACCCAGCACTTCCCGAACAGAATCGGTCAGGGCTTCAACCTGAGAAGCCTTGTAATCCACCAATACCGAAACCCTATCCTTAAGCCCTGCATCAAAATGATCACAGAACTGAAGCGCCTTTTCCCGGTTGAGCTCAACCTGGGCTTCAAGCCCGATTTCCTCATCTTCAAGAGTCTTCTGAAGATAATCCTCAATGCTGGGATCAATCTTCTTCACTTCCTCCATCATGGCATGAACCAGAGCCACCTGCTCGGCCGGAACATCACCAAGACGGCACACACGGTAGTAGCGCAGAAGAGTCAGAAAGGAAATCGTGTGATGAAGATAGGCCGTTGTTCCCAGGGGAAGGACATAACGGGCAATTTCCTGGGTCTTCTTCTGGATGTCTTTTTTCATCCGCTCGCTTCCCGCCCGTGACTTGAAACGAGTGACATACTCCTCGGAAGCCACAGCCTCCAGAGCTTTACCCAGATTTTTATAGGCCCGAATCTGTAAATCATAGGTAGCCAGCAAAAACTCTTCCTGGCTGGGACTCAAGCCTTCCGGAATAAAGAACTGATCCCGCTTTACCTTCACATAGCGCTGGGAAACCTGCTCGGAATTGTAAAACGGATGGGCATGCAGAAAGGACCAGATCACCGCTCTTGAAGTGTTTTCCAGAGCAAAATGCAGATAGCTGTGCTGAAATGTCGTGTGATGGCCCGCCTGATAGATTGTTTTTAGGATACCCATCTGCCGGACCCTGGCTTCATCATCAGCCGAGGCGACATCGTGAGGGAGTACAATTCCTTTCCCCGAATAGCAGGTACGGGCCGAGGAAATGATGTCATCAAAGGGAGCAATCCCCGTGGAAAGCAGACGGACAACAGGCTTGGATGCGGACATAGGGCAGGAATTATAGCACAAGAACAAACTATTGATTTTTCCTCTGATTTCTCCTACACTTCATCCCTGAAGCCGGGGTGGTGAAATTGGTATACACGGCAGACTCAAAATCTGCTGAGGGCAACCTCGTGTCGGTTCGAGTCCGACCCTCGGTATTCGTTGGAATTCCATGCAGCGCTTTATTCTGTTAAGCATCATCCTGCTGACATCCCTCAGCCTTCAAGGGTGCGGTCTGGCCGGAGCCTTCATCTGGTTTGGTGATCGCAACTTCAATCATTATGAGATTGCCAGGGCCAACGGGGACACCGAAGGCGCCCGTGACGCCTTAAGGCGCTCTCATGGTTCCTACAAGGATTCCCTGACCTACGACGAGCTACGCTACCCAAGAGTTTATGTCCGCTTGGCCGAAACTCATTTCATTCTGGAACCTGATGCCCCGAAAAAGGCCATGAATTTTGCCGCTCGCGGTGTTGCCATGCTGAAGGGTGAATTCAATTCCCCCGACACCAATTTTGATCGGATTTCAGAAATCGCTGACATTTATGCCTGTTTAGGCCGTTTTGCCTATCTCTCCTATCGGGACCCCTGGGATCAGGAAAAGATCCATGAAGCCAAGGACCATTATGCCGCTGCCCTTGCCAAACGGGGAGGCAATCCAGCCTACAATGCCGGCCTGATTTCCATTCTCCTGCATGAAGTGGAAAGAAACAAACTGGCTGCTGCCGAACACCTCAACCCCCTTCTCTTTTCCAGGATCGAAGAACTTCTGGAAAATGGAACCAGTACCGAAAATCCTTCTGTTCTCATGCAGGAAGCCCGTGGTATCTATCTGTTTTTCAAGGATGAATATGCCGAAGCCATTCAGCAGTTCACCCGAGTTTTAGAATCGGACAGTGATTTTGACCGCCACAGAACAAGCCTGTTTCTCTGTCGCTCCTTCATCAATGTACAGCGCTATCCCGATGCCCTTGCAGTCGCCAGTGGCATGCTGGAAGCGGATCCGGAAGACTATGACTTTCTTGCCGAGCGGGCCATTGCCTCCTGGAGGAATGGAAATACTTCCGCCGCCAATCTGGATATTGATGTGGTGGAAAAGGCCAGACCTGAGTTTCACCAGTTCTTTTACCGCATCGGAGTTGCTTTCTCCGAATCCAATCTGGCCCCAAGGGCTGAGCTTTACCTTCTGAAGGCATACCGGCTCAACCCTGAAATTGGAGTCTATGCCTTTGCTCTGGGTAAGAACTACCTTCTGAAGGGCGAAAAGCTTCAGGCCAAGCAGTTCTTCATCAAGGCTGCCGAACTGGCTCCTCCCGGCTCAGGACTGGAAAAAGAAGCCCGCCTTTCCATCAGCAATCTGTAAAACCGTTTGAAGAAGGCTTTTGTCTGCCTTTGGGGCATTTCAGGCTGATTCAATTCACAACAAACTCGTGATCCGCTCAGGATCTGTCAGCAGATCGTTTTTTCTTTCCGATGATGAGTTCAAATCGAGTGAACCATCATGCTTAGATTCTATCTGATTGTCGTCCTTATCCTGACCCTGTTTGCCGGTTGCGGCACCGGGGGAGATTCCGTCGACCGTATTCTGGATCCCACCAATCCTTCTGTGGTCAAGAATGTTGCCGCTTATTCTTCCTACCGTAGAATCCGGCTGGTCTGGACTCCTTCGGAAGATGCTTCCGTAGTCGGCTACAACATCTACCGTTCAACAGATGTTGCTGCCGGTTTTACTCTGGTAGGCTCCGTGGGACAGGCCTCCGCTCCTTCCTACTATGATGAAGGAGTCGATTCCGATGGAGACGGGATTCCGGACGGACTCCCCAACAACATCACCCACTTTTACAAAGTCACAGCCTTTGATCGTTCCGGTCGGGAAGGGCCAGTCGAATTAAGTCCCTCCATTTCGGCAACCCCCGGTCAGCTTCCCAATGAAACCATTGATCTGGAAGTCACCAATGTCACCGCCTGGGCGGGACGTAATCAGGCATTCATTGCCTGGGAGCGCCTCAACGATGACCGGATTTACGGATATGCCGTTTACCGGAAGGTCAGCAGCAGCTCGACCGACCCGGTTCTTGCTGCCATTACCGGCAAGGAAATCAGCTCCTGGAATGAAGGTGGACTCTCCGATTCCGAAAACTACACCTATATCGTAGCCCCTGTCGTCAATGAGATTGCCAGTGATGTCAGCTCCGATGATCGCAGCGGCCTTCTCGAGGGAAGAAGAGTGGAAAGCCGCTCGGTTCAGCCTGGCAAAGGGGATTCCACCATTCCCAAACCTCCGGGAAGTGCCCCCAATGCTCCCTACTCGGTCAAGGCCGAGAAGCACAGCATCGGCAGCAAGTCCGGCATTCTGGTGCAGTGGACCCGTCCGACTTCGAATACGGACGGCACCATCATCGCCGATAACGATGATCTCAATCACGGAAGCTATCTGGTATACCGCTCCACCAATGCCTTCAATCAGTACGTCCTGATTGGCATCATGGAAAATGCCGGGCAGGCCGCCTACCTCGAGTTTTTCGATCCCTTCGGTACGGAAAGCCATTTCTACACCATTCGCGCAGCCGACAACTCGGGTAATCTTTCGGATCGCTCCGACATCGCCTGTGCCGATGCCACCAA
>CAZDAM010000092.1:12317-13424 GCA_964503595.1 uncultured bacterium
GGAAATCTGAAAATCGACTCACTGATTCTGGTGGTACAGCAATAGGAATATGCATATGAAACCATGGAAGGCCATTCTTTTATGCATTCTGACCGGCATCCTGCTTCTGGCGGGCTGCGGGAGCAATGGTTCGGATTCATTAAGCAGCTTGAGCGATTTGAGCAATCCGGACGTCATTCGCTCGGTAAGCACCTACCCCTTAAACCGCAGAGTCCGGCTCAGCTGGCCCAAAATTGAGGATCCAAACATCGTGGCATATAACGTCTACCGGGCTGTTGGCGGAACTTATGCCTTCATCCTGATTGGCTCCGTGACCCAGATGAGTAGCCCCCACTATCAGGATGAGGGGGATGATCAGAATGGGGATGGTGTCCCGGACGGGCTGGAAAACAATGTTTCCGTTTACTATAAGGTAACAGCACTGAACCGGAACGGACGCGAAACTCCTCTGGATCAGAGCCCCTCTTATCCGGCAGTTCCGGGAAGCCTGATTTACGAGCCCATTACCCTTGCGGTCAACAACCTCAATGTCTTTGCCACCCGCAATGAAATCTTTCTGAACTGGACTCCAGCCGAGCATGAAAACCTGAGCGGATACAATGTCTACCGCTCGGTCAGTGGAACCAATGCCGGGCTTCAGCGCGTGGCCTTTGTCCCCAAGGAAATGCATTCCTTCACCGATGGCGGAGTCTACCCCAACGAAGGCTATCTTTACGAAGTCGCACCGGTTGTCAGCCAGCTTACGCCCGAATCCGGAGAAAACGTCAATGCCGGTTTTCTGGAAGGGCTGCGCTCCCAAAGCAAGATCGCCCGCCCTCTGGAAGGTGACGGGAGCATTCCCCGCCCTCCTGGAAGCTCCCCTTCCGCAGCCTTTGCCCTGACCGCGGAAAGTACCGTTGTGGATTCCAAAAGCGGGGTGCTTCTTCAGTTCACCCGGCCTTCCGCCAATATTGATGGCTCGGCCATTCCGGATCGAAGAACCGGAGTGGATGATCTGATCAATGGAGCCTATCTGATTTACCGGGCCTCCAAGCTCTACTCGAAATACGAGCTCGTGGGCATCGTGAATGGAATCGGCAGCCAGTCCATCTCGGAGTTCTTTGATCC
>CAZDAM010000093.1:0-13291 GCA_964503595.1 uncultured bacterium
AGGAAAACGCTGTGAAGGAAGGCGGTTTTTGCACATCCATCACAGAATTCCGGTTTCAAAGGGTGGGAAAAATACGGTGGAAAATCTGATGACGCTTTGCTTCAGGCATCATACTCTGGTGCACGAAAGGAGCCAGGAGTAAAATCATAGCAAGGAGCATTTGTTTCTGTATTTTTATGCAAATTGCTCTAGCAAAAAATTACTGGTATCACGCCCGCGGGGTTTTTGCGGAATGTTCTGGAGATGGGTCAGGGTTAAGGCTCCAGCCCCGAAGGATGTCGAGTTTCTGGATGTTTAAAACCTCCCAGCCTCAATCAGCTGGGCGAAGAAGTCATTCATGGAATCTTTTAAGGGGCGGTAGGAAACTCCCAGCTCGCGAATGCTCTTGGAGTTGTCGGCTTTCCAGGCGATTCCGACATTGGCATTGATATACCGGCGATCCAGAAGTGGATTCATCAGGGGGCCAACCAGCCAGATCAGCCATTTGGGCGTTGCCATTTTGGGGAGAGGATATTTTTTGCCGTACCGGGGAATCAGAGCCTGGGCCATTTCATAGATATCTGTATTGTGGCCGGAGACAATATAACGGCCACTGGCTTCGGGACGAAATGCGGCCTGATAGTGAGCTTCCGCCAGATCTCTTACATCCACCACACCAATTCCCAGGCGGGGGGCTCCAAAACGCATGGTTCCATCGCCCATCTGGGCAATGATATTGAAGCTTTCAGAAGTTGCGTTGGGATTGATTCCCGGGCCAATCACCAGGGACGGATTGATTGTGACCAGGTCCCATTCGGACTGGGTTCTGGCAATTTCCCAGGCTTCTCGTTCAGCCAGAGTTTTTGAGTAGGAATAGGGCTGCACACTCCAGGAAGAGCTCGTGTTCCAGATTTCTTCGGTGAAAATGCCATTGGGAGTTTTCTCGATATCAAGATTATCGCCGTATATGGCCGCACAGCTGCTTGTGACCACAACCCGCCGTACTCCCCCGACCTTTCTGGCCGTCTCAAGCACATTGCGGGTTCCCATCTTCGCTGGCTCAATCAGCTCTTTTTGGGGATCTGCAACTTTGGCAATAAAGGGGGAAGCTGTATGAAAGACAACCTCACACCCCTTCATGGCCTCTTCGTAGGAACCATCCTTTAAAAGATCGGACTGAAAAAATATCAGTCTTCCTGGACAGTCCCGGGCCAGTTCCTTCAAATGCTGAATCCTGCTTTCCTGAAATGGATCCCGGACGGCGGCATGGACGGTATGCCCTTCAGAAAGAAGTTTTTTGACAATCCATCCGGCGACATAGCCCGTCGCTCCAGTGACCAGTACCTTTTGAGGAGAACCTGCCTGAGACATAGTCTGTAATCCTTAATCGTTATGCTGGACTTTGATCTCGCTGAGTCTTTCACCAAACTGGGATGCAATCTGATTCACAGAGTTTCTGTGCTCCCCGGACATGACTATGTCTTCGCCGAAATGCTCATTATCATTCCACATATAGCTCAGCACCGTGACCATTCCCGGCTTGACAGTAACGTCATGAAATTTCTTGTGGCGCTCAATCTTCATTTTAATGCCTTTCAGGGATTTGAGATCCTCATCCATGTAAAAGCCATTTCTTTTGAGCATCAGTTCATGGGTTCCGGCTGGAAGTTCAAACTCACCGTAGTACTGGCTGATGATTCCATCCTTGTGACGCCCATATCCCGTTGTGGTGGTGTAGGCCGTCGTAAAATGCTTGCCCAGCCAGCCATGACCCTGATTCTTGTTCTGGTATTTGACCGAACTCTGTTCGATGTAGTTCACACCCTTGGATGCATCGGTACTGTAATCCAGAACCGGTATCTGACCCAGGTTCGTAGTTTTGCCCTCAGAATCCGGCCCATAAAAATCAAGAAACCCCGGCCCCTGGGCAAAATGCTCTTTGGTTGCCACCACAACTACAAGTCCCCGGCCCCGAATTTCCATCTTCTTGAAATGCTGGAGGACTTCAGGGCTCATTTGAGATGCCGGCGCCTGAGTTGCAGAACCTCCGGCTGTTTCCGGCGTACCGGTCTTCAGCATTTCCACAATCTGTTCATTGGAAAAGCCCAACTCCTGAAGCTGACGTACCTTCTCAAGATCTACAGCATTTCCCAACGACACAATTCCGGCAAAAAGGGCCAGACCATTTATCCAGTTTTTCACGCATTCCTCCTAAAAAGTCCTAAAGCAACTTATACGATCAGGAGTCACCAAGGAAGATTAAAAGCTTTCCTGGCGTAAAGTTTTCACACTGCTTGGGAAGACCAAGTGTTCTGACCACATAGCCTACGCAGTTTGTCCTCTCAGCACGGTGAAAAAAACCGGATTGGAATCTTCCCCGGCTCAAGGTGTGAACTATGGTTCCCAGATTGTGTCCGAAGGAATACCTGAGGCGGTAGAAACTCTCCTCAAAGGACTTTCTATCAACGGAAACAGCCGGGTTTTCGAGGGCCTCAAACCGAAACCGGGGTCGATCTTTTGGGAGAAACTTCCTGGGTCCGGGAGCGTCCAGATCCCAGATGTAACCCTCTTCATCCCACAGAGCCACGTGATTGTAGAAGGAGCGGGAAAAACATCGAATCAGGGCGGGGAGTGGTCCGGGCTGCCAGACAAAAATAGGGCGCAGTACCAGATTTTCCGATTCCATACAGTTTTTACCTTCTTCCTTCATTTCTAAAATAGCGCACTTCCCCTCTCACAAGAAGGGTCAATTCCCGGGCGGTTCTGTTATAATCCTGCGCCCAAGAATAGCGAAGAATGCAGGAGATATTCATGAGTGAGGAAAACCCACGCCACCTGACTGACGAAGAACAGATTCGCCGAAGCCGCCTGGAAGAACTGAGAGCCATGGGTATCAACCCTTTTGGCCAGAAGTTTGAAATCAGCCGCTCCATCAAGGACGCCATTGCCGAGTTTGAAAAAGCTGAAGCCGAAGGCACCCTCGAAGATCTTCCTGCCATCACCGTGGCGGGTCGCATCATGGCCAACCGCTCCATGGGCAAGGCAGCTTTTGCCAACCTCAAGGATCTCGACGCCAATATGCAACTTTATTTCCGCAAGAACGAACTGGGCGAGCAGTTTGATGTTTTCGACAAGCTCTATGTCGGGGATCTGATTGGGGTACAGGGCAAGGTTTTTCGCACTCAGAAACAGGAAATCACATTAAGGGTGGAAAGCTTCACCGTTTTGAGCTGCGCTCTCAGACCCCTTCCGGAAAAATTCCATGGTCTGACGGATAAAGAGCAGCGCTATCGCCGCCGCTATGTGGATCTGATTGTAAATGATGAAGTTCGCCAGACCTTTGTCAGGCGCTCGAAAATGGTTTCTTCAATCCGCCGCACCCTGGATTCCATGGGTTTTATGGAAATGGAAACACCGGTTCTGCATGCTATTGCCGGTGGAGCTGCTGCCCGCCCGTTCAAAACCCATCACAATGCACTGGATATGCCATTCTTCATGCGTATTGCCACTGAGCTTCACCTAAAAAGGCTTCTGGTGGGAGGGCTTGAAAAGGTTTATGAACTGGGACGTATTTTCAGAAACGAAGGCGTGAGCCACAAGCACAATCCTGAATTCACGACCATTGAGATCTATCAGGCCTATGCGGATTACCATGACATGATGGAAATCACGGAAATCCTGTTTGAAAATGCCGCAAAAGAAGCCACAGGAAGTACGGAAGTTGAATTTGGTGGACATACCATCAGCTTTGCCCGTCCCTGGAAACGGATCGGGTATCTGGAATCCATTGTCGAAAAAACCGGCCTGAGTCTTGAGGATCTGAAGGATGTGGAGAATGTCCGGGCTGCCTGTAAAAAGCACAAGGTCGATGTGGATCTGAAACTGCCGATTGGCAAGCTCTACGATGAACTCTTCGGGGAACTGGTCGAGCCAACCCTGATTCAGCCAACCTTTGTGATTGACTACCCCATTGAGAATTCACCACTGGCAAGACGCATTGAGGATCGTCCTCACCTGACCTACCGATTTGAAGGTATGGTTGCCGGCATGGAAGTGGCCAACGCCTTTACCGAGCTTAACGATCCGATCGATCAGCTGGAGCGTTTTGAGCAGCAGATGAAGGATCGGGCCCAGGGTGATGATGAAGCCCATGAGATGGATCAGGACTTTGTCGAATGCCTTGAATACGGAATGCCACCTGCGGGGGGGCTGGGCATTGGAATCGATCGAATGGCCATGCTATTATCCGGCAACGACTCCATTCGGGAAGTCATTTTGTTTCCGCATATGCGCAATCGATGATACTGGCGATCGTCAAAAAAGCAGTGATTTCTACTGTAAAGCATCCAAGCCTGGAAGGCCGCAAGCTTTTCTGGGTTCAGCCGGTTACCCCTGAACTTGAGGAACGCGGGGATGCTTTTATTACCATTGATGCCGTCAAATCCAGAGCCGGTAATCTGGTTCTGGTCAATAAGGAAGGCGGCGGCACCATGGAAGTTCTGGGCCTGAAGGATTCTCCGGTCCAAAGCGTTATTGTGGGAATTGTGGACAAAGTCCGCATGCAGGAACCAAAACAAGGGAGCAAATCGGCATGAGCCAACGCGATGAACTGATTGAAAGAGTAACCCAGGAAGTCATGCGTATTTACGGAGTCGGTGGAGCTCCTGCCCCCCAGGCAGCAGCCCCCGCTCCTGCCATGCGGGTGATCAAGGGAAGCGGTGCTGCCGCTGTGCTGGCAGCTCAGGCCGCCGAGCTCAGCACGGATCCGGCCCAGTCCTGCCTGGTTCTTGTTTCCGGAAGTTCCCGCCTTGCTGATGCCACCATCTCCCGCTTTCATGAAGTGCGCAAGCGCTTTCGTAAAGCCCGAGTCCTGATGTCGGAAAACGCCAAATCCCTGTACCAGACAGCCCGCCGTCCATTTGCCGGATTTGAGCATGTCTTTGGAAGCGACGGCCTCGACGAACTGGCTGCCTACGATCAGTTCATCCTGCTCAATCCGACCCTGAATACCCTCTCCAAGATGGCCTCCCTCCAGGCTGACAATGTTGTCGCCCGGGTAGGGCGTCAGGCTCTTTTGTGGGGAAGGCCCACCAGCATTCTTCTTGAAGAGATTCCGGCTCTTCCGGAAGCCATGATGGATGAATTCAACGCCATCATCCAGAAACTGGTTCGTTTCGGCTACCAGTTTCCTGAAGGTCTGCCAGAAGCCAGTGCCAATCAGGCCGCTGCTCCGGTTCCGACCTTCACTGCTCCCAGCCTGCCAGGTCCGGTACCCGAAGCTCTGGTTTCACGAAACGGAGGCATCACCGGTCTGATTGATCACACCCTTCTGAAACCCGAAGCCAGCCGCAAAGCTATCCGGGAGCTCTGCTCCGAGGCCATGGAGCACGGCTTTTTCTCAGTATGCGTCAATACTTTCTGGGTTCGTGAATCTGCCCAGATGCTTCAGGGTAGCGATGTCAAAGTCTGTACGGTGGTTGGTTTCCCTCTGGGGGCCATACCGACAGAAATCAAGGCTCTGGAAACCCGTCAGGCCATTTCCGATGGTGCCGGTGAAATTGACATGGTCATGAATATCGGTGCCATGAAAAGCGGCGATCACGAAACCGTAAGAAAGGACATTGCCGCCATTGTGGAAGCTGCTCAGGGCAAAGTCGTCAAAGTGATTCTGGAAACCGGCCTCTTAAGCCGCGAAGAAATCCTGATTGCCTGCAAGCTCTCCAAGGACGCTGGCGCTCATTTCGTCAAAACCTGTACCGGTTTTGCCAAGGGAACCGCAACCGTTGAGCATATCAAGCTCATGCGCAGCGCAGTTGGCCCCAATATCGGGGTGAAAGCCTCCGGTGGTGTCCGGGACAGGGAAACTGCAGAAGCTCTGGTCAAAGCCGGCGCCAATCGCATTGGAGCCAGCTCTTCCGTGGCCATTGCCAAAGGACAGCGCGGCACTTCCGGTTACTAAACCCTGTTTCAAAGTGTTCCCTGAAACGATGCAAGGTTCCGTCAATTTCCCAGGATGCTGGCTGAAGGCAGGTTCCCAAGATTCACTTCTGTCATATCAGCGGATGCGCGCTCCGAATGGCATCAGGCACAGTCGGGCCATTTTGGCGTGCTGAATCGCAAATGGAATTCCGATGATGGTTACCGCACAGGTGATTGCGAAAGTCAGATGGGTAATCACCAGGCCAACCCCGCCAAAAACAATCCAGATGATATTAAGGAGCAGACTGATGTTTCCGGAGCCCCTGTCCTCAATCTCGCTTCCGAATGGAAAAAGCGAAAACGAAGCCATCTTGAAGCACTGCATGCCAAAAGGAATCCCCACAACTGTCAGGCAGAGAATCAACCCGGCAAAGGCATACTGAAGGGCAATGATGACACCACCACCTAAAATCATCCAGAGTATATTAAGTATCAGATTCATGTTTCCCCTCTTTTGCAATGAGCCCAAGAAAACGGACCCACTGTTCTTTATAATATTCTTCCGACTGCAAAAAGGCATCATTATGATTTCCCATTAGCGGAATCAGTACCTTCGGGTTCGAGGCCACTTCATATAGTTTTTCGGCATGATGAAAGCCGATCACCTCATCCTGCCTGGAATGAAAAATCATAACGGGACACCGACAACGGGACACCCACTCCTCCGTAGGGTAGGTAAATTTATTCAGGAGACCGGTCGGAAGCCAGGGATAATGCTCGCGGCCAATCCGGGCAAGACTTGAAAATGTCCCTTCCAGAATCAGAGCCAGGGCTTGATTTTCAGAAGCAAGCCAGGCCGCATGAGGTCCCCCGATGGAGCGGCCCATAATCAGAATATTCTCAGGACTCACTCCCCTTCCTCTTAACCATTCCCAGGCTGCCTGGCAGTCATTGAGCATATTTTCCTGAGTCATCAAAGCGTCGACCGAGTTCCCGTAGCAGCGGTAATCAAAAAGGAAAACCCCAAGGCCAAGCTGATGAAAAAACAGGGCCGTATCCAGGTTATGTCCGATATTTCCGGTATTGGGGTGACAGAAAAGAACTGTTGTTGCTGAGGTCGATGGAATCAGCCAGCCATGCAGACGCGTTCCATCCCGGGAAAAGAATTCCGCTTCCTCAAACGCAAGCCCGATCTGATCCGGACTCAGGACAATTCTTCGGATGGGACGAAAAAGAAGACGGGCCTGCCACAGATAAAACACAAGGCAAAGAACGCCATAAATCAGAATGGCTGCAATCAGCCAGAACATGTTCAGTTCAATAAAGAGTTGAACTTACCAGCTTATCGACATCGAGGTCCTGAAAGATAGTCTCAACATTCCTGTAGATACGGTAGTAATCTCTTACCAGATCCTTTTCATTGTAGACCTTTTTCTGAAAGAGCTCATGCTGGAAAATAGAGCGGGCAATGAATTGAAGATCGTCTTTATGTTCCGGTTTGATCATGTTTCTGTCTCCCTTTGAAAACACTGAATGCTACCACAGTGCCCGGGGTTGCAAAAGACGAACCTGCTTCCGATGAGAGCGATGAGATGAAACTGCGGACAATCATAATCCTGATTTCCTTTCTGGCCAGTCAGCTTTATGGCTTCGGCTTCTTAAGAGATCTTTTCGGCAATCGGGATGGCTACCGGGCCCGGGAAGGATTTTATTACCAGGTTCGCAAAGGGGATACCCTCTGGGGACTTTCCCAGCGTTTTCATGTCAGCGTGGATCAGATCCGAAAGGCCAACGGGCTTCGTTCCAACGATCTGCCCCTCATGCGGCTTTGGATCCCAAGAGGAGCCGTATCTTCACGAAATAGAGCCGCCAGTGAACCCCATCCGGATCGTCCGGCAGCAGTTGCCTCCCGGTCAGACCCCATCAAAACGGCAGCCAAACCGGTTACCAGGACAAGAATCAAACCAGCTCCTCCAAAATATCCTGCCAAAACTCCGACTGCAGCATCAGACAAGGAATTCGCCTGGCCGGTGAAAACCCCCAAAATTGCCAAAGATGGGGCTTTTGGTACCGTCTCTGACGGCAGCACGAATTCCGGCATTCAGATTCTGGTGGCTCACCGTGAACCCGTTTATGCTTCGCGGGCCGGAAGAGTCGTCTATTCCGGGGAAATGCAGGGCTATGGAAATACCGTAATCCTGGATCATCTCGACAATTTCTTCACCGTTTATGCCCATATGGATTCTGTCAGGGACCTCAAAACCAGCTTCACCATCGCCAAGGGCGGTATCATCGGATATGGTGGCAAAAGTGGTTCCGTAAAGCGACCGACTCTTCATTTTGAAATCAGAAAACTCAATCAGGCCGTGGATCCGTTAAAATATCTGGACCGGCAGGCCCTGCCCTGAACCCCCCGGAGTTTTTATGTTGCCTGAATTTTATGGAATCGTGGAAGAAAGTCACCTGGCCCGGGAGCAGCCCCTGCCGGAAATCGGCGAGCCTTTTGTTATGGTCTTCAACGCCTTTAACTGGAAATCCCGCCACCTTATCCTGCAAAGAATCGTGAGTACCATCGCCCCCCATTTCCGTCTCTACGTCCCCCATTTTGACTCTGCTTCCTCCCCATCCAATGCCGAACGGGAATTTCTGAACCGGCTCAGACAGACTTTTGATGCTCATGGCCTGGATCATATCGGGTTTCGCTTCTCGGACTGTCTGCGTCGCCATCTGGCAGGTCTATGAACTCACTTATTCTTGTGACTTTACCCGCCTGGGGGGTGGAGATGCCCCCGCTGGGTCCAGCCCTGATTCAGGCTGCCCTTAAGGAAGCCGGGCACACCTGTGAATGCCTGGATCTAAATGTCATGGCCTTTTCCCGACTCAAGAAAAACGGCCTTGGCTGGCTCTGGGAAAAGGACAGCCTCGCCAACTGGGGAAACCCCCATCTCTTTAAAGCAGAGGTTCTCCCTCATCTGGCACCCCTCATCGAATCCTGGGTTCTGAAACTGACAACCCATAAAGCCACTGTCATTGGTTTCACTCTCTGGGATTCCAACATCCATCTGGCCAACCTCATCATGGAAAAAATCCGCGCCCTTCAGCCCGGAAGAATCCTGCTTGCCGGAGGCCCCCAGATGACCTTCAAGGAAATGCGCGTCAAACTCAGCAAAGCCTGCACGCATTATCTGGTCGGTGAAGGCGAAGAGGCCGTGAGCGAATACCTGAGCGCCCTGGATCAGAATCTGGAACTGCCCCCGGGGTTTTATCGGGTTTCAGAGGAACTGCACCGGGATCTTCCCTATCGTCAGCTCTCCTCCATGAAATCCCAGCCCATTCCGGATTTCACCGATTTCGGCCTGAATTCCTACGGAACTCAGGCTGCCCCCCTCATCCTGACCCGTTCCTGCCTTTTCAAATGCCGTTTCTGCTCGGACTGGGTTTCCATGGGCAGCTTCCGCCATCTGGATTCGGAGCAGATGGAAAAACTTTTCCGCCAACTCTGGGCACTGGGTTATCGCGAGCTCTGGTTCAATGATTTACTGATCAACGGGATCCTTCAACCCCTCTCAGAAACCCTTATGAAACTCAAAAGTGAAGGAATTCTGTTTGAATTCATCGCTCTGGCCACCCCCAACGCCCAACTCACAAGCTCTCTTTTAAAGGATCTGAAATCCTGTGGCCTCAAAACTCTTAACCTGGGTCTTGAAAGCGGCTCTCCCAAAGTCATGCGGGCAATGAAAAAAGGTTTTGATCTGAAACAGGCCGAAGCAGCCCTGAAGCGGATTCATGACGCGGGCATTCATGTACAGCTGAATATGATCGTAGGCTTTCCTCAGGAAACCGAGGAGGACTTTGTGGAAAGCCTCCGGTTTCTGGAGCGCAACCGCCCCTATATCTCAGGTTTCACTTCAGTGAACACCTGCATTCTGATCCCGGGAAGTGAGATCCATCTGAGACGCCATGAACTGGGCCTTGAAATGCCGGAAGAACATCCAGAGCAATGGAGTATGCCGGGCAATGATCCAGAGATCCGTCAGGACCGCCTCAATAGGCTTTTAGAGTGGATTTCGGGCAAAGGTTTTGCAGTGTATACTTCCAACCTTTCTCATCGCGATGAAGCAAGGGAATTCTGTCTCTAAGTTCATCAACAGCCTGTTCAAGATTCTGGCAGATCAGAAGGTCTGGAATGAGATTCTTCATCGTCTGGATCGCAACCATGGAACAGGGATGGTTTCTTGGGACCACGGCCTGGGTCATTAAATCCTGCATTTCGCTGAAAATACCCAAAGCCTCAAAACTCAACTCATAGGAAGCACAGGCACAATGAACCAGGCCTACTGCATTTTTTTCCCCCAGATCAAGAATCGTATCGCGCAGAGTTTCCGCTTTTTCTCTGGTCAAGACCTCCGCTTTCCGCATGCATTTTACAAAAATCCCGTTAGCCAGAAGGGTCAGGCGGCAAAAGCCCATATCTAGTATTTTACTCCCATTCATTTCGGTACAATAATACCATCCATCAGGGAGTTAGCGCCAGCGTGTCGGCACAATCATGCGAGCAATTCTTCTTTCCCAGTCACTGCGGTGATCCAGGAAGTAAACATATTTGCCATCCGGAGAAAAATCCAGCCCCCGCCCCCAGGCAACAGCAACTCTCTCGCGGCCGGTTCCATCGATATTGGCCAGATAGACCCCACGATCCGAACTGCCTCCAATCGACTGGGACCAGGCCAGGAAATCTTCGGAAGGAGAAAGGCTGGCCGCATTGGAAAGGGTCGAATCAATCACCTTGAATTTCAAAAGAGTGTTTCCAGAAGCATTGATGGGTACCGTAAAGGTTCCGTGATCCAGAACAGCCCCGGTCCCAGAAAGATCATCACGGGTAAAGACCAGCCGTCCGTTCTGTCCATACTCCAGAGAAGAGTACTGGTTGCGCCCGATCTGGGCATTTCTTTCCTCAAGAACAACCACCATGTTCTCAAGTTTCAGACCTGAAGGCCTTTGCACAAGATCCGCTGTCTTCAACTCTCCGAAAGTCGCAAACTGCAGCCAGGCAAGACGGTAACCCATGGGTTCAAAGGCTGGCTGCATGACATCAAAGGTGTATTCTGTCAGAGGAGTCAGAGTTCCCCCTGCGGACGGAACTGCCACCATACGGTAGAACTGGTTGATGGAAGACTCATTCTCCTCAATGAAAATCAGATATTTTCCATCATAGGACCAGCTCATTCCACGGTCTTCATTAGTTGCCTTCGCACCAGTGGTAAGACGGGTATCAAACTGCTGTCCCCCGGAATCCATGATATGGAGTTCCCGGTGCGCAGCTGGTGTGGAAGGAGCGTATTTGACATAAGCGATCTGATGCCCACCTGGAGATACCACCAGATCATAGCCCATCTGATGGGAACCAAAATGCTCGACATTGGTCAAAGTCACCGAAGTTTCCACCCGTGTCTGGCCAACACTGATCTGAACCGTCACGGTTTTGGGAAAATAATCCGCATGCCTGACTTCCATGGAGTAGGTCCCCACTGGCACGGCTCCAAAATTGAAGGTATTTTCACCAGCGGCATTCGAAAGAATGCGATACGGAGGAATCGTGGTTCCCAAAAGCTCCACCTCAACCCCTTCTGAACCGGATCGGGCCTCCAGATTGATCGTGCCCTCCAGAATCGCCTCTCCTGACGGATCCAGATTCTTCAGAACCATGACATCCGTAGATGGAATGGTATTTCCAAAACTGTCCTCAGTCACTCGGACCCGCGTCGTCGCCCCGGCAAAAACCTCAACATTGTCTACTGTTCTCAGTTCATACCCATCCTTGGCATAGGTAAGCTGGTAAGTATAGGTCAGATTGCGGGAATCATCCGTGTAGGTATAGGCCACATCACTAAAGTAATAATAACCACCGGCTGTTGTGGTCACGGAACGGTTGGTTCCAATCAGCATGACCTGAATGCCCGATGCCGAAGTGTTATCCTCCAGGCGCACAAAACCATCAATCGCCCCTGCTGGAGCCAGCTTCAGATCGCGGGCCACCAGAGACTCTCCGGAAACACTCAGATGCCGGATCCGGGCCAGTTGCTGGATTCCACTGACTTTCTTTCCTGCGACCAGATCAAAAATCCCGGACTGGGCCTTCCCAAAACTGAAACGGCCATTGGCATCCGTAATCGCAGATTCACAGTTCTGCGTTCGCAGGCAGATCGTGTTTTCCAGCCTGACATCGGCCTGCAGCACAGGGCTTGCATCCTGTAAAAGGATCGTTCCGTTCACAATCCCTGGAACAGGGTTGGGAATGGGTGGGGTTGCCCCGCTGCATCCCGGCATCAGAATCAGACCGGGAAGAAAAATGAATAAAAACGTAATTCTGGCCCAATAAGCTAGAATCACACAGTAAATACGATCCACGAGTGGTTTTTATCCTCTGTTTGAAACCTGCTTCTGTGTTTATCGTAGTTTCATGAAGAAGTCTTTACAGGAAAGGATGGCCATGATGAAGCGCATCGTTTTGACCTCATTGATCGCAATCACTGCTTCCGGGGCCACAAACCGGGAAAATCTGGAACGGGAAATGCTGATGCTGACCCAAAAACTCTCTTCGGCTCAGTCTGAATCCGAGCGTAAAACCATTCGCAAACAGCTTGATGCACTGAAAGCCAGCTTTCAGACCCCTGCTCCGGAAAGCTCCCTGAACACAGGCAGTCATTCCAATCTGTACCGCGATACCTATTTTTTCCGTGGCCCTGTTGTCGACAACACCGCCGGAACCCCTCTTCTGAATTACAGTTTTGAAAGAAATTATTCAGACAACCCCAATCTTGTGGAGGGCGCTCCGGTCATGTCCTATAACAATCCGATGGCTCATGTCAATCAGGTCCCCGGACTGGTAAACCAGCCTCATCGCAATCCCTACACCAATCCTACTGGCGTTGCCCCCTATCAGGCTCAAAACCAGTATGGAACCCAGTATATGCCCGGTTTTCAGATGGGTGCCGGCATGATGATGCCACCCTATGGAGGTTCCGGTGCCTATCCCGGCAGCATGCCAAATGGAGGTTAACCAAATCTTGGCTACGGACAGATGCCTGGCTACCGTTACGGGCAAATACCCGGATATGGCTACCAGCGACCGGGCTATGGGTATGGCTATCCTTACAACAACGGCATGCCCCAGAACAATGTCCAGTACCAGAATCAGGCTACAGAAAGGGCATCCTATGATGCCCTCAGCCGCTTCCGTCAGGAATTGAATCTGGATCCCTTTCAGACCGGAGCAGATGCCATCAATATCGAAGTAGTGGAAAAGTCGCGCCTGCAGAACGGTCAGATCCAGGTTGTCCTGAAAACTAGTGGTGGCATCACCGGCCAGGGAATCGGGAAAACCAGAGTGTAC
>CAZDAM010000094.1:0-9875 GCA_964503595.1 uncultured bacterium
CATGCAATTCCTCATTCCATAGATTCCCGAGTCGGTAACGGCCTTCATAGCGGTGATTGGAGGCAACCCAAAGGGCCTGATGATCCTCCAGAAGAGGATTGACCTGTGTACGAAAGAAAGTATCCATAAGATGAAGGGAACTGATGGCGAATAGAATCGCCTGACGGTGAGGAGCCTCCCCAGCCATACTCCACTGACCAAAAAATCCTGCATTCATCACCGGATAAAATACAAATCTGTCGAGATCCTGTTCCCGATAAATACTGGTCTTCGAGCGCACAATATCCGAGACCATATCATCATTGCCCTTCATTTTTTCTTTGAGCTTCCAGATGGCTTCTACATCTTCTTCTGTAGCCCCTGGTTTGAAATGGGTCAGCAGAATTTTCGTCAGAATTTCCTTTGCCGCAACGACAATCCATTTCGGGCCATCTCTGCCCGATTCCTTGCTGGCTGACGTGAAGATCTCCGGAGGGGTTTCCTGGGCCATGGCGTAATAGTAGCCTTCATCCCATAACTTCAAATCATGGAGCCGACCCTGCTGAAAGGCTTTCAGAATTCTCCTGCTCTCTGTTTCCGCGAACCTGCGAAACCCCGTATTGAGTTTATCCTGAAGCCTGATGCTACTTTCTTCAAGCTTCAGGCGCTGCAATTCCATTTCGCGAAACAGGACCTGGGATTTGAGGTTCCAGAAAATTGCCAGCACAATGGAAAGGGTGAAAACAGTGATGATCGTCAGACGCAGTCGGGCCCTGGTCGCAAGCAGGCGAACCCCGCCGTTATAAAGAAGATAAATCCAGATCAGAATCCACAGCCCCCAGATAGGCCACAGATGGGCGAGACGCAACAAGTTCCCCGGCAGCCCGGATACAATCCAGAGACCAATATCCTGATTGCCTTCGGCCAGAACTTCCTGATGGTTTCCCAGGACCAGAGTGTCCGGGCCCTGCCACAGACTACCCCCGATTGTTTCCGCAAAATATTGGTGCAGGCGCCTTCTGAGAATACGGGTTGGCAGATTGTCGAGATCCACCAGCCACAGAATCTGATAGCCACTTCTTTCATCGTACCAGCGGTGCAAGGTGCGCCCTCTGGCATAGATCTGCTGAAACTTTGTGGTAGTAACCTGGAAATCCTCGCGGCTCATCGGATAGGAATAAATACGGGATAAAGCCAGAACCGCCATTTCCTCACTGGCCAGATCAGACAATCCTGAAGCCAGCTTTCTGGCCCAGGATTTCCCCAGATAGGGCTGAAAATAATCCTTCGAGAGGTAGAAAACCTTCCCTCCCCTAAAAATCATCAGGGTGGAATATTCACTCAGTGGCATCGGGTGAGTGTTCAGCCAGTTGCGACCATCTCCATTGGAAAACTGACGACTGAGTTCCAGAAGATAGGGACGGGCTATCTGTTCCACGGCATTGAGACGTCCGGTAGCAGCCCCAAGGGCATCTTCCTGTTCTCCCAGGCCCAGCATCAACAGATTCCGCTGCTGGATTTTCTGCATGGTGGCACGGCTAAAAAGAGCTTCTTCCTCGGACTGGGTGGCCCAAACCAGAAGCAGGCAGCAAAGCAGGCCTGTTCCCAGCCAGACAATACTGAACAACCACTGAAGACTACGCCAGCTCATACACTTCCTGAGCTTCTTCCTTGCCTTTGACCTGAATTTCGCCAACTGCCCTAAGACGGCAATGAACTTCAAGAAGAGCATCTCTGGTCGGCCTGTCGACAAAAATCGTTACTGCTGTTCCAGAAGGCAGGTTCATCAGACGGGCTGCCATATTGACGGTATTGCCAATGCAGGTGAAGTCCTTCCGCTCACGGGCACCGACATGTCCAAGAACCACTTCTCCCAAAGATACTCCAATACCCAGTCGCAACGCTTGAACTGCGTGAGGGCGCAGAAGAACCAAAGCCTCCATCAGTCGGGTTTTCAGTTTCCGTAGCAGACTCCCGATATCTTCCGAATGAGGATTTTCCAGAACAATCAGAAACGCGTTACCCGTGAATTTATCCACAAAAGCACCTGACTGAACGGCTGTTCTCTGCACGTGATCCACAAGAATCTCCAGCATGTTTTCATCAAAACGGTCGGCGGTAAATTCACTGTCACAGGGAATACCCACAAAAAGCACCAGAGTCTGGGCACGGTAGCTTGTCTGTTCTTCCCGGGAAAGATTGCGACGGGCTGATATCGATAAAAACCGGGTGATCAGTTCTTTCTCCCGTAAGGATACCAGCATACGGTTGAAGAGATCCGTAATCTGGGCCAGCTCGTCCTGCCCATGCCTTTTCAGATCCTTCTTCAGATTTCCTTCTGAAACCAGTTTAAGACCCTCGGTCAATTCCATCAACGGCCTGGCCAGAGCGGTTCCGACAAAATAGGCTGCCGCAAGCATGAAGAAAAGCAGAGTCAGGGCCTGAAACCCGATCTGGTTCAACTCCTGCTGGCGATCCCGGTAGACCCGATTCAGATCGAGCCCCAGAGCGATCCAGGTATTGGAAAGCTCTCTTAACGGATCGACTGTGATATAGGCTACGGAATTGCGAAATTGTACCGGTCTTAAAATCGAGCTGGAAGAGGACATGGCTAAAGAAGCGGACGCCTGCAGAATATCCATCTGCTGACCCTTGATCGGCCAGTCAGGGGACTGGTTTTCTCCGTACATGCCAATGGAATAGGATTCTTCTATCGGAAATTTCTTCAGAAGCTCCACCAGAACCTGAGCAATCTGGACCTCGTCATACCCTCCCAGGATGTACCAGACTTCACCATTGTCATCAGCAGTCCAGCTCCAGAAGCTTTTGTTATTGCGAAATGGAGCGGCTCCATACTGAATCGGATTGAATGGAAACAGACGGCGGGGTCCATATAGAAATGAATCCAGCTCCCGGCTGCTTCCAAGAACCTCACGCATTTGCTTCAGTTGATTGTTAAGAGGAGCAAATCTTTGTCGAACCTCACTTAGGATCTGCTGATCCGGATCGGATTTGAATTCGGTTGAAACCAGATGGTGGATAACCCGGCCCACCAAGGTTCTCAAGGTTCCAAGACCACGCAATGGTTTGGCTGCAAAACTGGTGGAATCATTCCAGAGGATCAGCTGCAGGCCTTCCTGTTCAGCCAGCTGATCCAGGACTTTCTCCAGGGGGTGGGGTTCTGCTTCGGGGTTTTTCTGGGTTTCTGATTTTTCAAATGAAATTCCCTGTTTCTCCATGGATGTCTTCAGCTTGGAAAACCGGGTTTCAAAAGCTTTGATGCGAGAAACAAAGTTGGCCTCAGCGGCCTCTCCCAGGCCACGCAGGCGGATCGAGGCGGACTGAATTTCCGAGCGGGCACGTCCTAGAACAGCCTCTTCAACTTGTTCGGCCAGATTGACCCCAAGAAAAGGGAATGATGCCCCAAGCAGGAGCACCGGGCCCAGAAAAATCGCCAGAAAACGGATTCTCAGACTTTTCAGGAACCCAAACCCCAGAATCAGGGCAGGAATCACAGCTGCCATAAAAAACAGAAACTGGCCGGCAGAGGTTTCCGGCCAGGCCCGGTATCTTTTTCTTAACTCATCAAGGATTTTCTGGGGTTTCTCCAAACGAATGCGCTCCAGAAAGACTTCATCAATCTCAATTTTCTGGCCCGCCATTTTCCAGACCCGGCCCTTATACCAGGAAAGTGCCAGGCGCAGACTGTCAAAATTTTCACGCTCCCATACAAACTGAAAAGCCGGTAAAGAGAGATCGTCCACAAAAAAGAGCGGCAGGATCAAACGTGCCCGGCAGTCTTTACCATCCCGTGTCAGATGGTGTTTCTGCAGAATACGGGTGGTCTGGTGCCGGGAGAGCTGGGAAGAGGAATAAAGAAGAAGGCGGCCTTCCAGATCCTCGCAGGAAGAACGAGCCAGAAAATTCAGTTCATAAACTTTCTCGTCTGGTATGACTTCCACCTTCTTCAGAAAGAAGCGAGGCCCGGAACGGGTCAACTCTACCCTTTCCAGGCCAAAAATTTGCGAAGTCAGAATAAATCCCAACAGCCAGAAAAACTGCTTCATGACTGCACAGTTCTAAGCGTCCCCTACCGGGCGGAAATCCCCCTCCTGAGTCACTGACAAAAGGACTTCCAGATTTTCTTCGACGACTTCCTGAATCCAGTCCCTGTGCAGTTCGCGAAAATGGGGTAGCCATGCCTCAAAATCACGGATTGAGGCCCGATCCATCCACATGGAAAAATAGTAGATCACCAGAGGATTGTTGCGACTGGCCAAAACGATCCCGGAAAGAAATCCTCTGGCCTGCCTCAAACGTTCATTGGCGGTTTCCAACTCAGCCAGAAATGGCTCCCGGCATTGGGGATTCAGCACAATTTTCTGGATCAGCATTTCCATAGAGCAGTCACTTGTCTCCAAAAGCTGTTGCAAGAGTGGACTCCAGACGTTCCCGCTGATTGCGGCAGTTCATGGACATATATTCCACCAGACCTTCTGCCTTCATCTTGACCCAGGATTGAGGATCAATCACTTCCCTGATTTTCCACAGACGAGAGGATGGCTTATCTTCTTCAATCAGGCTCAAATCAGCCTCCACTTCCTGCCAGTTCTTTACCAGACGCTTGCCCTCGGCCTTCAGTCGTTCTGCTGTTCTTTGGGCGGCACTTCCGGAATCCGGGCGCAGGGATGTGAACTGATCGGCCAGAGAATGCAGCCATTCATTGGATTTCATAGTCAGATAAAAAACCCGATCTTCGATTGGGTTGAATTCAATTGCCATGCGTGGAGGAATTGGAGTGCGGACAATCTCAAAATTCCTGCCTTTCCCTTTCATTTCAAAACCAAGTTCTTTCAAAACCCCACCGTAAAGACCTTTGATATCCCTAAGCTCACGGAAGGATACCGGCAACAGAGGGTCCAGGATATTCGCGGGCTCAAAATTGCTGGTCAGAATTTCAAGGGGACCAAGAAACATTGGATGGCCTTCACGGTAAACACCATTTTCAAGCCTGCGCAGAAGATCCTTGTCCGACGAGTCAATGTATATGTCGATATCGCTGTTGCCTCCGAAGCGGCCTTTGGCAATCGAACCGTAGACATAAAGCTGGACGGGGCTCTGGCGGTAATTCATGGACGCCAGGTACTTCAGAAAAAAAGCGACTTCCGTCTGCATTTTATCGAGACGCTTTTCAACGTCTTCGTTGGTATAGGGAACATTCAGATCGCGATGCAGCTTCTCTGCCCAGAAATTGGGCTCGCTCATTTTGGCCGCCAGTTGTTCATCAGTCTGAAATTCGGCCATATACAAATCCTTGGGCTGAAGGAAATTCGCAAGATTATAGGCAATTGAATAGCGCAGAATGGAGTACTGCTCACCACTCACACCATGGATCTTCATGAGACGATCCGTCACCTTGAGGGTACGCTCAAAATTGGGAAAGGGAATGGTCCGGGCAAGTGCCGAACCTGCGCACATGAGCATTGTCGTTAAAACCAGTGCATTTCGCAGCATGGAAATAGCCTCCTCATTCTTCTTCCAGTTCCATCAGAATCTGGGCGTTGTCCAATAGTGTGTGAATGGCATTCATCTTGCGAATCCAGATTCCCAAAAGACGGACATCAGGAGTCTTTTCCTCAGGGTTCTGAATTTTCTCGCGCCTCATTCTAATCTGTTCATGCAGTAAATTGAACCGCCATTTGAGGCTATGTACATCTTCTAGGCTTCTGACTTCCCGAATCCAGTCCGGAAAAGCTGCAATCAGCCCCTGAATCCGGGTATCGGAAAACTCGGTACGGGCAAGCGTTAGCTCTGGATTGGGTTTTTCCGGTTTTCGTGAAACCCTGGGAAGAGAAACCACTTTTTCTCTGGGAGCATAAAGAGGTGTTTCAAGATCAAGGGTCCGCCAATCTCCCAGACGGTTCAGGGCCTGAAATTCCTCGCCGATAAACCGAATCGGAGCTTCTGCCAGAACCGAGGGCAATCCTTTCAGTTCCACGGTCTCAATCTGTTCTGAATTTTCAGCATCGGCAATCACCGCAAAGAGTGTATCCAGGCGCTTCAGCAGAAAAGCCACATATCGGCCATCAGAAGAAATCACCGGACAGAAACAGTCCTCCAGTCGTGGAGAAAAACGGCCTTTTTTCTTTTTGAAGGGAAAGGCATACCAGATTTCCCGACTTCCGTTTTCAAACCGGACATACCAGGCCCGATCCTCGTAAAGAACATAAGGCTTACCCGGATGTGCTTCCCATTCCTCAAAACTCCCCTCGCTTAGAAGCTCCCTCTGGTTGGGACCTGGCTGATATTCGATCCTGATTTTTCCGGATACCTTTAGAACCTTGAAGACCCCTTCTCCAAAGGGCAGACTGTCTTCAACCCGGAAAGTAAAATCAGGGCGGGGGCCCTCTGAAGGCAGATTGGGAATCAGCACCTGCGGGCGGCTCTGGGTTTCCCGACGCTTTTTATCTTCTGCAACCGCCTGGCTGACTCTTACGGAGGTTGTTTCCCCCGAAGCCATCCGGGCTTCAAGAATATCGGGTTCCACAAATTTAAGCCCAGGCTCTTCTCCTGGCTTGTTGGCAATATAGTTACCAAGCCCCAAAACCCTGAATTCATCCAGGCTTCCTGGTCTCTTCACATAGATACTCGTGCGTAAATCCCTGGAGGAAGTCTTGTCCCGCGAACTTAACCAGGCCAGCCAGCCGCCATCTGGTGCCATAGCCGGGGAGAAATCACCATCCCCGCTTGAGACTTCAACCTCCATTTTGCCGCCATCCACGACATAATGAAGAACTCTCAGATGCTCTTCCCGCTGATCGGTAAAGTAAACCTCAAGACGGGTGGGGTGCCAGGTAAAACTGCCCATGGAATCCTGAATCCTGAGCGGCTCCAGCTCATGAACCACAGCTCCGACAGGATCAAAGTTTTCCACCACCATGGCAAAACCTTTTTCTGAACGGCGACGGTAGATTTTCCAGTTGGAGTCCACCGGAGACGCAAATTTTTCCGCTCTGGTATTGGTTGCCTTGAGATACCAGTAGATCACGTTCTGCTCAAGAATAGGCAGGATCCCCCTGCTGCTCCGGACCCTTTCCATCAAAGGTTCAACAATGCCTCGATCCTTGCGTTCAGGGGCTTCCAGCCGCCTCATCCTCAAAAGCAGATCTTCGAGTTCTTCTTCTGTGGCACCAAAAGTGGGGACACAAAGCGCAAGAAGGGCAAGAATGTAAAGAATCATGCCGAGCATCTTAACCTCTATGAAGCAAACTTGTCAGGTTGTAATTCCAGTGATAGTCTGCCGCCCATGAAACCAAATGTACGTAAAAATCTTCTGCACCTGCATGTTTGTCTGGCCTCTTTTACCCTCCCTTTTCTCATGGTTTACATGATTACGGGAATCCTTTATACCTTTGGCAACAAAGGCGCCTGGCTGGATCAGCCTCCCTTTGAAATCAACCTTACCGAATCCGCTCCCAATGTGGAAATTATCCAGAAGGCCGTTTCAGCCGCTCTTATCGAAAAGAAGCTGCCCGTTCCCTCGGGTGAATTCAGCCTCAAGGGTGAAGATGCCAGCTGGGAATTCCGCTGGAGGGGCTCTCGTTCCGATGTTGTTGTCAGAACAACCCCGAACCAAAAAGCTGAAGTCAAGGTCATGAAAGCAAGCCTCCACCGCTATCTGGTTCAGCTTCACAAGGCCAAGGGTGGTGAACCCTTCAAATATATGGCCTCTTTCGCTTTCTTCTGTATGTTTCTGGTCATGCTCAGTGGAGTTCTGACCGGCTGGCAGATCAAATCCTACCGCTATGAAATCATTTCCATGCTGGGTTTTGGATTGATTGCCTTCATCATCGCAGCCCTTCTGTCCTGAGATTCTCTGGCCTCAGGCTTTGGAAAAACAGGCCAGAGCCTGATCCAGATCTTCGAAGCGGCGCAGCTCCCCGTCAATTCCCAGGGTTTCCAGAATCGAAAGGATGCTTGGCTGCACTCCTAAAAGCACGATATCTCCTCCCCTGGCTCTGGCTTTCTGGCAATTGGCCCACAAAACACCAATGGCAATGGAGAACACAACATCCAGAGTACTCAAATCGAGAATGATCTGGTACTGTCCTTCCTGAAACTGCCCCGCAAGGATGGTTTCAAGCTCCTGAACATTGGCGTGATCGATTCGCCCCAGGATTTTGACGACAGTGGCTGTTCCCTGGCGGGCAAGATTGAGTTCCAGCATGCAATCCACCTTCTTTCAGAACCGGAATACCGGTTGCAGACTCAAGATTCGCATACTATCATAATTTGTCAGTCCTTCCTATCAGTGGAAGGCATTTCCGAGGTTCGTATGCCAACTGTTCTGATTGCCATTCTCTTCTTCTGTTTCTGTTTTGCTCTTTGCGCTTCAGGGCTTATTCTCACCGGAAAACCCCTGAAAAAAGGTTGCAGCAGTGCGCCAGGCAATGATGGAGAATGCATCTGCGAATCCACGGGCGATCCAAACGCCTGCTCCTCCATTCAGGAAGAGGATCTGGTGGCCGCAATCAGGAAAGCACAGGAGGAATAGCTAGAACCTGACGGATTCCAGGGCATCAAGAATCAGGCCGACATCGGAATCAGCAATGACATAGAGTTCTGCTGCATCTGACTTTGCTGCCAACTGGCTGATTTTTGCACGGGCCTCTTCACAGGCCGTTCTGACCGGGGCAAATGTTTCCTGGGATTCAGGGGCCATTCCGAGAAAATCACAGAGCTTTCCCAGTTCAGACATATAGCCCTTGATGTTGAGTCCCCAGGTGGGTCTGCCTTCGGTGTCAGAACCGACACGGCGACGCTGGCCGCGCAAAACCTTGGACTGAAAGCGAACGAAACCGGCAATTTCCCTGAAGCGGATGTTTGCAGTATCAGAGGAGGTCATCTTCAGCCCACTCCTCAAATCCAAAGCCCCCAGCGTTTTCTTCTACAGCGCTGAAATCCAGTTCTCCTACTTTCTGTTCAATCATGGATTCCTGCACTTCAAGTACAGCGGATGAGGATTCATCCGGGCGCACTCCAAGTGGGCGGATGAGGTAGGCACTTTGAAGAATCCGGACAATCACACCGACCCGGGTTTTTTCGTCATGATTGAAAAGCACCAGATCTGAGCGTTGATGCAGAGCAAAAAAATCAGCCATTTCAGTCCTTTTGATAAAATATATTCGTGGACTCTAAACTTTTGCAGCAAAGCTGCCGATAGTGTATAGTTGAGTATGTCTTCACAGCATTCCAAGGATGGAGCGTGCGCATTGACAGTATCAACCCGATACAGGGTATCCGGCTGAGGTCTTTGGTTCAACCGGAAAATAAAATTCAGCCCGGTCTGTTTGGTCAGGAGGTTCGGCTGCCTTCTTCAATGCCTGCTGGTAAAAGGCACTCTACCTCTACCGTCAATGCCCCTTTGGCTCCCTCCCGTCTGTCCGGGTTTGCTCATCCTCAGGAAGACTTCCCCAAAAAACCTGGTGCTGAAGAGAAAACAGAAGAAAAGCCTCAGGTAGCGGCTGAATCCGAAAAACAGGGATCCTCCAAAGACAAGACTTCTGAAGACAGGGAGCTGAGCAAGGAAGAACAGGAAGAAGTCAAAAAGCTCAAACTCCGTGATGCCCAGGTGCAGACTCATGAGCAGGCTCACCTTGCGGTCGCTGGCCCTTATGCCAAGGGCGGAATTCATTATGACTATCAGATCGGGCCCGATGGAGGCAGCTACCGGGTCGGAGGTCATGTCACTATTGATACCAGTGAAGAAAAAGATCCTCAGGCAACCATTCGGAAAGCTCAGGTGATTTATCGGGCGGCACTTGCTCCAACAGAGCCCTCATCCCAGGATCGGGCTGTTGCCAGAGAAGCCAAGAACATGGAAAACCGTGCCAGGC
>CAZDAM010000094.1:9975-13272 GCA_964503595.1 uncultured bacterium
TCCCAGGATCGGGCTGTTGCCAGAGAAGCCAAGAACATGGAAAACCGTGCCAGGCAGCGCCTTCAGAAAGAAGGTAACAAGAAAGCTGACACTTCTGAAAAACCGGGAAAAATTTCAGCTCAGGCCCAGAAAGCCTATGATACCCAGATGGTTTCCACCCGTGAAATGGGTGAAAGCCAGTCACAGGGGTTCAGCCTGGACCTTGCCGCCTAGATTCGCGGGCGGGAATCAGAACTGCTCCGAAAAGCATCAGTGCCAGAATCCGGTTTCCCGGTATATGCAGGTTGAAGTCGACCAGCCCGTGAATCATGAGGGCTAAAAGACCGACTCCGGCACCCCATTCTTCAAAACGCAGGGCGTTCAGGCTTGATGCCACACACCTCTTCATAAGACTGCACCAGAAAACCAGGACCACAAGAAGACCCAGAATCAGCTGAACCAGTCCGTATTCCATGCCCAGCTGAAGCCAGTCGCAGTGTGCATAATCAAACTTGAACTCAAACCCCTTCTGACGGTAGGGAAGCATTTCATACCCAAAGGAACCCGGCCCGAAACCTTCAAGAGGGCGGGCCTGAATCGCCGCAAGGGTGGATTGCCATAGCTTGAGACGAAAATCCTGAAACTCATACTGCCCTTCCTGAGACATAAAACTCTCAAGGCGGGTTTTCAGGGTATCGGACTGACTCATAGCGGCAAGAAACAGAACAGGCAGAAATATCAGAACCAGAACAGCCTGCAGGGCTCGTCTTCTTAAAAGCCGGTCACTCATAAGAATCAGACACCCTGATACCAGGGCCAGATAGAGACTGATCCAGGCTCCCCGCGACATGGAAAAAATCAGGGCTGTCAGAAGAATCACAAGACCCATTGCGGCCAGAATCCGAACCAGACCCTGGCGGGAAAGACAGAAGCCCAGAAGAAGACCGGCCCCCAATTCAAGGAGCCCCGCAAAATGGTTGTGATTGACATAGGTCCCGGAGAGAAAACTGGCCTTTTCCCACCATTCCGGAGCTTCACGCAAGGAAAACAGCCAGAGACCATGCAGGGCAAAGCCACTCGTAAGAAACGCAAAGCCACTCAGGAAGAGCTCCCGCCTTCTTGGCTGGCGGCAGATACTGATGGCAATGGCGAGGGCCAGAATGGCACTGATCCAGCCGGTATGCTCCAGAAGAGCCGATGCCGGAATCCGGGCATTGAAAACAGCCAGACCATATCCGGAGGCTGCCAGCAAAGGTATAAGGAGCAGAAGCCTTGAGCGATTCAGCCAGTAAAGCGCCCCTCTTCCGCTCAGGTGATTGCGGGTTTCACTGACTACCCAAAGAAGAAGCAGAAGCCAGTGGATGAAGACCTGCTCCAGCGGCCAGACGGCTCCTCTTAAAAGCGGCAGAAGAAAAGCAAGACCAAGAAGTGAGGCCAGAAGCAACTGCCCCAGACCATCCAGAAGCTCAGCCCTTGATATACGGCGCGTAGTAGGACTGATACTCACGGGACCTGGCTTCCTCCGGCATCCGGGAAATCACATAACCCAAAAGCCGGGCATTAAGATTGTTCAGAGTTTGAATGGCCCTTTGAACATCCTGCTCGCGAACCTTGCCGGAACCAACGACCAGAAGGACTCCATAGCCAAGGCGAATCAGATCCGAAGTGTCGGCGACAATATTCAGGGGAGCCGTATCAATCAGAATCAGATCGTAGGAGGAGGAAGCCTCTTCCATGAAGGTCTGAAACTCACGGGATTTCAGATAGCGGGCGGGCTCTCCCATGCATTGGGGAGTGCTGAGAAAAAGGCCTTCCATACTTGTCATCTGCGGCTCAAGACGCTGACTTAACTGAAACGGCTCCGCCAGTTTCGGCTTGCGAAAATCCGCATCTACAAGTAAAACCCGGCGTCCGGCCTGAGCCAGACTCAAAGCCAGGTTGGTTGCCGTTGTGCTCTTGCCTTCGCCAGGAATGGAGGAAGTCAGAATGAAGGTTTTCATGCCTTCCTCAAAATAAAGATCAAGATTGGCCCGCAGAATCCGGAAGGACTCCGCCAGCATGGACTGGGGATTTGTTTCCACAATCCGTGGCAGCAGGTGTCTTTCCCGCCTTAAGAGCTCGGATTCATGAAAGAGACCCACCAGCGGTGTATCTTCAAGCAATGGAGCAATATCATCCGGAGTTTTCAGGGTGGTATCCAGGTATTCCTGCAGGAAGATCAGCCCAATCCCGGCAAAGAAACCGGTGATGACGGCAAGTACCAGATTCAGAAGCTTTCCGGGGCGTACCGGGCGCACCGGAAGGGTTGCCGGTTCAATCTGTTTGACATGCCCGACATTCAGGCCGGATTCGACTCCAACCTGCTTGGAACGGGACAGAAGAGTTTCATAAAGCTCTTCATCCGCCTTGAGCTCACGCTGTAAAACCAGAAACCGGGCCTTTTTCTTGAGCATATCCTGCAGGCGTTCCTGAAATTCCTGAAGCTGCTTTTCGAGTTGGGCCACCCTGACGGAAAGCACCCGGTAATTGCGCTGGGCTTCGGAAAACTCCCGTTCAAGAGTCTGCAAAAACTCGTTGGAAGCCTGCTGAAGACCCATGGCACTGGCTTTCTGCTCATCATCAAGCTGCTGCTTCAGAAGATCGAGGGAACGGCGAATGGCAATGACTTCAGGGTGCTGATCGGTAAACTTGCGCTTCAGATCACTTAATTTCAGCTCCAGAAGAATCTTCTGTTCGGCCAGAATTTTATCCGTACCCTTGTCACCAGAGGATTTCCGCGAGCGTTCTTTCTGAACCTGAAGACTTAAAACCTCAACCCGCTCTCTTTCCTGTTCCAGATCCAGGCGGGCTTCCTCGTAGTCACGCTCGGCGACCACAATCTGCTGCTCGACCAGAAACTCGATCCGTTTATCCAGTGAAATCGCTTCCTGACTGAACTGAAATTCCTCCAGACGGTTTTCCCCTTCATTCAGTCTCTGTCTGAGGTTTTCGACCTGATTTTCCAGAAACCGGGCAGAATCCCGTGAGTCCTTGTTCTTGAGGTACAGTGAGCGCTCGATGAAAACATGGGAAAGCGTATTGGCAATATCCCTTGCCCGGTTGGGGTCCTTATGCTCCACCAGAATTTCCAGAATATTGGTACCTCTGAGACCCGAGATACTGACCTGCTTGCGAAGCCGGGTCATAGCCTTTTCAATCGCATCCCTCTGAAGCTGTTCCGGACTCAGATCCCAGCCAAGTCCCAGAACATCCTTGATCCTCGCGACAATCACATCGACAATGCCGGGCTCGATTGGCTGGGTTGCAAGTCCCAGAGCC